>JAZKGV010000131.1:0-13863 GCA_040385725.1 Bacteroidota bacterium | reverse complement strand
ACATCTTAACTGTTGGCGCTATGAATGTGGGCAGCAACAGCATCGCTTCTTACAGCGGCCGTGGCCCTACACTTGACGGAAGAATAAAACCAGAGATCGTAACCGATGGCTTTGCTGTAACATCCACCAATGCTTTCAATACTTATGGCGATAATTATGGCACCAGCATGGCAGCCCCGGGAGCCACCGGATCATTGGCACTGATGTATGAGCGCTACAGGCAGACACATGCAGGGGCTAATCCAAAAAGCGACCTGGTAAAAGCCGTTGCCTGCAATACTGCTGAAGATCTTGGTAATGCAGGGCCGGATTATACTTATGGATTTGGCATGATGAATACAAGGCGTGCCGTGGAAGCGCTTGACAGCAACCGTTATTTTATCAGCAGCATTGCCAATGCAGGCAGCAACACACATAATATTACTGTACCTGCCAACACACGCCGCTTAAAAATAATGCTGTACTGGAACGATCCTGCTGCAGCCAGCAACGCAGGAACATCTTTGGTGAATGATCTTGATCTTGTTGGAATAGAACCATCATTGGCATTGCACCGGCCAATGAGTTTGAATGCAACGCCCTCGAATGTAAATATTGTGGCAACTGAAGCTGCTGACCATATAAACAATATAGAACAGGTGGTGATTGAAAATCCTGTTGCCGGTGTTTATTCTGCCAATATAAATGGCTTTAATATTCCCTCAGGAACGCAGGACTATGTAGTTACTTATGAAATTTTAAAGAACAGCGTAACCGTTGAATATCCTTGCGGTGGTGAAACATTGGTGCCAGGTGAAAGCGAAAACATACGCTGGAATGCCTATGGCAGTGAGGCCAATAATTTTACTATTGAATGTTCCTTTAATAACGGCAATAGCTGGACGGTGATTGACAATAATGTTCTATCTACTGCAAGAGTTTATAACTGGATAGTGCCGGCAATAGTTAACAACAATACATTGATACGGGTAAGCAGGAATGGTACTGCATTAACAGACCAGAGTAATTTTAATTTCACTATACTCGGTCAACCGGCAGTAACAGCCAGCAATGCCTGCGAAGGCGCCATACAATTAACATGGCCTGCTATTATCAGTGCAACCAGTTATGATGTTTACCAATTGATCGGCGACAGCATGCAGGTTATTGGCAATACAGCATCAACTTCTTATTTGATAACCGGCCTTGATAAAAACAAAACATACTGGTTTGGTGCTGGCGCAAAAAACAATACTGTTTCAGGAAGGCGTTCCATTTCTGTGTCAATAAGGCCAAACAGTGGCGATTGTTCACTGGCATCATTTACTAATGACCTTAAAGTGGACTCGATATTAGAACCCATTACTGCAAGGCAATTATTTTCAAATGCTGCCAATGCAACAAAACCGGTAAAAGTTACTATCAAAAACACCAGTGCCGGAACCATTACAGGGCCGTATAATATTTCGTTTGATTATGGTGGGAATGTGGTTACCGAAACAGCGAATACAGCCATCAGCTCTGGTGCTTCCATTACTTATACTTTCACTGGCACCTATCCAATACCACCTTCAGGTTATCAATACAATTTTAAAGCATGGATAACCAAAACCGGCGACAACAATCATTTGAATGATACAGCCTACAAAACGGTTAAGTACATCAACAACGATGCTATTGCTTCGCTGCCACTCACCGAAAATTTTGAAACAACAACAGCCACAGATTTTACTGCTGCGGAAATGGCTATTGGCGGAAATAAATATCTTGACGTTGGTGCCAGCAGCAGCAGGGGAAGGGCAAGGGTTTTTGTAAACACAGGCTTTGCTTTAAACGGGAACAATGCACTTACATTAGACCAGGCGCCTTACAGTAACACCAGCAATGCCGATAGTGCTGTTATGAATTATAACTTATCGCTTTTTACTTCTAAACAAATACGTTTTGATTTCTATTATAAAAATCATGGGCAAGCGGATGCTCCGGGAAATAAAATCTGGATACGTGGAAGTGAAAATAATAATTGGGTGGAAGCTTTTGATCTGTTTGCCAACCAGGCTGGCGTGGGTGAGTGGAGAAAAGGGATCGTCAATATAAATGAAGTATTGAGTAGCGTATCACCTCCACAAACTATATCTGAAACTTTTCAAATCAAATTAGGGCAGCAGGGAAACAATTCTGCCAACAGTCCTAACCCAATTGTTGATATTGATGACGGCTATACATTTGATAACTTTATATTGAGTGAAGCACTGAATGACGTTTCAATACTTAATCTAAATTTTCCTGATAAAAAAGGTTGTGGTCTGTCATCAACCAATGCTGTCAGCATCAAAATAAAAAATTACAACAACATTGCCCTCAGTAATGTGCAGGTGAATTACCGGGTAAACAATGGCAGTGTTGTTACGGAAACCATACCATCACTTGCAGCCAATCAAACACTCGATTATGTATTTACACAAACAGCCGATTTTTCTGCTTACATAGATTACAGTATTGATCTATGGGTGAAATATGCAGGCGATAATTATGCAGGAAACGACAGCATACTCAATTTTACATTCCACAGCAGCCCCATTATTTCAACTTATCCATATCTGCAGGATTTTGAAAGTAATAATGGGAATTTTTATTCTTATGGCACAAACAATACATGGCAGTGGGGCACTCCTGCAAAATCATTCATAAACAAAGCTGCCAGTGGAACAAAAGCCTGGACAACTAATCTTACAGGCAATTATACAGACAATGAAACATCTTACCTGGCTTCACCTTGTTTCGACTTAATTGGCTTAAACAATCCTGTACTTTCTTTCAGCCACATTTTTGAGACTGAGCAGGATTTTGATTACTCATGGGTGGAATACAGCACCGATGGAAAAACATGGAACAAACTGGGCAATGTTGGTGAAGGAACCAACTGGTATAACGATGTAGCCCACAATAGCTGGGATAATACATCTGGCAGATGGGAAGTGGCAAGTATTGATATACCGGTAAACAATACTACTGTACGTTTCCGTTTTGTAATGAGCAGCGATGCCGGCGTAACAGAAGAAGGTATTGGCATTGATGATGTGAGGGTACATGAAAAAGCAATTATTGCTGACAGGATTGATAATACTATTGTTTCCGCAGCGGTATCAGGTAATAACTGGGTGCCTTTTGCCATCAATGATTCTGTTATTGCAGAAATAAATGCCAACGGGCAAAATCTTGGAACAGTAAGCATACAGCCATACCTTAACAGTAACGGCATAAGAAACAGTAATGGCCAGTATTATGCAGACAGGAACTATGTGCTCAGGCGTACCCTTAATCCAGTGGGGAGTGTTTTGGTGAGGCTTTACTTTACAGATGAAGAAGCAAATGCATTAATTAATGCAACCGGTTGCAGCAGTTGTATTAAACCTGCAGATGCTTATGAACTGGGTGTGATAAAATACAGGGAAGAGTTTACAGAAGATAACGGAACCATCGATGACAATTTCAACAACTATCAATTTATTTCTCCCGCCAATGTGCTTATTGTTCCGCATGGCAATGGTTATTACGCAGAGTTTTCAGCAACAAGCTTTAGCGAATTCTGGTTGAGCAAAGACAATATTGCTCCATCATATTATACATGCCAGGGCAACAGCAGCTTTACCATTACTGCCTCACCGGCAGGCACTACTTTTCAATGGCAGGTGGATACGGGAAGCGGTTTCGCCAACATAACTAACGGGGCCATTTATTCCGGTACAACCAGCCTTTTGCTGCAGATCAACAATGCACCCACCTCTTATTCCGGCTATAAATACAGGTGTGTGGTAAATGGTGCAAACGGCAAAGAATTTACAGTGCGGTTTAAAAACTTATGGACCGGTGCAACAAGTACTGATTGGTTTACTGCAACAAACTGGAGTTGTGCTGTTGTGCCAGACCAATATACAGATGTGGTTATTCCTTCAGGCGCTGTAAGGTATCCAACACTTACTGCTAATACAGTTATCAGGAGCATACGCATGTTGAAGAATGCACCGGTGAATATTAATACGGGAGTGAGGTTGGATGTGAATGGGAGATGATCACTAACTAACAGAAACCGGCACACTATGTACCGCAGCCGCCATTTCTTTAATCAGCGAAGGATCTTTTTCAATAGCATTACCAACAACAATTACATCAGCACCTGCTTTACAATTGATGTAAGCTTTTTCCGGTTCGATAATACCGCCACCAATAATAAGAGGAACAGAAATAGATTGAGCTACTTTCTCGATCATGCTTTCATGAATGGCACGTTTGGCGCCGCTGCCGGCATCCATATAAATAAGTTTCATGCCCAGCATTTCGCCAGCCATGGCTGTGCATACGGCAATTTCATTTTTATCACTGGGCAATGGGCTGGCATTAGAGATATAAGAAACAGTTGTAGGAGCACCTCCATCAACCACCATATAACCGGTTGACATTATTTCGAGACCGCTTTTTTTAACCACCGGCGCACTCACCACATGTTGTCCAATAAGCAATTCAGGGTTTCGGCCACTGATAAGCGAAAGATATAATAATGCATCAGCATATTTACTCACCTGCGAAGGGCTGCCGGGAAAAATGATAGTGGGAATATTGCAACTGCTTTTTATCAACTGCAGGCATTCATCTAAGTAATTAGAGATAACCAAACTACCACCTACAAGGAAATAATCAACCTTTGCCTCAACGGCAAGCGTTATCAATTGCCCCATGCTTTGGTCGTTTACCTTGTCGGGGTCAATTAATACAGCAAATGATTTTTTACCTGATCTCTTGCGTTCAGTTAATGAATGATATATGCCTTTGATCATCAACGGGTGGTTGGTTATGTGCAAATGTAATTTTTTATTGTAAAATACCGCTATTAAGACCATGTTTACCTTGTGAAATACGCAAAAAAACTAATTTTGGATATGGATATCAGCAGTGAAATAACGTTCAGGACTGCCCGTAGTGGCGGAAAAGGCGGTCAAAACGTAAATAAAGTGGAAACAATGGTGGAAGGCTACTGGAATGTGGCTGGCACTGCTTTTCTTACAGAAGAACAAAAAATACTGGTAACAGAAAAATTAGCCAATAAAATAAATGCAGATGGTATGTTACTGGTAAAAAGCCAGGAAGAAAGATCACAGCTTGGCAACAAGCAAATAGTGATAAGAAAAATGAATGAACTGGTAACAAAAGCCCTTATTGTTCCTAAAAAGAGAAAACCCACCAAAATAAGTAAGGCCGCAAAAGAAAAAAGATTGGATAGTAAAAAGAAACAGGGAGAAATAAAACAAGGCCGGAAGAAAATAAATTTCTAAAGATTTGGCCGCCCTTTGTACCAGCGGATGATAAACCACACAAAAGATGTAAATGCCGGTATGCCAAGGTAAGTAGGCAGGTATGCTTTTAGGGGACGCATTGTTTCGGCATCTTTTTCCACCAGGTTTTTATCAATAAACATGTTATTAAATAAAAAGCCAAATAAAGCTGTGGCCCAGCTTAACAGTAAAACAGGGAATAATACGCCAGCCTGTACTTCAGTCTTTGTCCAGTGAAAAATAGTATAAGTATCGGGTAAAAAGTAAATGATCATCAGTATGACGCAGGAAACGATACTAAGAATAAGCGATATGTACCATAATTTCATACTGTGGCGGATATGGGATGAAAAAAAGTGCAATTGTTACATTGCACTTCCTGAATAACGTATAAATACCCCCTTTATTGCTTTCTCTTCGCCTTGAGGGTTTCTAAAATCTGTACCTGTTTTTCAGACTCTGCTTTCATATCGGCCTGTTTTTGAGTGTTGTCCACAATTTCCTTTTCCAGTTTTTCTTTTTTCTTCACCAGGTCTTCACCATCTTCCACTGAATTGGTATATTTTTTTGCAGCTTTTTCAACGGCTTCTGTCTGTTCCTTTATCTGCAATTCAAGATCATAAGCGGTTGCCTGTTCTGTATGCTTGTCAAGAAACGTTTTCATTTTACTGTGTAGCTCTGAATCGTCTGCTTCGCTGATAAATTTTTCGTAACCGCCTGACACCAGCATAGTGAGTACAGTAATATCCTTTTCTTTACGGCTTTTGCGGTCGGCCTTAAAATAAAGATCATAAGTGCCGGTACCCAGTTCACTCATGGTAACACCTTTAAATACCATATAGTCTTTGCTTTCCTTTCCCTTATAGCCTTTCTTTTCCATTTTTTCCACCAGCGATTTCATCACCGTCTTTTCTTCAAAAGGGATCTCTATTTCCACAGCAGGCTGCATGGTTTTGTTATAATCGGCTGTGGCAGTACGTGCCTGCGAAAAGGCGGTTATCGTAATAAAGGATATAGCTGCTGATAGTAGCAATTTTTTCATAACAATTAATTTTTTGCAAAGATAGTGTTTGTAAAAAAAAGGTTGCACTGGTATTAATGCTATTCACATTTTATTTTTTTAAACCGGCTTACTCCTTCATATTATCAGGTTAAATTTGCTATAAACCACAATCATTGAGCGGCGTAAAAAAATTGGCATCACAAACATTATGGTATGGCTTGCCTACTATCGGCAGCAGGTTTTTGGGTTATATACTTAATTTTTCTTTGAGTTTTATTTTTCATGCAGTGGATACTGCAGACCTTACGCAGATATATGCCATTGTTCCCTTTTTAAATATCCTTTTTAGTTATGGTGTTGAGACAAGTTATTTCCGTTTTGTGCAGGATAGCGATAAATACAAACTCTATAATATCCTCAATACTTCACTGATCATATCCACTATTGTGTTTTCAGGGATATTACTGCTGTTTACACAGCAACTGGCTGATGCCACATTTATGTCGGCACACCCTGAATATTTTGTTTGGCTCACTGGTATTATTTTTTTAGATACGCTGGCAACATTGCCTTTTGCCAAACTGAGGCAGGAAGGCCGGCCACGTAAATATGCTTTTGTAAGGGTGATGGGTATTGTGGTGAATGTGTTGGTGGTGATATTCTTTGTTGGCGTTTGCCCCCGGATCGCAGCAACAAATCCCAACAGTGTTTGGTTGTTGTTGTATGATCCTTCGATTGGCATCGGTTATTATCTAATTGGAAATTTAGTAGGCAGCGCTGTTACTTTTTTCCTGTTATGGCCGCAGTGGGAAGATTTTCGTTTCCGGTTTGATAAGAAAATGTGGAAAGAAGTGATGACATATTCCTGGCCGCTGATTGTGGTAGGACTTGGCGGTATGATAAACGAAATGCTGAGCAGGCTGGTGTATCAACATATGGCTACCGACCCAATAAAAGCAAAAGAAGAATTGGGAATATTTGCAGCCAACTACCGGCTTGCAGTATTAATTACGATTTTTATACAAATGTTTCGTATGGCGGCAGAGCCATTTTTCTTTAACCAGAGTAAAAATGAAAACGCACAAAAAACTTATGCAAGGGTGATGAAATTTTTTGTGATCGCCTGTTGCTTTATGTTTTTGTTCATAGGGTTATTTCTTGATGTGTTTAAAGAAATACTCACTATCAAATATCCTGAATATGGAAGAGGCATTCACATAGTTCCCATCCTGGCAATGGGCAGTGTGTTTCTTGGCATTTATTACAATCTTTCTGTTTGGTACAAACTCACCAATAAAAATTTATACGGCGCTGCAATAACAATCGCCGGTGCAGTGATAACTGTTTTATTAAATATCTGGTGGATACCTCATTTTGGTTACACCGGTAGCGCCTGGGCTACTTTTACCTGTTATGCGTTTATGATGATAGCCTCATACATGCTTGGACAAAAACACTATAAAATTCCTTATGCCAAAAAGAAACTGATCGCTTATTTAGTGCTGACTACTTTAGTTTTCTTTATACACAAAGGATTAGGGATGCTGTCTAATAATATTTATTTTTCTGTGGGAACAGCCTTTGCATTGTTGATCGGTTTCTTTTGGTTTGTAGCTACAATTGAGAAGAAAGAGTTTCAGCAGTTACCAGTGATTGGGAAGTATTTTAAGTAAAGAAAACACTAATCAAAAAGGCCTTAGATTATATCTCTTTGCAAACTCTTCTATCTCGCTATATTTTTTCCGCCAAGTACTACTGTTTGCCTTTGGAAACTTTCGAATTGAAGGCCCAAAATAATAAATACCTAAATGAACGGTGCCGCCATCGTAATATTTAGCCTGAGCAAATTGTTTATACATTGACAGCAACAACTGGTTAAATTTCTCATCACCCCAATTATCATCATCAAAAGAAAAATTAACCTTAACTGAATCGTTTCCTATTTGTTCAAGTTTCACAAAGGCTAAGGAATCATTTAGATCAAGTAGTTTTAAAAAGGCATAATACTTTAGTACATGCTTGGAAGTATCAAACCAATTTGAAACTGACTTTAGTGGCATATGTCTAAATAGATCGTGTGCTCTTTTCCATAACAATGATGTGTCATTTTTTATTGACCATCGTCCCCCTTTTAACGGACCTTCTATATAATAATCTCCTTGCAGCAATTCAGAAATACTATCAACCTTATTCTCATTTTGAGAATAAGCTGTACCTGCAAAGAGTAAAAAAAAGTTTAAAAAAATGAGAAATTTCATTATCGCTCAATAAAGGTATTTCGTATAAGTGAGTGACACAACGATGCTGAAAAAATAACAAATGTTTGCACCCAATACATTTACTCATCATCCTTTTCCAAAAATACCTCATGCCCCTTACCTTCTTTAAACTCTTCACTCTCTACTTCTTTACCACCAATGAGATCAGCTACTAAAGATGTCCATCCTGTTTGATGACTGGCGCCAAGACCTGCACCACTGTCGCCATGAAAATATTCATAAAATAAAACAAGGTCTTCATTACCTGGCTTTTTATAAAAATCATTATACCCGCCGTACAACTTACGGTTGCCTTTTTCATCTTTTGCAAAAAGGCTTATCACTCTTAATGTAAGCAACTCTCCCACTTCCAGCAGGTTAAGCATATTGCCAGAACCTACCGGGCATTCCACTTTTAAACTATCACCATAAAACTCTCCATACTTTCTTATAGCACGTATGATAAGATAATTAATGGGCATCCATACAGGGCCACGCCAGTTGCTGTTGCCACCAAATAAATTGCTGGTACTGTCGCCGGGATCGTATTGTATGTTGTAAGTCTCGCCATCAATTGTTACAGAATAAGGATTGGCTTTATGGTATTTTGATAAAGCCCTGATGCCACCATCGGATAAAAATTCATCTTCATGCAAGAGCCGTTGCAATAAAAACACCAACCGGTCTTTTGGTACCAATGATACCAATACTTCTTCATCATCACCACGTTCTTCATTGGGCCAGTATTTTTTATTTGTCCTTCGGTAATTTTCAAACCACTCAATGCGTTTGGTAAAATCAGGCACTGCATCAAACTGTTCTTTGCTGATATTGCTCACAGCAAATAAACTGGTGAGCCCAACAATACTTTGTATGCGTAAGGATAATGGTTCCTGGCCGTCAACACAAAGTGTATCATAAAAAAACTTGTCTTCGTCATTCCACATGGCGTGGCTGTTGAGCGCTTCTGCGATCAATACAAAATGTTCAAAAAATTTGGTTGCGCTGTCTTCAAATGCAATATCATGTTTTGATATTTCCAGTGCCATGTCCATCATATTAAGAGCATACATACCCATCCAGCTGGTACCATCCGCCTGCTCCAATTGCATCCCTTCTGTAAAATGATGGCTGCGGTTGAACACACCAATATTATCAAGGCCCAAAAAGCCGCCTTCAAAAATGTTGTTGCCGCTTCTGTCTTTCCTGTTTATCCACCAGGTAAAGTTTATCAGCAGTTTTTGAAACACTCTTTTTAAAAAAAGCACATCTCCAGCCCCGTAAGTTTCTTTTTCAATACGGTAAATTTCCATTGCTGCCCATGCCTGCACCGGTGGATTTACATCACTAAAGTTCCACTCGTATGCCGGCAATTGCCCATCTGGTTTCATATACCATTCCCTCATCATCAATTGCAACTGGTGCTTGGCAAACACCACATCCACCATTGCCAAGGAAATACAGTGAAAAGCAAGGTCCCATGCCGCATACCAGGGATATTCCCATTTATCAGGCATCGCAATAATATCCTGGTTCTTCAAATGCGTCCAGTCGCTGTTGCGGCCTTTTTGTTTGCCCATATTCACAGGTGTAATATCGTCACTTGTAGTAAGCCACCGCTCTACATCATAATGGTAATATTGTTTGCTCCACAGCAAACCAGACAATGCTTTACGCTGGATATTTTTCAGGTCAGCAGGAATATCTGTGGGCAGTATCGCTTTATAAAAAGCATCTGCTTCTTCTTTTCTTACGGTAAATATTTTTTCAAAGCCGTTTGTAAAAGGCCTTGTATCAGCACTATTGGTAAGCCTACAGTAAATAGTTTTTGTCTCGCCACCTTTTAAAACCATTTCATACGCCGGCGAAAATTTAGTGCCTTCTTTTTTATTGCGGAGTTTTGTTTTACCTGTATTGTTTACTATAGCATCATTGATAGCATCTTTTGTGAAAGCATTTTTATCGCCGGTGCCATTAAATTTGTAAAAATTTGTTTCATTTTCAGTGAACAGCCTGTCGTTGGGAGGTTGAAAATAAAAATAGTAATTCCCCATCATACTGTGCCTGGCACATACAGAAGTTTTATCAACCAGTTTTATAGAAGGCTTTGGCTGGTCGGCTGTATACACCCAACGATTGTAAAACCAAAGGGTTGGTAATACTGTTATGGGCGCTTCTTTTTTGTTTCGATTAGTAATATCGATCCTGATAAAAATATCCTGTGGGTTTTGCTTGGCGTAAGTAACTTTTACATCAAAGTATTCATCTTTATCAAACACGCCCGTGTCTAAAATTTCATACTCAGTATCGGCCTTACTTCTTGCCCTGTTCTTATGCAGCAGATCTTCGTAAGGAAATTCATTTTGTGGATACTTATATAAATACTCCATGTAATAATGCGTTGGAATATTATCCTCGTAGTAGTACAACTCTTTTACATCTTCGCCATGGTTGCCATCATAGTTTCCCAATCCAAATAAACGCTCCTTTAATATTTTGTCTTTGCCATTCCATAATGCAACGGCGAAACAAAGGTTCTGCATATAATCTGAAATGCCTGCCAGGCCATCTTCGCCCCAGCGGTAGGCCCTGTAGTGCGATTGATCAAAAGGAAGATAGCCCCATGCATCGCCATTATCACTGTAGTCTTCTCTTACGGTACCCCATTGCCTTTCACTAAGATATGGCCCCCATTGCTCTAATGGAATAGGCTTTTTATTATTAACTGCTAACCGCTGGTGTTCTGCTGTCATGCTCATTGTTTAAATAATCTTATGTTTATATAGCGGCAAATCGTTTAATAACAAGATAAAAATAACGAATTAAAAATTGTTTGCTTTGTTTGGTTAGTATATGTTGTATTGCTCAATAAAATTTCCTCTTTAACGTTCCATACTAAGTGATCGTTTTTTCTTAATTTCAGGTAGAGCAAAAAATATCAATTATGAAAACACTTTCTGAAACCTGGTTTGCTGAAGGCTTTATTGATTTTGAGCTAAAAAAATACACCCTGTTGGCTTACCTGCAGGAGATCAACAAAGGCTTTACCGAAAACAGGCTTTACCCACAACTCGCCGACATCATTTTTCACTACAACAATATTGTTGCCTTTCGTGACAATAAAAAGTTTTTGCAAAACCATTTTCCAAAAAGGCTGAATGGTGTGCAAATGGAAAAGCTGTCGCTTTTTTATGAGCAGGTAATTGAAGACACTGAGTTGATGAAGGAGTTAGAAGACATTATTCATTATGCAACCGGTAAAATGAAAACCACCATTGATGATGGTACCGGCATCTATGAATTTGTGGAGGACAAAATTAATATACTGCCCGTAGGCCTTGTTCCGCTTGATACTACTGAAGGATATTTCTTTTTAAATAACGGCAATCAAAAAGACACTCATGTGTATCAATATCGTCTTACTTTTTTTGAAAAGCATGACGAAAAGTACCGTGGCATTAAAACTGATTATATTGATTGCTGGCACCGGAATTTTTCATCAACGTATGAGCATATTAAAGCCGAGTTGATAAAGATGAAGACTGACTTGCCAAACCCTGCGGTGTATGCTATGGAAACTTCCCTAAGTTTTCCTGTAGAAGAGACTTTACTTCCAATAGCAAAAAGATACCTGGTGAAATTTATTTCTGCCGCCGCTTAATCAGCTAAATAATTTTTTAAAAACATCCTGCATTTTCCCTTTTCGTTTTCACAGAAGGGAAAGCAGGATGTTTAATAGTTTTTAGTTCAGCTTTTACCATGGCGCAACAGTAAGAAGGGTTACATTATTTTGATTCCACTTCCAGTGTTACAGTTGGTACAACTGTGAAAGATCTTGAATAGCTATTTTTACCAGCCCTGATGCTGAAATCCAATTGCTGATTAAACCTTTTTTCAATTTTAAAAGTTTGTTTTTTGTCAGCCCTGAAAGTGGTGCTGTATAATTCCCCATCTTCCCTGTCGTTCACAGCAAATGAAACTGTTTTGTTGCTGCCTGCTTTTACAGATACTTCAAAAATGAGGTAGTCTGCATCTTCACCAAGGTAATTTACTGTCAGCAGTTCGGCCATTGGTTCATCCGCTGGATAATAAATGCCGCTCACTGAATTGTTTACTGTTCCGGCAACGCTGTTGCCTGCAAATAACACGATCGCTGAAAGTGCTACTGCGATGTTTTTGATCTTTGTCATAGTTTACTTTTTTATTTTTATTTGGTTACCAAATACATTTTCATTCCAACTGCTTTCGCAATTGCCTTTCATACAGCGGTAAATTTTTTTGCAAACGTTGCTAACAAATGGCAGGCTTCGTAGAAAGACCCTTTTGGGTTCTTATTGAAGTGGTGGGTTAAATTTTATTTTTTGCTGCACCACTTTTTCGAATGTTAATCTGTGTGCGCCTTACGGATTAATTCAGATTGATAACGCAAAGATAGATGTGTTATTTCTACACAAAGCTTCAACTTAAAGAAGCTTTACTTACTCTGAGTGAGCAAAATAAATTATAAAACCTTTGTGGGACAAGGGTTTCAGGGAAAATTTTTGATGACGCCCAAAAGAAAAAATACAAGCTTTGCAGGATGGCTTTACGTGTAAAATTGGCTGGACTTAATATTATCTTAACAGTTCCTGGTACTTTATTTATTACATATTTCTCCTTTATTGGCCGCCTATTCCGATTTTATCGGAATCTCCGGTTTTGTATTCTACATATTTCTGCGGTATTGTCCTCCCACTGCATACAACGCATTAGTAATTTGTCCCAAAGAACAATACTTCACTGTTTCCATTAATTCAGCAAATAAGTTTTCATTCTTTACTGCAGCCAATTGTAATTGTTTAAGCATGGCTGCAGATCTATCTGCATGTCGTTGTTGAAATGCCTGTAAAGTAGTGATCTGGTTTTCTTTTTCTTCCGTGGTACTTCTGATTACTTCTGTTGGCAATATTGTAGGAGAACCATTTTTACTTAAGAAAGTATTTACACCAACGATTGGATATTCACCTGTATGTTTTAATGTTTCGTAATACAAACTCTCTTCCTGTATTTTATTTCTTTGATACATTCTTTCCATTGCGCCGAGTACACCACCACGTTCTGTGATGCGGTGAAATTCATTCAATACCGCTTCTTCCACCAGGTCAGTTAGTTCTTCAATTAAGAAAGAACCCTGGTTGGGATTTTCATTTTTTGCAGTACCTAACTCCCTGTTTATAATTAATTGTATTGCCATTGCCCTTCTTACACTTTCTTCAGTTGGTGTTGTAATGGCCTCATCATAAGCGTTAGTATG
>JAZKGV010000130.1:0-3321 GCA_040385725.1 Bacteroidota bacterium | reverse complement strand
TCGGTGTTACCTTTTTCCCTTTTGTTTGGTTGCCCGCTGTTGTAGTGCCGATCGTCTTTTTATCTCATTTAGCTGCTATCAGGCAATTAATAATTGCAAGAAAAAAAGCTGCAGCAACCACCATCAATCATTCGCTCAACCTGGCTAAGTAAATAATTATAGAGAATACAAACAGCTTGAGTTTTACCGTGGTGATAGCGATTACCAGCCACAAGTTGTTAAAATGAAAAGGCCGGGACAAAATAAATTTGTGAAACCGAAAGGTTGCACATATATTTGCAACCGATTAGTTTCACATAAATGATCAGCAGTAATGAGAAGAGATATTTTTCAAGCGATAGCGGACCCAACACGGAGAGCAATTATTGCCCTGATAGCAGTCCAGTCCATGACACCCAATGCGCTGGCAGAAAATTTTCACACGTCACGGCAAGCAATTTCAAAGCACTTGCGGATCCTTACAGAATGTGAATTGGTAAAGCAGGAGCAACAGGGACGGGAGATATATTATCAACTTGAAATAAAAAAATTGAAAGAGATAGATAAGTGGCTTGAACAATACAGAAGGATCTGGGAGAGCCAATTTGATCAACTCGACAAAGTATTATCAACAATGAAAAAACAAAAAAAATGAACAACAATTTATTTTTTGATTTTACCGTTGACAAAGCAGCACAAACGGTATTCATTACCAGGGAATTTGACGCCGGCCTTTCACTGGTATGGGATGCTTTTACCAAAGCAGAGATCCTTGATCAATGGGTGGCACCTAAACCCTGGTCTGCAAAAACAAAGCATATGAATTTCGAAGTTGGCGGCCGAAGATTTTATGCAATGGTAAGCCCCGAAGGACAAGAACGTTGGGCAATTCAGAAATACACTTCCATCAGCCCAAAAACCAATTTCAAAATGTTTAATGCTTTTGCAGATGAAAATGAAAGCCCTCAATTGCCGGGTTCTGATTGGGATTATACATTTAGCGAAGAGAACGGAAAGACAACAGTGCGTATCACTATTTATAATGAATCGCTTGAGCGAATGGAGAAGATGATTGAAATGGGCTTCACAGAAGGATTTAAGATGTCAATGAACAATCTGGAAAACCTCTTGGCAACTTTATCCAAAAATTGACAGATCACAAAATATTCAAAACCTTCCTGCCTGTTTACAGGACGCTGTGAGCAGGCAGGTTTAACTGCAAAGAATCAGGATAAAAATGAACATAAAGGAACAGATCAAAAAATATATTGACAGTCAGCCTGAGCCAAAACGTAGTGACATGCAAGGGTTGCATCAACACATACTTCAAGCGTTGCCAAAATGTAAATTATGGTTCTTAGATGGCAAAGACGATAAAGGGAAAACTGTTTCTAATCCTAATATAGGATATGGATCTTACTCAATAAAATATGCTGATGGAACAAACAGGGAGTTTTATCAAATTGGTTTGAGTGCAAACACAACAGGGATCTCTGTCTATATCATGGGCATAAAAGATAAGACATACTTACCCCAGGCATTTGGAAAAAAACTCGGCAAGGCAAGTGTGACCGGGTATTGCATAAGGTTTAAAACTATAAAAGATATAAACGTTGATATACTTGAAGCGGCAATACATTATGGGGTTGAGGCTACGAATGCAAAAAGCTGAATGAATGAAATAAATGCATGCCGTCCCCATTTGGAGTATAAATCCGGGCTTTATTAAAACGCCTTTTCATCTCCCTTAAATACTTTGTACACTGTAAGGAACATAATGCGGATATCGAGCCAGATGGTCCAGTTTTCTAAATACCATAGATCTTCATTCACACGGTTAATGATCTGTTCATTCTCTGTTATCTCTCCTCTCAACCCATTTACCTGTGCCCAGCCGGTGATTCCTGGTTTTAAAAACTGGCGTACCATAAACTGGTCAACAATTTTAGAATAATCTGTAGTGTGTTTTACCATGTGTGGCCTTGGGCCTACCAGGCTCATCTCTCCCTTAAGTACATTGATAAACTGTGGAAATTCATCGAGGCTTGTTTTGCGGATGAAGCGCCCAATCTTTGTAATACGTTTATCGTTTTTAGAGGCCTGTTTAAGATCTGAATCCTTGTTTACAGCCATGCTGCGGAATTTAAAGCAGCGGAATGTTTTATTATTGCGGCCCGAACGGGTTTGTGCAAAAAATACCGGCCCTCTCGATTCTAAAATGATAAGCAACCCAAGGATTGGCACCAGCCATGAAAGAACAAAAACGGTAACCAATAAACTTACCCCTACATCCAGTGTACGTTTTTTTATCCGGTTGCCTACATCATCAAGTGGTTCGCTACGCATGGAAAGTACCGGCAGGTCTCTCACATAATTTATTACCACTGGTTTGTTTACAAAAATAGAGAGGTCGGGCACCACTTTAAAGCGGATACATTCTGATTCGGCCTTATTGATGAGTGTATAAATTTCTTTGTTTTGCTCAGGCGTAATGGTACTGAATATTTCCTGCACATCATGATCAATGGCAGTTTGTATCGTATTCTTAATATCAGAAATAATAGGATGGCGGGTAAGTTCTGTTACATTGTTCTCATCTTCCACAAAGCCGAGCAGGTGTGTATTAAAACCTTCTTCTTCAAAATAATTCTCCAGCTTTTTAGCTGTTTCATTATAGCCAATGATGAGTACTTTATTGGTAAACTGGTTGCGCTTTCTAAAATAATTCTGGATACCGAGAAACAAGAACCGGTTTACCAAAAGGCTTACGCCAAAAATGATGATAGTACTGATAGTGAAATACCTTGATACTTCAAACTGGCGTGTAAAGAAAAGAAAGAACAACAGGGCGATAAGCCACAACAGGTACACCTGTGAAGTACGTTTGGTAAAGCTCTCAAAATTAATGATGTTGTTTTCTGCATAAGTGCGGCATACAAAAGCAATAACGATCCAAAAAATGTTGAGGCTTATCCAGAATTTGAGGTAAGAATTAAACGACCCATCGCCAATACGGCTCTCAAAAGCCAGCCTTGGTATAAAGAAGGCTATGTTGAGCACCAAAAGGTCGAGTGCAATAATTATTTTTTGTAAATAGCTTTTTAGCTGCTTATTCATGATATCAAATGCTGAAAATATCTTATATCCAAAGGCACCTTATATAATAAAAAGGGGCTTTTGGCTATTAAAACGCAGTTGCCACCTGTTTTATTATAAAAAAATAACCTGCCATAAGATTTATGGTAATCAAACTTTTAGCTGCAGGGGTACGCCAAAAGTAGCATTCTTTAAAAACATGGCAAATTCAATAATAATAATAAGAACTGCTTTACACCACCTCAC
>JAZKGV010000129.1:1653-7996 GCA_040385725.1 Bacteroidota bacterium | reverse complement strand
TTACCCTCACCGGGTCAGTACCATTATTGTGATTCTTCCGGATGGCTTTATCACCATTTATTTGAAACCCTACCTGCAGATAATTTTCTGCCCAGGTGGGTGGAAGGTATGCGTTAGGCACGAAAACGTTAATGGCAAAAGAGCTCTTGTTTAGTAGGAGGGAATCGTAATATAAGCCTGACTCATTGCGGTGTCCGGTAATGCTAACATGATTCCACTGTTTGCAGGGCATACAAGCATTTAATGCAGGTATAAGCACCCAGCCTTTTGCACGGCGATCGTGTTTTGTATCATCCCAGTAACTCCACACATTTTGTTTGCTCCATTGCAAACCCCACAAAAAAGAAACCGGGGGCACAGCTTGCTGAAAAATAAATTCCAGCCCTTCCAGTTGTGAAAGGTTTGGGGTATTGCAGTCAACGTAACTGTCAATATAAAAATCCATACTGTAAGTAAAATCATTATGATACTTGAACGCCCATGGTTCTCCCATCCATTTTTTGGCGAGAGTATAGGTAAAAAAAAGATTGTTATATGCATCGCCATCGGTAATGCTGCAACTGAGCAATGTACTCCCGGGCAAAATCGTATTGGTGTGTTCCAATCTCCCGTTGATGTTTGTTCCCGGGAAAATAATGTCTTTGTATATGCTCCATCCTTCATTGGTGCCAAAGGGAGTGCTATGAGATTTCCTAATGGCGCTGTCTTCAAGCGACTGGTAGTGATGAAGTAAAACAGGGTCGCTATGTTCAACGGGCTGTTGCGCCAAAGCACTCTTCATGAAGAGTGCCGATAGCAATACACAGGATATGTTTTTAAACAGGCAGGAGGGTCGTATGAGGAGCTTTCCAGCGGAAATATTTTTAGATGGCGGCAATGCTGTTTTTTGTTTTAAATGTGTAGTATCTCTGCAGAAAATAGTTTACGAGTAACATAATAAAGGTTGATATAAAGTAAGCGCCTACCGGCTTAACCAGGAGTAACACAATCAGCCCTTTTGTTATAAGGTAATCGCTGAACTGACCTTGCAAGGACACAAGAAAATATTTTCCAAACTGTTTCGTTTTTTCCTTCTTTTCGTTACTGGCATCTGCAAAAGCAAAATTCTTGCTCAACCAAAAGCCAGTGAAAACCGTAACTGTAAAAGAAATCACTGTGGCTATCTCAACTGCAAGTGAATCAATATGCATTCTTGCCATGGAAATGCCGTTCATAGCGGCGATTACCCAGTACCAAATTGCAAATAAGGCAATATTAAGGACCGTATTAACTGCACCGACGGCTAAGTAGGCGTAAACCTGGAAAGGCATCAACTTTTTTACCAGGGGATAAAAAAACTCAAGCAACTGCTGGATATAAACCTTTATCATAAGTAACTACTTTTTTGTTATTTCCTTTAATTAATTGTTTGCTGTGTGAGAGGTACCACTGTGCCAGTTCATTCATAGGTAATCCTTTAGCAGCAGCGTAGTTCATATCCTCATATTTTTTGCGTTCTTGGGGATGTTCCATCAAATGTGCTACCGCTTCTGCCAGGCTTTGGGCATCATTTGTTTCAAAGTAAGCACCGCCATAACCTTCCTCTTCTACTACTCTTTCCAGGTCATCAATCTTTGGTAATATACACGCCCTGGCATAACTGCCCGCCTGGTGTAAAATCCCGGAGCTGCCGGTTGTAGTGGTATAAGGAAAAATTACAAACGTACTGTCCTTGAAAATACCTTCAACTGCTTCTTCCGCCACATACCCTGTGAACTCAACGTTGCTCATATTGCTGTAGATTGCTTTCACTCCATCCAGGTAACCCTTTACGTTAGGGTTGTCGGTGCCGGCAATGGTGGCCTTAAATTTTTGCTGAGGATATTTAAGCTGCAGAATTTTAACTGCATCGAGCATTACTTCCACTTTCTTGTAGGTGCCGAATTTTCCAAATGCCATCAGGTTTATTTCGGGCAAATTATCAGGGAGGTAACTGCGTTCGGGCAATTCAAAATTGCCATGCGGCAACAGTATCACATTACTGGCTTTATATTTTTCTTTGACGATGTCTACATATTGCGAAATGGTAAGTCCAACCAGGTCAGCTTTGAGGATCATTTTAGTAAGCTGTTCGCCAATCCACAGAAATAATTCAGTTTTCCATTTGCTTCCTGCCATTCCAATGGTTTCCAGGTTCACGGTTTCGGTTATGTTGTGCAGTATCACTATGGATGGAATGCCCAGTATTTTACAGGCTAATGGGGCCAGTAGACCTAACGCTGCCTGTATCTTTCCTTCCCCAAAAGTCATAAACTGAAGGTTCATGATCACTACATCAGGTTTTAGTGCTTTTAATTGTTGCCGTATCTGCCAAAAGCTGGTGAGGCTGTTGAATTTCCAACAAGGGATAATATCAATTCCTTCCTTAGCGTAACGGCTGTATTGCGTGTTATCTTCCAGGTGATTGGTAAGGACATAAATTTTTTCCACCTCAGGCTTACCCACAAAACTGCGGATTAGATGATAACCATATTCATTTAGTGTAACCTGGCTGGGAGGGTAGGGAGAAACGAATGCTATTTTCATTGTAATACTGTTTTGCCAGTAAATTCAATTAGCTTGCCATTACTTTAATGCATTGATAATCAGTAAAGGAGCTTTTGTCGGACAAGGTGCATTTTCTCCATTGGAGAAATTAGTTTCATTTTTATCAATGTAGGAGAGGTTTCAGACTGGTTTAAGTGTTTCAATTCGCAGGTAATTCTTCGATAATCTTTATTGCATCAATACGCCAGTGGTCACCCTGGTACAACATAACAACGGCAATTTTTGCCTTGGTAGATGAAGAGCTTTTATTCGGGTAAGTATATTTAAAAACAACACTGCTATCAATAGCTGTACAAACAAGTCCGTCGCTTGACCAATTTTGAATGACAAGTTGATGCGATACATCTTTTCTCACGATACCGGTTAGCTCTATTACATTTTTATAATGCGAACACAATTGCCTGAACCAGGGTTCCGTGTAATATTCTTTCCCCTTCTCTACCTCATTGGTAGCAAACAAATGATTGAGGTGTGCCCAAAGATTACTGTAATCTTTTTTCAATGTTTCTACTTGAATAGAATCAGGTTTGTACACAGATTGCACAGATACATCAATTTTTGTATGATGGGCATCAGCAATTTTATCCGTAGTTAAAAACACAGGTTTGTCATTGCTTCTTTCCAGCAATCGTCCCTGGAGAAAAAGCAATCCCGCCGCTAATACAATCACCGATATAAAAATGATACGCAGCATTTAGGGTGATAATTGAATAGTGGCCGATGTTGTTTCATTCACTTTTGCTTTGAGTGAAAAAGTTGATCCGCGTTTGGCCGGGATAAATACAGTTGCATACCCTTTCAGCAATGCGGCCTCCATCCTATAGGTTGCCTGGTTGTGTGAATACATGAAAGCAACAGCTGTTCCGTCGGCAACCTGGTTATCAAATTTGTCTTTTAATGGTCCCGCAGTTACCTCCAACATTTCTTTCGCTGTATTATAAAGCGCTTTTACCGGAACATTTACACAGGAACCTGGCTGGACATAATATCCCGATAATGATTCAGAACTGATGGCCCGGTAGTTACCTGCTTTTGGCGAAAGCAACATATCTTCTTCAAAAAAGTATTGCAGCTTTTTTTCCGGGTACACCAGGTTTCGATACTGGTTAATAGCATGAACTATGCGTTGCTGGTGCAAACTACTATCAGGATTTACAGTTTTTGGTGAACGGTAATCTTTATGCGTTACTGCACTCCCTTCCTTATTGATTAAATTAACCCGGTAATAGAAATATTGATCACCGGATGTAAGACAAATTTGTGCAGGGCCTTCAATAACCCCATTTTTATTGTCGTTTATCAATATAAAACCATCACTGGTATATTCGATGGATAATTGTATGGGTTGTATAAAACTAACCAATGATGCTGACCAATTATTGGTTGTTGATTTGAATTGCAACTGTACATCAGGAAAAGAAATAATGGATTGTGGATTCTGCCAAATCGGTTTTTGAACCGGCTTGGTGCAAGCATTCAGCAAAAGCAAAAGGAGGATAAGTGCAACCAGTTTTGTCATTGTAAATAAATTTCCTGAGAGATAAAACAGTGGGGCAGCACAATGATGCCATTATTGGCTGCTGCAGTTTTATCGGGTTGTGTTGGCAGTATATTTCTCAATTGTCCATTCACAAATACTGTTAAGGGATTTTGTTTTATGATTAACGCAGTTCCTGCTATCTCTTTAAACCGAAATTGAAAGTTATTGTGTAACCCACTTCTCAAAGCAGTTGGGTGAAGCATCAATCGTGTTTGCAAAATACTCCCCGCACTGTCCTTTTCAGCAATCAATAGTCCGGGGATATTTATTTCTGTCGTCAATTCATTGTACATACTAGCATTTATCAGCACTTCATTATTGGCGGCTTTTTGCACGGAATAGCCTGGCGCACCACCATGTATATAACCCTTTTCACTTACATCTGTTTCAGCAAACAATTCTATTGATTTTATTTTTAAAGAATCCATCAGCTGGGTACTGTCTAAATCAACCTGGAAAAAACTGCTGCTTTTGGGTGACAGGTTGTATTGAAAAGCTGTTGCGGGATAATAATTTTTGTCAGTATCATTTTGATAACGTACCGACACTTTCAATGCAATATTTACCGGCACATCATCGGCATTCAGTACTTCACCGGCAATAAAATTCCTTTTCCCATTGCGGATTAAATTCGCTTGTTTGAATGTTACAAATGGTTTTTTGACCTTGTCATCTTTCACGGTTGGAAAACTGCTGATAACCCGTTTGCCTTGTTTTTTAAATAGGGTGTAGGTATAAGTCCGTACCTGCTCTTCCGGAATTTCAGGAGCAAATGCCGGTGGCACAATGAACCAATTTTTATCCAGTTTTACCAGTTGCATACTGTCTGTTTTTTCTCTTTCTCCAAGAGAGGTTCTCCACCGGGTATATACACTTAACAATGCCGAATCAGGACTATGGTTGATCTCATGTACATCGATACTATCTAGTTTTGCATAAGAGGGTAGCAATCCGCCATCATTTACCGATTTTTCCAGTAAATATTGGTCCAGTGTATAAGTTGGTGTGGGTTTAAAAAAATGAAAAGCATTTTCAAAGCGTTGAAAGTCCAGATGATTGTAATAATTCAGTACGGTAGTTTTATGGTCTTCCTGTTCTTTTACCAACAGCAATTCATATAATTGTATCAGTAAAAAGCCGGAAAAGAAAACCAGCGGCAATAAAGAAGACGAATAAATAACCACTGCGGGATAGTGATGGTTTGTAACCGGAACAGTTTCAAAATAATCTTTCGTTTTGTATCTTCTCAAATAAAAAATGGTTAGCAAAAAGGCAAGGCATAAACTGCCAACCGGGAATATGCCCCATGCTTTTTTTAAGAGGGGATTTACTTCTTTGGGTACAACTGGTTTAATGGTAGAGATGTTACCTTTTTCCCAAACCATGATGCCATTTTCCAAGCGGATGGTGCGGCTCCATCCACTGTAATACAACAATGGGTCGTAATACCTGTCGTTGCTGAAAACATATTTTAAACTATACTTTTCAGAGTAGGTTAAGAAGTCGTTGAGTGATGCAAGGCCCTCGGGTCCACTGAACTTGGCGTTTTCCAATCTTTCCACCGGTCTTGTAGTAAGCTCCGGTAATCTTCTTGCAGAGTGATAATTTCCATCAACAGTTGCAGCCAGGGAGTTTGCACTTAGCCATGCCATTTGGTCACCAAATCCAAGTGTTAAATAACGCCAGCGCATATGCTCATCCCGGTTTAAAAAATTCAGCATAGGCTGTATATCGATTTCCTTCGGTTGCAGTGGCCGGAAACTTCCCAGATGAAATATAAAAACTATAAACAGCAGGTACACAAAACCGGAAACTGCTGATAAAATAAAATGAGCTGAAGTACTGAATTTTCTTGTCCAGAAGTTTCTAACTGGCCCTGCTAGAAACGAATAGATAAACTTAGCCATAAAAGGAATGGCAATGATAGAAGCCCAAAATCCAAAACGGTCGAGGGTAAGAATGTTAAATGCATTGGATCCCAGCATTATCTTCGGCAGCGGAGTAGTGCCACCACTACCAAACAACAGGCAAAGGAAAAATGCAGTTGCCCAACCGATAAATCTTTTTCGCCTGGTAATGCTGTAACTGATAGCAGGCAGTAAAGCAAAAATAAGTGTAAGTGGTATGATGAAAAATATCAGACCGGATGAGAAATGCTGAAAAAAATTATCCCTTGACCCATGCGGAATAGATACCTGCGTGATGGGGTCGGTTTTA
>JAZKGV010000129.1:0-1643 GCA_040385725.1 Bacteroidota bacterium | reverse complement strand
AGCACCAGCATCAGTCCGCCAAACAAGATAAGCTGCTTATATTTCTTAAAGGCTTCTTTCATAATTGTGCTAAAGAACTGGGCATTATTTTTAAAGGCATAATCCTGGGGCAACCCATCCACCAACGCCATAAAAATGGTGGGAGCTATAAAAAATACCATCCCAAAAATGGCAGTTACATGGTGGGAACTTACTACCACTGCTAAAAAAGCCAGTGCCATCACCAGGTAAATAAATTTTTTTTTGATGATGTATTGATAGAGAAAGGGCAAGGCATTCAATAAAAATGCCAACCCGGTAAGGGTAGGCATTTGTCCATATACATGAAGTGTTTCTACTATGGAAGATAAAACAACTGTGAGGATGGCTGCCACACCTGCCGTTGTTTTATCAAAGAATATTTTTGTAAAGCGGTATATGCCGATGATTAGCACCTCGAGGATGAAAATGGCATAAATACTAAAGGCCACTTTTAACGGAAATAATTTACCAATCAGTGCAATTACCTGGTGCACCATTGGCGGATAGCTAATGGTTAAGAAACCAGTATACCACCTGTATTCCCATGGCTCAAACCAAAACCTTGAATAATGGTCGGCAAAGAAAATATGTACAAAGGCATCATAGGTTTTGGGCATCGTAAAATAAATGATGATACCATGAGTAAGCAATGCAAGTGACATGGCCACCAATAATAATTTTTTACCCATGAAATCTTTCCAGGTGCTATTCCCTGTAAGATCCAATGCTGTTGTAGC
This sequence comes from Bacteroidota bacterium, assembly GCA_040385725.1. Lineage (GTDB taxonomy): Bacteria > Bacteroidota > Bacteroidia > Chitinophagales > Chitinophagaceae > Ferruginibacter. The sequence goes on along the minus strand of JAZKGV010000129.1, from coordinate 885 downwards.
TTGCATTTTTTAAAGATACAATGCTCCCTTTTCCATTTTAACTTTCTGCAAATATTCTTTTATCTGTTGCTCATTTTCTTTTTTACAAATAAGCAATGCATCTGGTGTATTCACCACAATCAAATCTTCTACTCCGCCAACCAATATCAGTTTTTTATCTGTTGAATGAACCATACATCCACTTGCATCCACCATCAAGGTATTATTTCCTGCAACAGCATTTTGTGCAGGATCTTTTTCAAAGTTTTCCCATGCGCTGTTCCACGTGCCCAGGTCACTCCAGTCGAAAGATGCTGGAATTACAAATACATTTTGTGCTTTTTCTAAAATAGCATAATCAATGGATACGCTTTCGCAGGTCCGGTAGATGTATACTACCGCAGCTTTTTCGTTGGGAGTATTAAAGTCAGTAAGTCCATAAATAAAGGCGTCATACATTTCCGGCGCATAAAGTTTAAAGGCAGCAATAATGTCTGCTGTTTTCCAAATAAATATTCCTGCGTTCCAGAGATAATTACCACTTTTAAAGAATTCAGTTGCTGCTTGAATAGTTGGTTTTTCAGTAAATCTTTTTACTGGAAACACGGTTGATTTTAAATCTTGGTTTTCAAATTGTATATAGCCATAGCCTGTGTTGGCATAAGTAGGCTGTATGCCAAGTGTAACAAATGCATTATTCTTAGCAGTGAAAGCAAGCGCCTTTTCACAAGTCAGTTGAAATAGTGAACTGTTTTCTATCATGTGATCGCTCGGTGCAACGATTAAGTTGGCGTTAGGATTTAACTGTTGATTTTTTAGAGAGATGTATGCCACACATGGAGCTGTGTTTTTCCTTTCCGGTTCACCGATTATGTTTTGTGCTGGCAACTTTGGCAACTGTTCCCT
>JAZKGV010000128.1:28768-29952 GCA_040385725.1 Bacteroidota bacterium | reverse complement strand
TGTTCAATGCTGCACCGGCATAAACCTATCAACCGGATACTGGAACTGATAGATATAGAAAAACGGGAAAAAATTTATAATGCCATTGAAATGATAGAACTGGACCTGCCAAGAAAAACGGCCAGGGAAATTATAAACCTGTTTGATTTTGTGCTGGATGCCGAAGGGTATAAAAAAATAGAATTGGTGCATGGATATGATAATATTTTCAGCAAGGTATATGCTTCTTATAACCAATGGACAAAGGCTTTGGTAATGTACTGTTCGTGGAAGAACAGGATGATGGATGACCTGAAGCAGATTAAGCCTGTTGGCAATAGCAGAGAAGAATTTATCATCACTGAAACAAGAGACTTTGTATTAAATTCGCCTAATTAAACTGATCTATGCTCTTAATCGAAAAAATACTACTACTTAAAAATTCTGATATTTTTAAAACCTGCAGGGAAGTTGACCTGATTGATATCGCATCCATCTGTACTGAAAAAAGTTTTGATAAGGGGGTGACTATTTTTAAAAAAAGCGATCATGGCAACTGTATGTATTTTATACATTCAGGGCAGGTATCAATACATGATGAAGGCCACCAGCTGGCAGTGCTTTCTGACAATGAAATTTTTGGTGAGTTGTCGCTTTTAGATTCGGAGCCACGTTCAGCCAGCGCCACCACTTTAAGCGATTGTATTTTATTAAAAATAGAGCAGGAATTGTTTTATGATGTGATAGCCACCAATTCAGATATCCTTAAAGGTATAATGCGTACACTTTGCCGCAGGCTAAGAGAGCAGGACAGGATAACAGTGGAAATGAAAAAAAGTATTGGTTAGGCTAGGCACCGGGCAATATTTGCTTCAGGTATTTATGTTTTTCCGGTTCTCTTAATTGGCGGCTTGCTTTTGTATGATACTGGTGATGGCTTAAAAAATTTAGCTGCAGTTTTTCCCAATCTTCGTTGTTTGCAACAATATTAAAATGCAAAAACTCCTTTCTCAGGTTTTCGCCAATACTGTAAAAATCATCCCTGCCTAAATAATCCAGGTCAGCATCGCATATAATTTGCTGTAAGTGTGTTTGGGGCGTTTGAGGAATTTTTGTTGCCATTATTAAGCCCTGTATAATTTCTTTGTCTTCTTCGGTAAAGTCTATTCCGGCAGTAGTTTCTAAAAATATTTCACAACCCTTTA
>JAZKGV010000128.1:19155-28758 GCA_040385725.1 Bacteroidota bacterium | reverse complement strand
GATTGGCATACACTCTTAAAAAACCACTATCATGAAACAGTGCAGCAAATTTCAACCGCAGCATTTGTTTTTTATCAGTAATATTTTCAGCCGCAGCAATTCTTGCCGACTGTTTAATTACATCGATAGTATGCTCCTTAGAATGATAAGTTAGATGTGGGCTTAAATGGTCAAGCATGGCAAGCACATCTTTTTTTACAATCTCAAAATCCTTTTCTGTCATGGATTGCTGGTAGTTATTGTTACACTAATGTATGACTATATTGTATTTCACCAAAGAAATGTTAATGAATTAAATTACTTACGGTTTTTACTGTTGAAAGGGTTGCTTTACTACTATGATTTCAAAAACTGCTGTTCAGTTGCTTTTAAAATAAAAAAAACCGGCGATGCCGGTTTTTTCTGATCAACAGTTTTAATTATTAAGCCTGTTTTACCAATTGTATTTCTGCATGTATCTTCACCTCTTCACTCACCATTACGCCACCTGTTTCAAGTACAGCGTTCCAGTTAAGGCCAAAATCTTTGCGATGTAGTTTGCCATTAAGGCTAAAGCCAGCCTTTACATTGCCCCATGGGTCTTTTACAATACCACCAAACTCTGCATTTAATTTTACCGGGTGGGTTACACCATGCATGGTCAGGTCGCCTGCCAATTCATATTCACCGTCGCCGTTAGGAGCAAATTTGGTTGCTTTAAAACTCATTTTCGGAAAAGTAGCTGCATCAAAGAAATCAGCGCCTTTTAAGTGTGCATCACGTTGTTCGTTATTGGTACTCACAGAGTCCACATCTGCACTAAACTCAATTGTAGCATTATTGAAAGTATCGTCTTCTGTTTCTGCGGAAGCTGTAAATGTTTTAAAGTGTCCTGAAACGTTAGTAAACATAAGATGTTTTACCTTAAAACCTATTTCTGAGTGTGTTGGGTCTAATGCCCATTTTGTAGTTGCCATTGTTATTGTGTTTTTAGTTTTTAATTTCCCGAAAGCTTTCGGGATTGAAAACACAAAGTTGCAACATTGATTGGGCTCAATCCATTGAACTAGGACAAGAAATTGAAATATGGCGGAATTACTTTCTAAAAGTGGTGACTGGTTATTTTTGGGTAAGAACCAGGATAGCCTGTATAAAAGATCACATTATTGGCAAAACATCCTCTATTTCTACATGTATAAGCGTTGCAAAAACTATTTCTTTGCCAGCTTTGCCCTCACTTTGCTTAAAAATTCGGGGCTGATGCCGAGATAAGAAGCAATATAATGCTGAGGTACCCTTTGTGGTATGGTTGGGTATTTTCTTATAAATTCAAGATATTTTTCCTGGGCCGGTTTGGATATAGTGGTAACAAGCCTGTTTACCATTGAAGCAAGGCTCCGCTGCATCATCATGCGGAATACCCGTTCAAATTTTGGTATCTCTGCCAGCAGCATTTCTTTGGTAACGGGATTAAACAGCATTACCTCACATTCCTCGAGTGTTTCAATAAAAAAATTGCTGGGCTTTTGTTCGTAAAAACTTAATACATCGCCAACCCACCAGTCTTCTATCGAAAACATCAGCGTTACTTCAAAACCATTTTCATCAATATAGTAAGTGCGTACACAGCCTTTGTTGATATAGCCTTCAAAATTGCATATCTCACCTTCCTGCAGCAGGTAAGTTTTTTTTGGAAAAGTCTTCACTTGCAGCAACTCATTCATTCTTGCCAGCTCTTTTTGTGTAAACACAGCGCTTTTACTTACGTTCCGGTTGATGTTTTCAAACATAGATGTAAAGTAATAAAAGTTATCCCAGAAAGACGCAAAGTACACGGTATTTTGGTTTGGTATTCAGGCAAAATAAGATCAATAAATTACTTTGTTTGCTTCGTGCCTTTGTGTGACATATTCTACCTTTACAAAAATGAGTAGCAACGAAAAAGAATATTACAGCAGCCACAGCAAGCTTCCCTTTATTGGTACAGAAGGGCAGGAGAGTATGGGCCAAAGCAAAGCGCTGGTGATTGGTGCCGGTGGTTTGGGCTGCCCCTGCCTGTTAGCTTTAACTGGTGCTGGTGTAGGTACCCTTGGTATTGCCGACTTTGATTATGTTGCTGTTTCAAACCTGCACCGGCAAAATTTGTATTTACCCGGGGATGCAGGAAAGAAGAAGGCTGTGGTGGCAGAAGAAAGGCTTTCACAATACAATCCTTTTATCAATATCGTGGTGCATGATATGTATGTAAATCACCAAAATATTATTGCATTGCTGAAGGGATATGATATTGTTGTTGATTGCACTGATAATTTTGTTGCAAGGTATCTTATCAATGATGCCTGTGTGTATATAAACAAACCTTTAGTATATGGCGCTATTCACCGAAGCGAAGGACAGGCAACTGTTTTTAATTTTAATGGTTCTGCCACATTGCGTTGTTTATTTCCTAAAGATGAAAATGATACCACACAAAGCTGTGCTGATATTGGAGCATATAATATTATTACAGGAATGATCGGGTTGATGATGGCAAACGAAGTGATTAAAATAATAACCGGGCAAAAAGATGTGTTGGCGAATACATTGTTAAGTGTTGATTCGCTTACAGGGAGCACAATGAAATTTCACTATCAGTTAAATGCTGAGAATCTCGAAAAAAGCACTCAACGATTTTCTCAGAAAATTGAAGAACCAGTAAAATAATTTTTATCATGATCACGGTAAGTCATTTATATGTTTATCCCATCAAATCACTAGGGGGAATTTCATTGTCTTCTGTAAATATTACCGACAGGGGATTTGAGTATGACCGCAGATGGATGCTGATTGATGAGCGTAATAATTTTCTTACACAACGGGAGTTCCCGGTCATGGCTTTGTTGCAGGTGGAGATAGTGGCTGATGGGTTAAAAGTTTTTCATAAAGAAAACAAAACTGATTTTATCATCATTCCATTTAAGCCTTTGCTGAATGAAAGGGTTAATACAAATATCTGGCGTGTACCTTGTGATCCTTTACTGGTGAGTGATGCAGCAGATAAATGGTTTTCTGCAATGCTCAATTCACCCTGTAGGTTAGTTTATATGGATGATGATACACAGGTTGCGATCGATGAACGATACAACATTAATAATAGCTTAACCAGTTTTTCAGATGGTTTCCCGATACTGATGATAAGCCAAGCATCTTTACAGGACTTAAACAGCAAAGCAACGGAACAATTACCTATGAACCGCTTTCGGCCAAATATTGTTATCAGTAATGCAAATGCTTATGAAGAAGACACACTGAAAGAGTTTGTAATTAATGGAATTACTTTTTATGGAGCCAAACCAAGTGCAAGGTGTGTGATTACAACAATTGATCAAAACACAACAGCGAAAGGAAAGGAACCGTTGAAAACATTAGCTACTTACAGAAGCATGAATAATAAAATTTATTTGGGAGAAAACGTGATCGCAGATGCCGTTGGAGAAATAAGTGTGGGAAATGAAATCGTTGTTATTGAAAGGAAAGATAGCTTGTTTTAATTTTTGATGTATATTAATATTATGCAAACAAGAATAATGTATATAGAATTCAAAGGAGATGGATTAACCGGAAATGCCAGGATAGGAAGAGTTAAATTCTCCAAATCGGGTCAGTCCATTCACTACAGAGGAAAAACTTTCCAGACTTTAAGTGGAAGAGGTTTTAAAGCAAATTATTTCGATGTTGAAACTGGGGAAGAGTATTGGATTTCAGGATGTAAAAAAGATGGCACTGACAGACTTTATGGAGAAAGATTGCCTATTCATATTGATGAAGATGTAAGAATAGAGTACTGGACTGAAATTCGCTGTCAGCCAAATTTGAAAGAGAAGAATGTAATCAATAAATAGCTATGAAAGACATTACACATAAACAGATCTCATTAAGAACAGCAAAAGCCATTGGCATATTGTTTTGTTCGCCTGCAACGATTGAATTGATAAAAAATAACCAACTGCCAAAAGGTAATTTATTTGATGTGGCAAGGGCCGCAGGTTTTGTGGGTGCTAAAGCCACACCACAGTTATTGCCACATTGCCACCCGGTAAATATTGATGGCATGGATATTCATTTTGATTTCCTGGATAAGCATGATCATGTTGAATACTTTGATGCTTTTGTTTTTAAAAGAACAGGCATTGTAATAACTGGTGAGGCAAAATCCATTGGAAGAACAGGAATAGAAATGGAAATGCTTACGGCGGTAAGTGTGGCAGCATTGGAAATTTATGATATGCTGAAACCGGTTGACAAGAATTTAGAGATAGGGAGCATTAAATTATTAGAAAAGAAAGGCGGTAAAAGTGACCGGGATAGATTTATCACCGGCAATCCAACCTGTGCCGTATTGGTTTGTTCTGATAGTACGGCAGCAGGAGAGAGGGAAGATAAAAGTGGTAAACTGATAAAAGAATCACTCGAAGCATTGAATGTTTCTGTTATAGAGTATAAAATTGTTGCTGATGATATTGAACTCATTCAGCATCAAATAATGGCTTGGGTCAATGAAGGCATACAATTTATTTTTACAACAGGTGGCACAGGAGTAGGCCCGAATGATGTAACGACAGAAGCATTAAAAGAAATTATAGACAGGGAAGTTCCAGGTATTGCAGAAGCCATGCGTAGTTATGGGCAAATGCGTACGCCATTGGCAATGCTCAGTCGTTCTGTTGCAGGCACTATAAATGATACATTAATAATTACACTGCCCGGAAGCGTTGGTGGTGTAAAAGAAAGTTTAGAGGCGATATTACCGGCAGTTTTTCATGCAGCGAATATGATAAAAGGAGAGGGACATTAATAAATTATCTTCAGTAAAAATTTCATGACCTCATTACAGGAAGCACAACAACTGGTAAAGCAGCAGGCACACTCTTTCGGAAAGGAAATTGTGTTGCTGGATGAAGCTGTTGGCCGTGTGCTCAATGAACCGGTTGTGGCCGACAGGGACTATCCTCCTTTTAACAGGGCCACGATGGATGGCATTGCTATCAATAGTCGAGATTGGAATGATGGAATCCGTACTTATACTCTTGCTGAAACAATATTCGCTGGAATGATTTCAACAAAATCGATCAACAAAGGCGAGTGTTATAAGATCATGACTGGTGCTGCTGTGCCTGCCGGTGCTAATACGGTTATAAGAAAAGAAGATGTAGAAGAAAATGAAAACCGGCTTACTGTAACTGTTAGTGAAATAAAACCCGGACAGAATATTGCTTTGATGGGAAGCGATATTAAAAAAGGAGTTGCTGTCATCAATGCATCGCAAATGATCAGGGAAGGAACTGTTACTACATTGGCATCACTTGGATATGATGAAGTGAAAGTGGCGTCGTTGCCTTCTGTTGCTATTATTACCACCGGTGACGAAATAGTGCCTGTTCATGCCCCTGTGAATGAAGTGCAGATAAGAAACAGCAATCAACATTTATTAAAAGCCTTATTACACCGATGGGAAATAAGACCAACTACTGTTGCACATGTAAAGGATAATGCCGCTGCATTATTGCAGGTAGTGAACAAGCACAAACAAAGCGATATTCTTATTCTTAGCGGTGCTGTATCAGCAGGTGATGCAGATTTTGTGCCTGAAGTATTGATACAGGCTGGCGCAAAAATGATCTTTCATAAAGTCGCTATCCGTCCTGGCAAACCCATCTGGTTTGGTAAATTTGACAATGGTGCTTTGGTGTTCGCATTGCCCGGAAATCCTTTTTCCACCTTTGTTACTTTCAAATTATTTATTGAAGAATTTTTATTTGCCTGCTTTGGCTTGCCGGAAAGAAAAATGCTGCAACTCCCTTTTAATGGAACACGGGTTAAGAAAACAAACCTGGATGAGTTTTTTCCTGTGATGATTGGTGGAAATCCAACTTCGATCAATACAATTGTATTTAATACTTCGGGAGATATAACAGCAGTTTTAACCGCAGATGCTTTGGCTCAGCAACCAAACGATAAAATGGAGATAAAAGAAAGCGAAATCATTTCATGCTTTACTGTTTAGTTTTTTTCCTTCTCTACAATTTCAAACTCCCTCGACACACTCAATCCACTTTCATCCACCAATGTAAGTACATGTTTACCCACAGAAGGATTTACTGCCACCTGGTGAAAATTTTGTGTAGTAGCTAAAAAATTATCATCCAAACTCCAGAATATTTTTGCACCAGTCTTTCGGTGTGTGGCAGAGAAAACTGTTTTGCCTCTTTCTCCATTTATCTCCAGTGGCACATAAATCTTTGCATTGGGTATGGGATAAATGATCTCAATTGTTTTACCTGCATCACTTAATTCGCAACCGGGTTTAAAAGAGGGTAGTGGTTTGTAATCAGCGCTCTTTTGTTTAAAATAAAATTCCATCGCCGGTGTTAATACAAACCAGCTTTTATGTTGCATTGCAGAAGGGTTTTCGCAATCTGCAGTAACACGGTATATGCCGGTTGCATCTAAATTTATCATCCGGTGATAAGGACATAGCGGAGCTTTAACAGCATTCGCAGGCATAAACAATGTGTCAATATCGTTGCAATCAATATTGGCCCGATAACCACTTTGCCTGCATACAGGTACATAACTGAAATTGTAAACAGGTTTTTGAAACCAGCTAACGGAAGGCAGGAGCCGAAAAATATCAAACATTATTGGCGCTGCTGTTTTAATGCCCACCAGGTCTGGTCTTCCTTCTCCATCTGTATTACCAACCCAAACACACACCACATGTTTTGCTGTTACCCCAATGGCCCACCCATCCCTGAAACCAAAGCTGGTGCCTGTTTTCCATGCGATACTCTGTGATGAAGAAAATTGTTGCCACAAGCCTTCTTCTCCCGGCCGCATTACTTCTTTCATAGCCTGGAAGGTGAAGTAGATGGAAGTTGCATCTAAGGGAACATTGGTAGTTGTTCGTTGGTCGTTGGCCGGGTGTTTGAGATAATTAGGCGGATGAAAATCTTTTGTACTAATAATCCCTTTGTTCGTTGTTTGATGATTTAATGTTCTTGCCATGGATGCATACACGCCAGCCATATCCCACATGGTAACTTCACAGCCACCCAATACTAAACTAAGTCCATAATTTTCTGCAGAGCGGTTGAGTGTTGTAATACCACATTGTTTGAGTGTTTCATAAAATCGCTGGTACTTGTATTGCTGCAGCATTTTTAGTGCAGGTATATTTAAACTTCTTGCAATGGCATTGGCTGCAGGCACGGCTCCATCATAACCCAAATCAAAATTTTTAGGAGAATAATCACCGATCTGCATAGGCACATCAGCGATCAATGTATTGGGTAAAACTAAGCCATCACTTAAAAGCGATGCATACAAAACTGGTTTCAATGCACTGCCGGGACTTCTTGGTGCTGCAATTACATCCACATCGCTTTCCATTTCTTTATTGCTCCTGTCAGTGATATTGCCAACATACGACAACGCATTACCGGTTTCAACATCTAATACCAACGCACAGGCATTGTTTATTCCGTTGCCTTTTAAAATGGATTGATGTTGTTGTAGAATAGTAGCCACATTTTTTTGAAGTGTATTGTCTAATGTGGTTTCAACTTTTGTAAGCGATACTTTATTTTCTTTTTTACACCGTTGAAACAGATGCGTTGCATTTTGGGGCAATGGTAATGGTACACCGGGCAATGGTTCCAGTTTTGCCAGTTCACAATCCGATGCTGTTATTGTTTTTTCATTCTGTAGTTTGTCAAGCAATGCATTTCTTTTACGCAATAATGCATCCCTGTTTTTTCCGGGATGTACCAATGATGGTGCATTGGGCAACACAGCCAATGTTGCCATTTGCCCCCAGCTCAATTTATCAGGACTATTGCCATAATAGCGCCAGGCTGCGGCATCTAATCCAACCACGTTTCCACCGAATGGTGCATTGCTTGCATAGAGTGCCAGTATTTTCTTCTTTGAATAACGGCATTCCATTCTTACAGCCAGTATGCTTTCTTTTAATTTGTTCCAGATATTACGGTTGCTGTTCTTTTCTGATAAGCGGATCACCTGCATACTGATAGTGCTGCCGCCTTGTGTGTTTCCATTGCCTGTAATATTTTTTTTAACTGCTCTTACAAAAGCAACAGGGTCCACACCTGGGTGATAAAAGAAACGCTTGTCTTCAAATGTGGTGATGCAGTCAACAAATTTCTGTGGTACGTTTTCATTGTAAGGAAAGCGCCATTGGCCATCCGCTGCAATGGTGGCATTTAATAAAACACCATCTTTATCTTCCAGTATATAACTTGTTGGTGCATTGAATAACACTTTAGGCAAAGAGAAATAAAACCAAATCAACAGCACCGCCAATATTGAGAATTTTATTTTGGCTTTGGAAGAGAGATTTTTTATTCTGGATGATATGGAGGAGAAGAATTTTTTCAAAAAAACATTTTTTAATACCGGATGATTATGTTTTATATCTGCCGTCCCTACGGGACTTGTTTCAACTTTATTGTATTTTTTCTACCAATATATTGCTCCTACGGAGCATAAAAAAATCTAAACTTTCAGTAAAAAAACGTGCGCCTTTATTTTTAAGCTTTTTCTTCAGTGCCGTAGGAGCAATATATTGGTAGAAACCCCAATAATAAATAGGGAAAGTCCCGTAGGGACGAAAGATAGCTGCATTATTCAATCTCATGAAAAATATATCTATCATCATATTCAATTTCAAAGGCATGTAAAAATTCTTTGTATTCCTGCAAAAATGGTTTCTTTTGATGATGTGCTTCCTGGTTCTTTACGTAGTCAATTAATTTTGGCAAAGCAGATTTGCTGTATGAAAATGCGCCAAAGCCTTCCTGCTATTGAAATTTGCCTTTCACTAATTTTTTATCGTTAATCCATTTTGATGAACCACCTTTGATATCCTGTAGTAAATCAGATACAGATTGTATTGGCCTCATACCAATCACAATATGCAAATGGTCGGGCATTCCATTAATGATTATCATTTTGTGTTTATTGTTCTGTACAATACCTGTGATGTATTGATACAATTCATCTTTCCATTCATTTTGAATAAGCGATAGTCTGTTTTGCACAGCAAAAACAAAATGAAGATGTATTTGGGTGAAGGTATTAGGCATGAATAAAGAATCTTTGTTGAAATGGCCGATTCATTTTAAATAGTGGGTTCTTGATTTTTTAATCTGTCGTCCCTACGGGACTTCGCTCTTATAATTTTACTCCTACCAATATGTTGTCCCTACGGGACGGTAGATAGCTTTTTAAAGTATGCTTTCATTGATCTTAACTGCGGGGTTTACATAAATAACTTTTGATTTCAAGGTTTCCCATTTAGCAGCATCAGTTAGTGCCTGGTAAAACCGGAACGAATCTATATTGCCTGCTTTGTCGGTAAAAGTTATTATATAAGCAAAATACATCGTCTTTGCTTCAAAAGCGCTGGTCATATCTCTTTCAATACTCACAATGTCAGAATATGCTATCATCTTTTTGTTTTGCTGAAAATAAACCGCATCATCTTTAATATTATTGCAGTATTATACTTTGGATTTATCAACATGAATAAAAATTCAGGATTTGATATTAAAGATGATGCGGTTT
>JAZKGV010000128.1:0-19145 GCA_040385725.1 Bacteroidota bacterium | reverse complement strand
TAATACTGCAATAATTATTACTATAATAAGGAGTTCCATCTTTTTTATTTAAAAGAAAAGATGACAGCTTTTTAAAAGCTGTCATCTTTATTAAAAGCATCTATTGGTTCACCACTTCCACCCATTTTCCATTCACACCTGCATTGATCGTATTATCATACATCGCCGATGTATAAATGCCCGGCATAAAATACCTGCCGAGATACGATGCATTCAACTGCACATAATAAGTGAGTGTTTCACTTTCGTTGATATCGAAATAAGTATAAACCCTGTCATCACGTACATCCTGGTAAGTGGAGATTGAAGATTTGAAAGCGCCTTCACCACCGGTCATTCTTGCATTCAATATTTCCCATCCGCTCGGGAAAATCTGTGATAGTGCCATCTCATCATAACGCCCACGCTTGCCGGTATTGGTGATAATAACCTTGGCAACAAAATCACTCCCCTGCGACAATTTAGTTACATCCAGCGCTTTGCCATCCTGGGTAATATAAGTGACGTTCATGCTAAGCACCGCAGGATTGTTATTTACTTTCAAACTATCACCGCTTAAAGGTTGGCCTTGGGTGATCAACCGGACATATAAAATGTTACTGCCTTTGTTACTGATAACAACATTACTGTTTCCTTTCTGAATACTCACCGGTAATTGCCTTATGTAAGCAGCAGAATTAATATCCGTTGCTTTACCGCCAATACTTGCCTTTGCTACAATTTTTGCACCCGATGGATTTTTGCCACAATACTTTGCAATGGCAATTAAAGAATAAGCCGTTGTTTGTGTACTGTACCAACTATCCTGTGATAGTTTTCCTGCAACAGTGGTGAGCAACTGTGCAGCTTGTGCTTTGCGTCCGAGCAATGTCAGCGTTTCCAATACCATTGCCTGGTCTCTCAGGTCAGAACCAAAAGTAAAACCGGGTTTTGTTCTTGTTTCAAATATTGGGGTCAATCCGCTGATGAGTTGCAATGCGGTATTTTCCTGTCCACTTAATTTATAGGCAGCCGCCAATCTCCATTTTGCTTCAGCAGATAAATATTTAAATTCCTTCAAGCGGTTCATGGCGCCGAGTTCAGGTGCTTTTGCTAATGCTAAAGTAAATAAGCGATATGCCTGGTCCAGGTCTGCACCATAATAATTTTCACTTGTAACTGTCCAGCTATTGGCCCTTCCTCTCTGGAAGTTTTTCCATTGAGCCAGCATATAATCGCTTACAAAATATCCATTGGCTTGTGCTTCTATTAAAAAGTGCCCGGCATAATTACTGCCCCATGCATCGCTTTCTGCCATACCGGGCCAGTAACTAAAACCACCATCAGGCCGCTGGAAATTTTGCAAACGCAACACACCTGCTTTTATATTTTTATCAACCAATGATTTTTTATAATCATCCAGGTCGGTCAATTGATTTAATACCAATTGCGGAAACACGGAAGAAGTTGTTTGTTCAATACAACCGTGAGGATATTGTATCAGGTAATCCAAACGTTTTTGCAGGTTCATTGGCGGCACACTTGATATTTCAACAATGGCTGTGCTGGTATTGGGAGACCCGATCGCTGATGCAGTAACATTCCATTGCTGGCCTGCATTCAATACCATTTCACTCACACTGGTGACAGGTGGATTAGGATTACGAATTTCGAGTTCCACTTCATAGTTAGCTTTTTCACCACCGCTGCTTGCCAATAATTTTACTTTGCCAATGCCGGTATTTGGTTTTACACGAACATCAAAATAAGCCATCTGTTCACCAGTTTGTGCAAAGCTGATGTTTTGTGTATTGCTGCCAACCACTTCTAAGTATGGATTGGATTGCAAAGAGAGATTTACATTTTTAATATTATTCTCCATGGCAAAAACAGTAACAGGCAATTTGATGGTTTCACCAGGACCTAAAACTCTTGGCATTGTTGCTAAAATCATCAATGGTTTTTTGACAGCTACATTTTTTTCTGCAAAACCATAAGCGCCCTCATGCGCTGCCACTACCATTGCCCTCACCGAACCAATATAAGAGGGTAGTGTAAATGTTTTTGTCTGCTTATCGCCTTTACCTAAATGGAATGGCCCGAGATATGCAACAACAGGTTTAAAGCGGTTGGCTGTTTTTTGTTTCACAGGCCCACCTTCTGCATCACCACCAATGGTGAGTATTCTTTCAAGACCACCGCTCCATGCACCGATAACATAATCGAACATGTCAAAACTTTTTACGCCCAATGCTTCTCTTGCATAGAAGGCGCTGTGTGGGTCAGGTGTTTTGAATCTTGTTAAGTCCAATAATCCTTCATCAACAATCGCAACACAGTAGGTCATTTCTTTTCCGTCCTGTTCACTCACAGTAAAGCTTGCCTGTTGTTCCGGTCTTATACTGCCGGCAATATTCAGTACCGGTTTTAGAATGGTGTTTTTATCTTCAATAAAAATGGGAATGCTTCCATACATTCTTATTGGCAGATCATTCACTGTTTGCGAATGTGGCTGGAGCAAACTTACCGTTGCATAAATATTTGGCGCCATACCTTGCTCTACATTAAACTTCACCTGTGTTTGTCCCTGTTCTGTTTCTTTCCAGAATGATTTGATGACCTTACTTCCATTCTCTAAACTCACTAACACCCGGCCACCTTTACTACTTGGGATATTCAATACCGCTTCTTCACCAACATTGTATTTTTCTTTATTGCTGCTGAATGATAACATGGTTGCAGCAGTCTGGTCTTCATCATTGCCACTGCGACTTTGCCAGTAAGGATCATCAATATAAAAAGTTGAACCGGTCATGTGGCCACTTTTTACATCTTTCACCAATAAAAGATAACGGCCCCATTCATTGGTAGATGTTTTGAACTGCCATTGTCCTTTACCATTAGTTATGTTTACAGTATCGCTCTTTATAAGTTTGTTATAAGAGTTTTGTGTAAAATTGCTGAGGTTATCGCCATTATCATCCCACCACCAGCGCCATTGTATCCGGTAGAACTGCACTTCTAATTGAGAACGTCCTGCAATGGCATTTCCTTTTGCATCTACATCAGCTAATTCAGCAATATGTGTGTTACCAGCCAGTAAATAATTAAATGGTTTCTGGCCCTGTGGTAGTTTAAGGCCGGCATAGCTTGCATACGGACTATAATTCATCGTTACATTGTCAATACTGAAAGCACCTCCGGGTTCGAATACTTTTACCAGCAGGTTTGCATTCAACATGCCAGGTGCGGCTTCATCTGTTTCAAACTCAGGTTTGAGTGTTGCATTGCCTTCTGCATCTAATGTTCCATCAAACATTGTTTTTGTTTGCGTGGAATAATCAGATGTTGGGTTATCAAAAACATAACCGGCAAATTTTGCAAAGCTTGTTTGCTTTGCATATAATGATGCATCGATCTTTGCTTTTAAATTTTTGCCTACTGCACCAAATAACCATTTCGCATTAATGGTGCCAGCGGTTGTTCCACCAGTGCCAAGCAATGGGTTGTTACCAAAGTCAACATTTATTTTCAGGCGGTTGGGCATTACAGTTTCCACTCTTATACGTTTCTCAAAAGTAGCACCGCCACATTTTATTTTTGCCAGCCAGTTACCAGTAGGAGAGGAAGCGTCTGTATTTGTTTTAAATAAATAAAAACCATCTTCTGCATTGCTCTGCACCGCATGTTTGTACAATTGATTTTGCGGAGTGTATAAACTAAATTCTACAGGATGGTCTTTTGGCAACTTACCTTCCCTGTCTTCAATAATACAGTTGATAAACATCGTATCGCCGGGGCGCCATACACCACGTTCGCCAAAAATGAAACCTTTAATGCCGTTCTTTATTTCTTCGCCACTTACATCAAAGCGGCTCAATGTCAGCGAACTTCCATCATCTAATTTCAAATAACCTCGTTCATTTCCTTTTTTAGCTACGAGTAAATAAGGTTTACGTTTTAATTCAATATTGGCAAAGCCATCACTGCCACTTTTGCCTTTACTGATGATCGCCTGCTGGTAGTCCATCACTTCAATATCCACATCACCCATTGGCTCAGTGGTAAGTATATTGCTAACGGCCACGGAGAGCTGGTTATCATTTCCTCTTTTTGCAGTGATGCCAATATTGCTGGCTAAGATATTCCTGGTAGCCCAACGGTCTTTGTTGTAATAAGATTTACTGTTGGGGTCATCACGTCTCTGCCAGTTATAACCATAAGGATAGTAGGTATCATACCTTCTCCAGAATTCTTCATCATCATCCACACCACCTTGCGATTCATCATCGTAGTAACCTCCATAATATTCTTCCTCTTCGTCCTCACCGCTTTTTTGTGTGGTATCCACTTTTGAATATAGACTGTATTGCGGACGGAAGCCAATGGTAACACGGTAAATAGCACCTTGCTCTGTTTTCAGAAATTTATCGATGTCGAGAGAGAAACGTTGCTTTTTGTGCAGGTCAAGCGTTTTGTCATCATCAAGACGCAAAGTTTTTTCTACAACCGGCCTTGCCACTCTTCTTAAAGAACTATTGCCATCTAATGAATTATCCTGCAAAAACCTTGGCACATTGTTCTCATAAATTTTTATGATGCTGATATCAACTGCATTCAGGTTTACAGATTCAAAAGGTAATACCAATCTTCCTGAGTTTGGAAGGATATTTCCTTTGCCATAAATTTTTACATTGGGCAATTTGTTCTCAAAATTTATGTTGGAAGTAAAGCCCTGTTCAAGAATATCGCCCCAGGTATTTTTAATACCACTGTTGATATTTACCGTATAGTTGCCATCCAGGTTCCCGGTGCCAAATAATTTTACTTCACTTCCGTTGATTGTATAAGAAACATCGCTTTGGTTACTAAAAGAAATAAGCCCGGTAAGGTCTTGCCCGATAGCAACCGGGTCACTGAACTGCACCGAAGCATATTGTTGTGCTTCATTCATTGCCATTACATTCAATACTTTAAATTCACCGGCAGCAGGTACAGCAATTTGTTTTTCTCCGCTCACATCCATGTCTAGGGATTTGCCATTCCATTTAATATCTACATTATTCACATTGCTGCCCCTGGTAATTCCTTCAATAGTGTAGATGTGAGATTTTGCTGCATCATTATGCTGCCAGTTAATGGTAAGCGGCAGCTTGTTTTGTGTGGCAGTTAATAATTTCTCAATTGATTTGCCATCTTCAATGTCTGCTGTTTCCAGTTCGCCATTTAAAAACATCTTGCCTTTTGCTGCGGCACTTCTCAAGCCATAATCTTTCACCACAAAAGACGGCTTTACAGTTTGAATGTTGAACTTGAATTCCTTCAGCTTGCTTTCGGATACGGATGTAACTTTTGCAAGGTTAAAACGTACTTCATAGAGTTGGTTAGGTTTCAGGTTTTCTGAGGGTTTGAATTCAATTGTTGTGGCATCTATCCAGGCAGCTTTACCTTTTACAGAAGGGGAGAAGTCAAAGAGATCTTCTTTTACTACTTCGCCAACTGTGTGTGTGGTGTTGCTGGAGTTTGCCAGTTGGAGACGTACGGTGGATGTTTTAGACACCATACCTGTGGTGTAGGCATCAATGTACCTGCTGAAGGCAGTGTCCACTTCGATCCATTTGGTTTTATTACAGGAAAAAAGAATCGTTGTTGCTGTGATGAACAGCAGGGTCCGCAAAAAAGTTACACTGAACTTTTCAGGACATTTGGCAGCGTCGGCTTCCATGTGTTGGTGTTGATTTGATTTGTTCAGCAAAACCAGGACGGCTTCGCTGTTGCTTTTTGGCAGCATAAATGTTGTATTATTTTTTTAAATGTACAACAAGAGTGATAAATAAATTTTTGTTAAAGAGAATCCGGTATCATTTATTGAGCAGGCGGTATGGTTGCCGGTTAGCATGAGGAAATGGATGAGGAATTACCGTAAAAAGGCCGGACGCTTTAGTATGGAATAACCTAATACCTGGGTCTTAACAATTGATTTTATAAACGGTTCCTGAAAAAGATAAAAGAAATCCTATTTTGCACCTGCTTCAACTCAGTATAGCCATTATTCATTTTTAAACAAAACGTATGAAGCGCCTCTTTTTACTGTTCTTTTTTTGTGCAACACAGTTTTTTGGTTTTGCACAAACAACCGATTGCAATTTTAAACAGCCAGTCATAACCATCGACTTTGGCGATGACCGTAATCCAAGAAACTTTTATCTGTCACAGTTAAAGGATAACTACCGGCGTGTGGATAACTATTGCCCCAATGACGGTGAGTTCACCTTTACTTCACATACAAGAGATTGCTATATGGGCAATTGGTTAGATTTTACTAAAGATCATACGCCCGGTAGTGTTAGTGGCAGGATGATGATCGTAAATGCTTCCTATACACCATCCACCTTTTTTTCAGTTGCTCTTACCAATCTAAAACCTGCTACGCAATATGAATTGTCTGCATGGTTTGTAAATGTATGCCCTGGCAGGGAAGGATGTGAACCTACGCCCCCGCAGATAAGGATATCTGTGTATGCGGATGGGAAACTGGTGTCAAAATTTTTTACCGGGCTCATTCCTCCCCAAAGCACCATCAACTGGCAGCGCTACCCTGGTAATTTTACAACGCCGGCTTCTTTTACCAGTATTGTAGTGGCGATGGATGATATGACATCAGGTGGATGCGGTAATGATTTTGCAATGGATGATATAGAAGTAAGGGAGTGCAGGATCATTCCACCGGTGCCGCCACCTGCCCCCAAACCGCAACCAGTTGCAGTTACCAAACCTCCCGTAAAAAACAATACACCCAAGCCTGTGATAAAACAGGAAACAAAAATACCTGTAGCAATACCTAAAGTAAATACAAAGGAAATAAAAGTGGAGAAAAAGGAAACTGTGAGTAAACAAAACGAAGCTGTAAAGCCTGTAATAAAAGCAGTAGCCCCACCTGTAAAGATCCCTGATGTGATTAAGCAAAGGGATAACCCTGTGATAAAAGAAATAGAAACGCCGGCGGATGAAATAGTAGTTGAGTTGTATGATAACGGGGAAATAGACGGCGACACCGTTACGATCTATCATAATAATAAAATGGTGGTGTCACATGCGGGGCTTTCTACAAAACCGGTAACAGTTAAAATAAAAGTTGATAAAGACAATCCTCATCATGAACTGGTGATGGTGGCCAATAACCTCGGCAGTATTCCACCTAATACTTCCTTGATGGTGATAACCACAAAACAGAAACGCTACGAAGTATTTATCTCTTCCTCAGAACAAAAGAATGCGAAGATTGTGATCGATCTGCAGAAGGAGTAGGAGTGTTGTTTATTCATTCCATACTTTCAAAAGTGTTTCCCTGTTTTATATCGCCTGTTTCGTATCCTTTTTTAAACCAGTACATTCTTTGTGCCGAGCTGCCATGTGTAAACGCATCAGGCACCACCTGCCCGGTTGATCTTTTCTGCAGGTTGTCGTCGCCTATCTGGTTGGCAGCATTCATGGCTTCTGTTATATCTCCCTCGTCAAGGGCATTTTTATATTTGTCTTCATAATGCGCCCATACACCGGCATAAAAATCTGCCTGCAGTTCCAGCATTACCGATAGCTTGTTGGCTTCTGCTTCGCTGCCCGCCACCTGTCTTAATTTGTTTACTTTGTCTGCCGTGCCCATCAGGTTTTGAATATGATGGCCCACTTCATGCGCCACCACGTAAGCCATAGCAAAATCTCCCGGGGCGTTTAGTTTTTCCTGCATATCCTGGTAAAAAGACAGGTCAATATACAACTGCTGGTCGCCGGGGCAATAAAAAGGGCCCACTGCAGCGCTGGCATTGCCGCAGGCAGAAGACACGCCATCCCTGTACAACACCAGTACGGGTTCCTGGTAACGGCTGCCCATATCCTGGAACAATTTATTCCATACATCCTCTGTTTCTGCCAGCACCACTTTTACAAAGCTCGCCCTTTCGTCATCTGCCTTTTTTTCTTCCGCCGTCATTTCTGTTTGCTGCTGCGTTTGTACAGATGGTATCTGCGAAGGGTCGATGCTGCCGCCATTGAGAAGTGTGCTTACAAAATAAATAATTACAGCCACTATGCCACCGCCACCTGCGAGGGCACCACCGGAAATACCACGGCGGTCATCTACATTACCACTTTGTCTTTTGCCTAACCATTGCATTGTTGTATGTTTTTGTGTATAGTATTGTAATGGAAAATCAAGCCAGTGTTTTTTAAGTTTAAATAATGATGGTTTGTAGCCGGGTTGTGTAATGTTTTCTACAAATGCTGGAAGCCTGGAGCATGAACCCGTTATCTGCGGCAGAGAGGTATATAATACAGCTATATTTACACGATGGTAAGTACGCTGAAAACATACGGCAGTATTATAAAAGATACATACAAGCTGTTTATTAAAAACGATCCGTTGAAGTTGGGAGGCGCCACCGCATTTTTTACCATGTTTGCTTTACCGCCTGTGCTCACTTTGTTGATACAACTGTTAAGTTTGTTTATTGATCCGCAACAGATACGGCATGAAATGTTTATCAGCCTGTCTGAGATGTTTGGTAAAGAAGCAGTACGGCAAATTATTTCTGTGATAAGGGCGTTAAGACAATTAAACAGCAACCTGTTGTCTGCCATAATCGTATTCATCTTTTTACTTTTTGTGGCCACCACGGTATTCAAAGTTATCAGGAGTTCTATCAATCAGATATGGGCCGTGGCGCCAGTTACAAAAGAAAAAGTTGTTGCCAGCCTCAAAGCCAGGTTATTATCAGTAGGTGTAATAGTTATTACCGCCCTGCTGTTTTCAATCGGAATGCTTATTGAAACCCTGCAGGTATTTGCAGGCAATTATTTTATCAAATTATTTCCTTCCGTATCTGGTTTGCTGAGCCAGTTGCTTGCGTTTATCATCAGTGTGTTTATCATTGCTCTTTGGTTTACCATTATATTTAAGTATCTCAATGATAAACATCCTGTGTGGCGGGTGGCATGGACTGGTGGATTGTTTACCAGTTTACTTTTTTCTATCGGGAAGATCATTCTGCATTTCCTTCTTACATATAATAATATCAATAACATTTATGGTGCATCCGCAGCTATTGTGTTACTGTTACTGTTTGTATTTTATGCTGCTATGATCTTATATTTTGGGGCAGCGTTTACTAAAACCTGGGCTGCTTATAAAGTGAAGAAATAAAGCCCTGGATTTATACACATTGTGGATGGAGCTGATTATTTTTTTATTCTTCTGTTCCATATCAACATTACAATAACTATAATAAGTAATAAGCAGCCCAGGAGCATTATACCGAAAGGAATGACCCCATCCATTTCATCATATACTTTATTACCGCTGCTGGTAAAAGCACCCCAGTAGCCATAACAGATCAAGGCAATGGAAAGCAAGAGTAAAATTTTAGATGCAGTTTTCATTTTTTGTTTGTGATGGTAATTACCAGAAATTGTCAATGCCCTGTTAGCGGTTCGGCATTCGCTGGTATGTCTTAAAATATTTTTGTAAATTATTTTGTTGTTTTAGCACCCATCTTCTCACCCAGCTTTTCATACTCTGCATCGTTTGGCTCCCATAGTTCAACTTTATTACCTTCAATATCCAGGATATGAATAAATTTTCCGTACTCCGCTGTTTCAAGCTTATCTAATATCGTTACACTGTCTTTTCTGAGCTGTTCAAGAAGTGCCTCCATATTTTCCACTCTATAATTGATCATAAAGTCTTTTGTTGAAGGTTCGAAGTATTTGGTCTTTTCGGAAAATGGGCTCCATTGTGTAAAGCCTTTTTTTGTTGTATCTGCGCCTTGTCTCCATTCAAAAACTGCCCCATAGGCATTAGTATTTAAACCAAGATGAGCCTGGTACCACTCTCTCACTTTTTTTGGGTCCTTGCATTTGAAAAAAATGCCACCAATGCCTGTTGCCTTTTTCAACCGTTGCTCATTATTAATGTTGGTGATGAAAGATCTAAAAGCGAAACCAAGGAAAAATGTTGCAATAAGTGTGAACGTAATTAATATTCTTTTTTTCATTTGTTGGTAGTTTGAATGTATAAGGAAGGCCAATTGCGCTTACTCCCAACAGCCGGTATGGCTGTCCGTGGTATATTTTATAACGTGCCACCCGGAACAACTGCTGATCGAAAATGTTTTATTGAAGTTATGAATTAATGTTCAGCGTTGCTTACACAGCCTGAAATGCTGCTGATATTTGCCGAGTTTATAAATGTAGGCTTAGGTAGCGTCAATGCTTTGGTGCAGGTATTGTAGTAACTTTAAATGAATTAATAGATGGTTATGGATAAGTATGAAAAGGAAATGTATGCTGAGCTACTCAAATGGAAGAAGGAGATGGTGCGACGGCCCTCGTTGTTTAATAAATTATCCAAAAGGCTGCAGACAAAAATTAATACCTGGATACCTGAGAAAGTACATAGTGCCATTACTGCGACAATTAAACAAATGATTCGTGCCGTTCTGTTTGGAGCCACTCATACCACTGCCAATCCCACGATTGATAAAGATCTTGAATTTAAAGAAGCCGGCATCCAGGAACGGATAAGAAACTATAGAAATACGGCAGCGATAGAAGGAGGTATAACGGGAGCTGGTGGTTTACTATTAGGCCTCGCTGATTTCCCCATTCTTCTTGGCATCAAATTAAAATTACTTTTTGACATTGCAACAATGTATGGGTTTGATGTTAAAAATTATAAGGAACGTGTATATATACTCCACATATTTGAATTAGCATTTTCAAGCCATCAGCATAGAAAAGAAGTGTATCTTAAAATGATTGATTGGGACGAAAGAAGCAAAGCGTTGCCTGATGATATAGAAAAGTTTGATTGGCGAAATTTTCAGCAAGAGTATAGGGATTATATTGACCTTGCAAAGATGGCCCAACTAATACCGGTAATTGGAGCGCCGGTTGGAATAGTGGCGAATTATCGCCTGATCAAAAAGCTAGGTGTAACAGCTATGAATGCTTATCGTATGAGGTTAATGAAATGATCTTTGTTTTCAGTGCCGGTTAACTTTCCAAATTGTTGATGTACTCCCGCCTGTCACCATATTGCTAAAACGCTACCTGACGTTATCGCACAGTCTTTTTTATGTGGAAGGGTTTTGCATGGTACCAGAATGCTTTACTACTTTGTATAACATTATAAAATTTATTATAGCTAATAATAACATCGGAATCCTTCGATAGAGGAGATCTGTTGATATGAGTTGTTCAATTAGTTCTAAAGAAAATTTTTTGTCAAGCTCAACCTGGATAGGAATTTGAATAATTATAGTTGAAGCAAGCGAAATTAAATTACAAAATAATGCTGACAAAACTAACCCATTGGGTATAACCATCGGTCGAAACCAAAATAATAAGATCTGGGGGATGAACGATAATAAAAAGAAAACAACAAATAAGGGAATAATAAGTGAGCTATCAATTTGATGAAATATAGGGAATTCATTTGCGCCTACCGCACGCCAGGTTCTGTAAGCAACCAAGGAATTTACTATACCTCCACCAAAAACATAAAAAGTAAGCAAAATATAGACTGAGAATACAATAGTTGAGATTTTATTCCTGTTAATCATTTTATTTTTTTTATAAACTCTATGTACTTTGGTAATTACTCCCCACTTATTAATAAAGTAAATTTAGGCTTTGTTAGTCATGATGTGCCGGAACCCTTGCTTGATAAATAATTAAAAACAAATAAACTGGTTAATGGCACACAACCTGTTCCAGGGATTTTGGGGGCTGAATAAACTGGCACGTTATTTACCTGCATACTATATCTACTTTTCATTAAAATGTACAAACTATGTGGCAACCATTACAAGACTGCGGAAAACAATTAACCACCAATAGCCGCCTGAGAGAAAAGCGGGACGATGGTTACAGGCTGTATGAAATTACAGAAGTAGAATACGACCAGTATCACCTGCATTTGCTCAGTAATAATGATAAGCCAACGGAAGACATTAGCCAGGTACTAAACGGGGCACAACTTATTGAATATGGGTTTGAGGTGGAAGTGAAAGAATAAGTGTTATTGACTGTTACTGAAAAATTTTTCCAGGGCAATGCGATATTCGGTTTCAATATCCATTTTTCTTTTTCCAAACTTATACATCATTATATTCACCTCTACATTTTTCTTTTCTACTGCCATTACTTTTAGTTCCATTTGCAGGCTTCGCCAGAATAACAGCGAGGTTTTCTTTGCAGTGATAGAAAAATATTTCTCTTTAGTTTCTTTTACCTTAAAGCCATTAACCCTACAAAAACGGATCAATTTATCATATATCTCTGTAACAGCACCATATAAAATAAAAGAGTTGGTATCCATATTGGTAAAGATAGGTAAGAGTTGTATCCCGATGGGTGGGTATTTAATAACCTATTTGCTTTAATGACTTATTTTATAATGCTCATAAATGGCTAGTGAAGACACGAATCAAGCCGAAGGATAGCCCCGAAACAGGGAATGAAATTATTTGCCCATTTCATTCAGTAGCTTTTGCTCCTGTACACTCAATTTCATGTTCTTTATCAAATAGCGCTTTATAAAAGCGGCATCACCAAGAGAAGACGCTGTGACACCCAGGTTCACTTTTATATTCTATTCAATTCCGGATGCAGCGAACAGAAATACCACTGCGTTTTGGCGCACTATTCCTGCCAAGGTTGCCTGCAGCATGAACTGTATTGCGGTACAACCCCAACTCGTTGTTCTCAGTAGCACTCCACCAGTTCGCTTCATATCCCAGGTTGGCAAATAACGGGGTATCGCCTGCACGGATACCACCGGGCAACGCAGTAAAACCGCTGCTGTTAGTGGCTCCGGTATTCGGGCTGTTCCAGTGTGTTAAGCCAGTCTCTTTCATAGCACCGCCAGCTAATTCATAACCTCCCAGGCAAACCAATAATTCATTCCACTCGGTGTCTGATGGTATATGCCATCCTTCAGGCGCAAGACCACGGACATCATTTACAGCATACCAATTGTATAGTTTGCCGTAGACCGTGCCATTTGCCGTAGCGTTTGCATAATAGCACCAGCCACCGGCGGTGAGGTTGATCCATTCAGCTGCGTCAATTATTTGTGGTATAGCGTCACCATTTCTATATTTTGTAACATCCAGGTTCTTTGCCATCCACACCCGGTTGCAAATAGTTACCGTTGCGATGCAATTTTCATGAATGGCAGCATTCGTATCATCGCAGTCATTTTGCGTTCCTGCTCCGCATGGGTTCGGTTGGGTATAACCATCACCGTCAGCATCAGGGACCACATCGCCATGTGCCAAATGGCCTGGCAAGGCGTTGCAGTTTACTTCAATTGTAATCCAACTGCATTTGGCAGACGAGGATGTTCTATGGCAAATGCTGATCTTATTACTGCAATCAGTCGTTTCTTTTTTGCAGGAAATAAATGTTAAAGTAATTAACAATGCCAGCAGCAGCTTTTTCATTTTGTGGAGGTTGTATGTATTAAAAAAAATTGTTAGCCTAGGCTGTATAAAGGAAAGTCCTAAGGCAGTCTTTAAGAGAAGTTGATGGATAGTGAAATAAAGATAGTATGTGCAATTGAAAAATGCAAGTGTTTGGATTTTTTACGGCTGTACTTTTTTAAAGGAATTGCTATGTCGCAAACCAAGGCTGGTATGCTGTTTTCATTTGTGGTTGAGAGTGAATCAGCATTTTTCAATTTATAGCATGTTTGTGCAGGACTCTGATCTGTACGTTTGTAATCAGCTTATTTACTTGGTAAAATAAATACTTATTAGATTTGAGATGAAGGGTAATAGGTAATTGACCTGCAGCAGAGGCTCATTTAGTTTTCAACAACATTGCCTATACAATGATATTGCCCTTGTATTATCCCTGTCTCAATTTTTCCATTTCAGCAATAGTTTCTTTTAATTTACCGAATACACGTCCATACATCAAACGCACTTCCCATTTGTATATTTTACCTGAAAAACAAAACATCAGTACAATAGTTACTCCCGCCGTAATGAGTGCAAACAACGGAATATTATCTATGAATATTAGGTCTGGAAATTTTTGATGTATTTTCATAGTCAGTCCTTGTTTATTCCATGCAGACCATATAGTACTCATAGCAATCAAAATATAGAGTGGGTAGGAAAAACGTGCTATTTTTTCACTCTTCAATAAAACCTGTTTAAGCCAACAATCTAATGACTTGAGATAGTCAAGACTGGTCGCCCCCTGATCCAATGTTTTGATGTTATCTATTTGCCGTTTGTTGTACCATGCCGTAAGCAGCAGCAATACCGATGCAGCAGTTCCTTGCCGAGTGGCATCCAGGAAATAATATATAACAGGAAAGACAATTGCTGTGATGACGATAATAATTAAGTTAACCATGAACATCCTTTTTATTTTATCAACCAGGTGCATAGATTTTTGATTGTACAGGCTATTAATTTTTGGCGCCACTAAACTCTTCTCGTTCAGAAAGCCCTCTTTCCAAATGGCCTCAATTGAATTCTTCATCGAGTATTTTTTTTAAACGTTCTTTAATTCTGTTTACTCTCACGCCTATGTTATTGGCATTTGAACCAAGTATATCGGCAATTTCCTGGTAAGATTTTTCTTCCAGGTACAAGAGAATTAATGCCCTGTCCACTTCTGACAAACGCCTTATTGCTACATACAATTGGTTCAGGGATTCATCTTCAAAGGCACCGTTTTCAATGGTTATCTCATCCGGTAAAACATCCGAAGTAAAGTACGTTTTACCATTGCGTTTCTTTTTTTTGAGTAGTGTAAGGCACACGTTTAAAGAAATACGGTATACCCATGTTGACCATGTGCATTGCTCACGGAAATTATCTTTGCTTCTCCAGATTTGCAATGTAACCTCCTGGTAGTAGTCTTTGAAATCTTCATGGGAATTGGTATATGCCCTGCAGATCTTGATGATGATTGCTGAAAAGGGTAATATCGATGCCTGATAAAAATCTCTACTCACTTTTTTTGTTTTAACAGCCAATCAGAAATTTGCTCAAGTACTAAGGGATCCATTGTTTCTTCAATTGTTGCGTACTCATCCATCGCACCAGTTTTGCAAGTTTGAAATAAATGATTCATGCCTGGAAATTCTTTGACCTGTATTTTGTCATTCCCTCCTTGCCTGACAGCTTTTTCTATTGCGATTAAATTTTCTGGTGCCACTTGTATATCCTTACTTCCATTAAGTGCAAGCACAGGACATTGTATTTTTTTCAATGAATTCACCGGATCGTATTTTAAAAAGAACCTCACCCACGGTTTTTTGAATTGCGAAACCTGCATTTTAATAAATGTTGCTTTATCCATTCCTTCCGGGATAACTTTATTAACTGATATAAAATTATCTAAATATTCCTTCAGCCTTGTTTCAAATGATTCATCATCCCCATATTGACTGAACAAATTAAAAACACCTTGGCTAAGGCTCACTTCTTTTTGCAGGCCTTCTTCGTCCTGGCCCATAACTCTGCCCATTAACTCTACTTGCTTTAGTAGTACCTGGCTACCAGAAACCCCAGGAGCTGCTAATAATACGATGAATGCTACTTTAGTATCTGCAGCTACCATAGGGGCAATCAATCCTCCCTCGCTGTGCCCCAACAACCCAATGCGGCTTGTGTCAATATCTTTTCTTGTTTTAAGATAGGCGATGGCTGCCCTTACATCATTGGCGAAATCTGCTGAAGTAGCACTTCCATGCTTTCCTGTTGACTGTGCAAAGCCCCTGTCATCATATCGAAGTACAGCTATTCCGTTTTTTGTTAAGTGATCAGCCAATACGAGGAAAGGCTTATGCGTCATAAATTCTTCGTCCCTGTTTTGAGGCCCGGAGCCTGTTATCAAAATAACTGTAGAGAATTTTTTCTTTTCTTTCGGCATTGTCAGGGTTCCTGCCAGTTCTACTTTACCTTCTTCGCTGGTAAATCTAACCTCTTCACTCAAATACGGATATGGTTTTTTAGGCTCCTGCGGTCGAATAAACGTCTTCTTTTCAATCACATTCCTGGTAAGGGTTAACGGAAGAGATTGCCCCGACTGATAAAAAATTCCTGTAATGACATTGGCGCCATATTCTCCCCGGTACCGAACACCTGATTTGGCTATTTCAATATTTAAAGTTGAGTCTTCAAAATCGGTTTTGCTTGCCGGAATTCCAAATGCTTTTTCATCAGGGCTATCCATTGTAGCAACATAAGTGGAATCTTCTTTGGTAATATTAAATGCCAACCTTATCTCCATTCCCTGCACACTAAGTATTCCGTGCCATTTTCCTGTTATGTCCTGAGCCTGGGTTAGGTAGGGAAGTAGTACAAAAAGTATGAGTAATTTTTTCATAATGCTGTTCTTTCCCTAGTTAGTAGCTTAAATTAAAAGAACATTACACTTACCTGGATTTTTTTATAGCAGGGGCTTTGTTGGTTTGTACAATAAAGGCTTTTATAAAAGAGAAGAGCTACCGTTTCATTAAAGAGAGGTTAATGTACATAAAGATTAGACAGTAGTTAATTATACCTGAATGGATATTTATATTTAAGAAATGTTCACTTCAAATGATAAGTCCAAATTAAAAAATACGCTGTTATTTATTTTACTCCTTACGGCAGCGTCAATTTCAATGGCTGTAATAGTTTGCAATTTTGTAATTGCAATCAGTTAAGCAGAAGGCGAAGCGATTGCAATAAAATCCCCTTATGGCATACATACATTAAAATAAAAAAAATTTCCTTTCAATATACTTTAGTATTACCTTCCAAAAAAAGCGTAAACAGTAATGTTTACGCTTTCATCTTCATTTCACCTCCGCAGGCAGGTCCGGTTGTTCATCCGGTGTTACCGGTTCCGGTGCTTCAGGAGGCACCTGTAACGGCGTTTCCGGTGATACAGGTATTATCTCAGGTAATTTACCCGGCATTTCCGTAGGTGTTTCCTTCGGTTTGGGATATTCTTCCGGAATGTCGGGCACTTTCTTCTTTGGCATAACACAATATTTTATATTAATACAGATTACAGTTTTATGTCACCCTCCACAGAGTCGTCATAAGTTTTGCCTACAAGAGCACCAACGGCCGTTTTCACAAGCGCCACCAAGTTGCCATGTTTGTTATCCCAGTAATAACCTTCTTGTGGTGATACTTTAATAACAGTAATGCGTGGGTCGTCTTCGCCTTCAGTAAACCATGCTTTTACAATTGGCTCCCACAATTCTTTTATTTTGGCTTTATCTGTTGACACAGTGGCGTGGCCATACAGTGATAAAAAATCTGAGTATGCTGATCCTTTGAACAACAATTGAACTGCACTATCATTTTCTATCTCTGCATTTTTATGACTGTCATTAGCGCTCAGGAACCATAGGTTGCCTTCATCATCCACCTCCTGCACACTCATGGGCCTGGTAGCAAAACTGTGGCCTTTATTAATATCGGTGCAAAAGAAACATACGGATGATTGCTTTACTGTTTCTTTTATCCGCTCTACTGCTTCGCTGCCGGCAAGGCTTTCAAAATTATCTTCCGGTTGATTTTTGTTGATGCTGTCCATAATTATATTTTTTAGTTCAGGTTACAAAGCCTGTTCCAATAATATATCACCTTATTACAGTTATAAAAATGAGCATCCGTGAGCAGTATTTTACCCATGACATGGGCACAATTTTAGAAGCTTATCCACAGTTGTTAAATGAACAGCGATCATTTTCTATAAAAAGATGTACAAATACTACTGGACCCTATTTTGGTAAGTATGCTGTATGGCAGTTAAAAAGAAAGCAGTGAAAAAAGCAACTGCAAAAAAGAATAAGCTGGGTGTTAAAAATTCATTGGTAAATAATATTAATGCCAGGAAGAAGAAAAACATTTCCAGGACTAAAAAGAAAAGCACTATTGATAAAGAACAATACGATGCAATGGAGGATAACTGGAATAAAAAATAAATGACCATGTAAGGATTTAAAAATTAAAACTATGATAAGTACAATAACAGATGTACCAGAAAATGTTGCTGCCTTCAGGGCAACAGGCGACGTAGATAAAGGAGATTATAATAATGTAGTGATACCCGTAGTGGATGCACTGGTAAAAAAACAGGGATCCATCAATTTTATGCTGGTGCTGGATACATCCCTTACTAATTTCAGCGCAATGGCCCTGATGAAAGATCTTGGCATAGGTTTAAAACATTTTACTAAATGGCATAAAATGGCGATCATTTCTGAAAGCGGTGCCATCAAAACTTTTACCGATCTTTTCAGTTATGTTGCTCCAGGTCAGGCAAAAGGTTTTACTCATGCACAAATGGAGGAAGCAACCCGTTGGGTAAGCACCTGATAAAAAAATTATACTAATAGTTCATGGCAACAAAAAAGCGAAACAATTACGTTTCGCTTTTTCTTTT
Source organism: Bacteroidota bacterium (assembly GCA_040385725.1). Classification (GTDB taxonomy): domain Bacteria; phylum Bacteroidota; class Bacteroidia; order Chitinophagales; family Chitinophagaceae; genus Ferruginibacter. Next base: position 701 of record JAZKGV010000128.1, on the reverse strand, counting down.
TTTCAGCCAGCATAATTGGTTTATACAAATTCAATGCTGTTAGAAAAGCATTTGTTGTTATAAAAAATCAGCTTCGCTCATTAAAAAAGTATCCTGGCACTCCATTGCAAGCATTAACTTTTAATCCTGCACACAGCGAACGGATATGCCGATGTACTTCGGAAAGTATTCGACCTCCAAATTGTTGTAATCGTAATATAACCTTAATGCAACGCCTGTAGGAGTAGTATAACTATCTTTCGACCAGAAGCATGCAAACATGCTTGGTAAGTTGCCGTTGTTGGGTAATGCAGTAAACCCGGTAATATTATTAGCACCCGTATTAGGGGTGAGCCAGTGGGCAGTACCGATTTCTTTCAGACAACCTCCACAACTGTTTACCGCTGCCCGAAGCGAATCAAATTCTGTCATTGCTGGAATATGCCATCCTTGCGGTGCAAGTCCACGTGGATCAGTTACAGCATACCAGTTATATAATTTGCCATAACCTGAATAAGTAACAGAATCGTCGTTGATCCACTTCCATGCAGGGGTTGTCACCGCCTGCCAATTATCACCTGGCACTTTGGGGATCTGGTCGCCATTTCTGAACCTTGATACATCCAGGTTTTTCGACATCCACACCTGGCTGCCAATACTTATGCCCTTATACTTTGTAGTGTCTGGCGTATAGAAGGCAATTTCTTTTCCATAGACAGTTC
>JAZKGV010000127.1:4242-8152 GCA_040385725.1 Bacteroidota bacterium | reverse complement strand
CAAATCCACCACCCATTGCCACATTCATTATCAAAAAGAAATCATGGTTAAAAGGCACTTTATCTGAGTTCGCAACTGTGTGATTCAGTTTTCCATCAACATAAATTTTTATAGCCGTACTATCCCATTCCATTGAATAAATATGAAAGGCACCGGTTACATTTTTTACCATCATGGTAGAACCATCGCCATCAGCGCCGGAGTGGCCGGGATAGTGCAGTGTGCCGTAAATTTTATTCAGCCTGTTGCCGGCATGTTCCATAATATCTATTTCACCGCAATCGGGCCAGCCCACAGTTTCATCATTGGCACCCAGCATCCATATAGCAGGCCAGGTGCCTTTACCAAACGGGATCTTTGCCCTTGCCACCACTTTGCCATAAGTAAAACTGAATTTATTTTTTGTTAACAGCCTTGCAGAAGTGTATTGGCTGCTGTCATGTTTTTCTTTTTTGGCAATGATCTTTAAAGTGCCATTTTTTACCGCTGCGTTATTAATGCGGTTGGTATAATACTCTGCTTCCTCATTTCCCCAGCCGCCGGCACCAAGGTTATAGCCCCATTTTGTGCTGTCGGGTTTGCCGGTGTAATTAAACTCATCACTCCAGATCAATTTGTATTTTTTGTTGGACTGTGATGAGGCCTGCTGTATAAAAAACATGAACAGGATAAATGGCAGTGCGTAAGGTGTCAATCGTTTCATGGTTCAATTTCGGAAAAATAAACAGGTAGTTGCCATATTTGCAGTATAATTTTTTATTTACCAAACAGCGGGCCGGCGCTTTACATATAATTGCCATCTAAATATCCTGTATCATTGCAGGCATTAGTGAAATGAGTGGAATATTGTCCGATAATGAAATGCTTAAAAATTGTTGGCAGCAATGCCTTGCCAATGATACTGCCGCATTGGGCCATATACATGCAGCACTTTTTGAAGGTTTGTACAATTATGCCGGTAAATTACTAAACGATGATGCCCTTGCCGATGATGCGGTACAGGAACTGTTTATTAAAATATGGCAAAAACGGTCTTCTATTGGTTCATTAGAAAAAGTAAAACCATTCTTCTTTACGGCACTCCGCCGTCAAATACTTAACCAGCTTCGTGATATTAAATCAAAACAACTGAAAATTAACGCAGTTCCGGAGCCTGATATTGAATTTTCGCAGGAAGAGATCATTATTAAAAAGGAGGATGATACCGGCCTCAAAGAAAAAATATTGCAGATCCTTAATACACTTCCCGAAAGACAAAGAGAAGTGATCTACCTGCATTTTTTTGAAGACATGGCGCTGGCACAGGTTGCCGAAGTAATGGCTATCAACTATCAATCTGTACAAAACCTCAAACAAAGGGCGCTGCAAAATATGCGTTCTGCCGACCTGCTTTCCCTCTTTACTTTATTATACACCGCCTATCATTTTGGAAAATTTTAAAAAAGTTTACCGCAAGTGAGTATATACTTTTCTTTTTTGTGTCGTTAGTAAAAACGGCTTGCAAATGAGCGAAGATCTAATACCCGGGCTACCGGAAGATGATATGTCTTTCAACTTCAGAAAGAAAAAAGTTTCAAACGAAATACAGGAAAACAACTGGAAAAAAGTGGAGGATGCCATTACCAACGAAGTTCCTGTGCGTACCATCAATTGGTTTAAAACTATTGCTGTGGCAGCCTCTGTGGTGCTGATGGTAACTGCAGGCGTATGGTATTTAACCAGCACCGGCAATAGGGAAGAAAGCGGCAATGTATATACAACAGGTTTTGCAAAGATCAAAAAGATCACATTGCCCGATGGTTCAAAAGTTACGTTGAATGCCAATTCGGAATTAAAACTTTCAACAGACTGGAACGATAAAGGCGACAGGCAGGTATGGCTTGAAGGCGAAGCTTTTTTTGAAGTGGAGAAAAAACTTGCAACGCATCAAAAATTTGTAGTGCATACAAAAGATATTGATGTGGAAGTGCTGGGTACAAAATTCAACGTAAACACCAGGCATGAAAAAGCAATTGTTTCACTGGAAGAAGGAAAGATAAAACTATCGCTGAACGGAGAAACAAGATCGGTATTAAAAAAGAAATACAAAGACGAAGCAATAGAAATGAAACCAGGCGAAGTGGTAAAACTGGATACTGTTTCAGGCATACAACTGGCCCGGGAACAGCAAATCAATTTTCATTCAGGCTGGCTCAGGAATGAATTTCATTTTAATAATACCAGTTTAAAGGAAGTGGGCACCATGATAAACGATATCTACGGCTATACATTGGTGGTGCAGGATGAAGAATTGCTGAAACGCACTATCAGTGGCGATCTGAGAGCGGATAACCTGCAGGAACTGGTGAAAGTGCTGCAGCTTGCATTTAAACTGAAAATGAAAATTGAAAATAAAACAATAGAGATAAGCCAGTTTTAAAAACCGGCCGTCTTACACCAAAACGATAAACTTAGCTTTATGAGAAAAAAAATCGTAGCAGTAAAACTGCTGCTCTGCCTCCTGCTGATGGTAAATGTGTGCTTTGCCAAAGGACAGGAAGAAGTAGCCAAATCCTTTGCAGACATCCTCACCGAATCGAGGACAAAGTTTGACATGGACTTTGTATATGAGTCCAACACACTGCCATCCAAAAAGATCCCTTTTGATGTTTCAAAATACAGTTCAGTAGAAAGCCTGCTGGAGGATTTGCTGAAACCTTACAACATCAGGTTTAAAAAAGTATTGGCAAGGGCTTATGTTATTTACAAAACCAATGCTGATTATAAAAAGCTTACAGCGGCAATGAGCACACAGTTGGTTACTGCAGAGAATGTAGTATCTGATAAAACCAGCCTGGCTTCCATTGCTGTAACCGGCACCGTTACCGACCAATCGGGGCAGCCTCTTGAAAGTGTGAGTGTGGTTGTAAAAGGCACAAGCACAGGCACCACCACAAATAAAGCGGGTGTGTTTAACCTGAATGTACCGGATGCCAATGCGGTTTTATCTTTTTCACTGGTAGGATATCTTTCACAGGAAATAAAAGTTGGTAGCGCAAACAATTTTTCTATCAAACTGGAATCAAAATCTGCGGCTCTGGATGAAGTGGTGGTGATAGGGTATGGTACACAAAAAGTTACCAAAGTATCCGGCGCTATCTCAACTGTAAAAGGAGCAGATATAGAAAAATTGAGGCCGGTAAGGGCAGAAGATGCCTTGCAGGGAAGAGCTTCTGGTGTTACAGTTGTATCCCCAGGTTCCCCGGGTGCAAAACCAACAGTGCTGATCAGGGGCATTCCTTCTTACACAGGTACCGACCCTATTGTTGTTGTGGATGGCTCTATCCAAACACTGGATGACCTTAACTCTATCAGTGCTGCTGATATTGAATCTATCACTGTACTCAAAGATGCTGCTACCACTGCTGTATTTGGTGTAAAAGGAGGTAATGGTGTTATAGTGATCACAACCAAATCAGGTAGGAAAAACCAGAAGACAGAATTTTCCGCCAGTGCCAACTACGGTCAGCAGGAAGTGCTGAATCAAGTTGGTGTTTTAAATGCAGCAGAATATGCAGGTATCATAAATGAAGGAAGTGCTGTTTCCGGGGGGCCGGTAATTTTTCCTGACCTTTCATTATTTGGCGCAGGCACCAATTGGCAGAAAGAAATATTTCATAAAGCTGCCATCCAGTCTTATACCATTAATGCAAGAGGTGGTGGCGAAAAAATGGGTTATTTTGTTTCCGGAAGTTATCTTGGCCAGGATGGCATTGTAGGCGGCGGCGCTAAATCCAATTTCAGAAGGGCTACAGGTACGGCTAACCTTAATTTTGATTTTAGTCCTAAAGTAAAATTCATTGCCAATACCAGCTTTGTAAATATTACAGGTCAGGGCGTGGCAGAAAATTCCATCAACAGCGTTATTGCT
>JAZKGV010000127.1:0-4232 GCA_040385725.1 Bacteroidota bacterium | reverse complement strand
AACGCATTGAATTTTGATCCTACTGCTCCAATTTATAATAATGTACCAGGTTCTTATGGTAAGTATAGTGTAAGCACCAATATATTATCCGAAATTTTTAATCCGCTTACACAATTAGATGAAACCTATAATAAATCCAACACCAATAAAATGTATGGCAAACTGGAGTTGCAGTATGATGTGTTGAAAAACCTGAAACTCACCAGTCGCTTTGGTTATACCAACGTTGATATTACAGGTAAAAGTTTTGATCCATTATCTTACTACGGTAATGCACATATTAATTCAGAACTTAATTCTGCAGGAGATACTATCCCGGGCAGGAATTCACACAATAGTGTAGCCGAAACTAAAACCTCTTATTTCAGTTATACATTTGAGAATTTTGCCAATTATAATTTTAAGATCAGGGAACAACATCACTTTGAAACAGTGCTTGGTTTTTCTATGGGGCAAAATTCCGGTAATGCCATAAACACATCACGCCAGGATGTTTTTTTAAATTCATGGCAATATGCAGATGTGTCTGCTGCTGCCGGTACTGCACAACGCTCAGGACTTGATGCAGGTTCATGGCAATACAGGAAAAGAAATCTTTCTTACTTCAGCAGGATAAATTACGATTACAAGGATAAGTACCTGGCTTCTTTTTCAGCCCGCCGGGATGGCTCTTATGCTTTTGGCGTAAAAAATAAGTTTGGTAATTTTCTTGCAGGCTCACTCGGTTGGGTAATAAGCAATGAAAACTTCTTCCATCCAAAAGGGATTGATTACCTGAAAATAAGAGGAAGTTATGGCGTTACAGGTAATGAAAATGTAAGCCCTCAATTCCAACGCATTTCTAACAGCATTTATATTTATAACCAGGGACAGAATGCAGGCTATTCTTTTGGTAACGAACCTACTTCTATTGGCGCCACCATTGCATCTTTTAAAAATGATAACCTGGCCTGGGAAAAACAAAAGCAACTGAATGTAGGTTTTGATATCCGCTTTGGTAAAAATAAATTCTCTTTCTCTGCAGATTATTTTGAAAAGAAGATCAGCGGCTTGTTATTTACACCGTCTCTTTCATTATATCTCGGTACTGCTGCACCGCCTACTGCTAATATCGGTACTACCAAAACGAGTGGTTATGAAATGACACTTGGCTTCAATGATAATATCACAAAAAATTTCCGTATCAATACCAATGTAACTTTCACCACCGCTAAAAACCTGGTTACTGAAACTAACAATGGATTGATAATTGGTGGAGGCTATGGCATCCCCAACCAGGATATTACAAGGTTTGAAGAAGGTTTTACGCCAGGCTATTTCTACGGATATAAAACCGATGGTCTTTTTCAGAACCCTGGAGATATTACCAAGGGCGCTGTACAGAATAATGCAAAACCAGGCGATATACGTTTTGTTGATGTAAACGGCGATGGAAAAATTGATGCGGAAGACCGTACAAAGATCGGTGACCCTTTCCCCAATTTCACTATGGGTTGGAGCCTGAACCTGGATTACAAAGGATTTGATTTCACATCTTTTGTGTATGCATCTGTTGGTAATGATGTGTACAGGGCTTATGAAAGAAACCTTGCCATGACCAATAAATTCCGTGGCGTGCTGGCACGGTGGACCGGAGAAGGCAGCACTAATGATGCAAGAAACCCACGTTACACTTTTGTTGATGCCAATAACAACACAAGGGCTTCAGACAGGTATGTGGAAGACGGCTCTTTTGTAAAAATAAAAGATATCCAGTTGGGCTACACGTTACCGCCATCATTGTACAAAAAGAAAGTATTTTCTAAAATAAGGATATATGCACAAGTGAAAAATGCTTACACTTTCACCAAGTATTCAGGGTACGATCCTGAAATATCAGGTGCAATATTTAACACCGGCATCGATCGTGGTTCTTATCCACAGGCAAGAACATTTTCAATGGGGGTTGATTTTAAATTTTAAAAGAAAAAACTAAGCTGTATGAAAAATACTAAATATATACTTTGCATGGCGCTGGCTGCTTCCATGCTTTCTTCCTGTAAAAAATTCATAGATTATAAACCAGTAGATGACTACCAGATAACTGCTGACGATTATCTTAAAACTGCAGATGATTACCAGAAGATGGTGATCGGTACTTATACACCGCTACAATGGATATGGGCAGATGTGGTGATTGGTGATGTGGCATCCGACAATTCCGTATCAGGAGGAGAAAATGCAACAGACCAATTGGGATTTCAGCAAATAGATGACTATACCATTGTAGCCAATAACAGTTACCTGGTCGAAGCATGGAAATCCTGCTACGAAGGAATTAACAGGGCCAACTACCTTGAAGAGAACAAAGGCAAACTGGATTTCACCGGCAAGGATGCTCTATATGGTGAAGTGTATTTTTTAAGGGCCTATTATTATTTTGAACTGGTAAGATTATTTGGTGATGTTCCTTTATTTGTTGACAAACGTTTAACTGTTGCCGAATCGGGAACATTTGGAAGGGCACCTAAAGCAGATGTTTATACGCAAATAGAAGAGGATCTTACGGATGCTATTGCCGTATTACCAATCACCAATCCGCAAAAAGGAAGGATAACAAAATATGCTGCACAGGCATTACTTGGTAAAGTATTACTATACCAGGAAAAGTTTGATGATGCAGCTTCTATGTTAGAAAATGTAGTGAATGGCCCTTTTCAATTAATCGGCTATCCAAATTCCGGTTCATTCGGAGATATTTTTTTACAAGCTGGTGAAAATGGAACAGAGTCTGTTTTTGAAATACAATATTCTAATGTAAGCCCTTACTATGATTGGTCAAACCCCGGAAGAGGGCAAGGAAATTTAGCAGTGCAGGTTTGCGGCATACGCAACCTTACCGGCAACAGCCCTTATGGCCAGGGATGGAGCACCAACCTGCCAACACAAAACTTAGCTAACGCTTTTGAAGCAGGTGATACAAGAAAAGATGTAACAATATTAGATATAGAAGCATATAAAACTGCCAATCCGTCTTTAAACATTACTTACTTAACAGCTCCTTACAAAAACACTGGTTTATACAATCAAAAGTATTTGCCACGTAAAGGAGAAACATCAGGACAGGTGGAATTGAACTACTTAAATAATTTCCGCACTATACGCTATGCTGATGTGTTGCTGATGGCTGCTGAAGCAAACAACAGGGCCACCGCTGCTAATGATACAAAAGCAAAAGATTACCTCAACAGGGTACGCCGCAGGGCATTTGCTGATGATGCACATGATATTACTGCAACCGGTGCTGCATTAAAACAAGCTATCTGGGATGAAAGAAGATTGGAGTTAGCAATGGAAGGTGACAGGTTTTTCGACCTGGTGAGAACCGGGCAGGCAGCTTCTAAAATAACAGGATTTGTAATTGATAAAAATGAACTCTTTCCTATACCACAACAGGAAGTTGATATTTCAGGTTTACCACAAAATCCAAATTACTAGTAATTAACTCTAAAAAATATATCATGAAATTTCTAAAATATTTTTTCAGCATAACTTTTTTACTGGTATTGCTTGCCGGTTGCAAAAAGGAACTGAACGATGATATTTCTTTCCTGCAAACAGATACAGCGCCTGATAAATTATCAGCATTGTTTACTATCACCCAGGATAATACAGGTATAGTAACCATTATTCCCAATGGAGAAGGTATTTCTTTTTTTGAAGTGTATTATGGTGATGCCACTGCAGATCCGGTAAAATTATTACCAGGCAAGAATACACAACATGTATATCCTGAAGGTGTTTACAATGTAAAAATAATTGCTCACAGTATTACGGGTAAGGTAACCGAATCAACACAACAATTAACAGTATCGTTCAGGGCACCGGAAGGCCTCGACTTTACTGCTGCTGTTGACGCTGCTAATAATTTTAAAGTAAACGTTACAGCATCCGCACTCTATGAAACTTTTTTCAAAGTGTATTTTGGAGATGATCCTACTGAAGCAGGAGTTGCATTTTTAGAAGGAGAACCAGTGAGCCATGTGTATGCTGCTACAGGAACATACACAGTAAAAGTAATTGCGTACAGCGGTGGTGTCGCTACTACAGAGCTTACTAAAACAGTAACTATTGTTGACCCGATATTATTGCCACTCACTTTTGAATCAGGCACCATCAATTATTCTTTTGTCAATTTTGGTGGCGGAGATGCAAGTGTTATTGCTAATCCTCAGCAAAATGGAATTAATACC
>JAZKGV010000126.1:0-15603 GCA_040385725.1 Bacteroidota bacterium | reverse complement strand
ACATGGCAAGAACGTCATTAGGAATAGCGTAAGAATTATTTTTAGGCATAAAAAGAGGTTGCCTTCCGGCAACCTCTTTAATAATAAATCATTGAGTTGATTATTGTACAACTATTTTCTTCAACTCTTTTCCAGTGTTTTCTCTTTCAAGAACGATCACATAAGAACCTTTTGCAAGCTTGCTTACATTAAATTCATGATATGTACGTCCACTTGCAATACCATCGTAACTCATCACTATTCTACCGGTTATATCTACCAGTTTTAAGTTGAATTTCACCTTGGATATACTGCTGAATTCTACAATCACCATGTTATGAGCAGGGTTTGGATAGGCCCTAACAGGCATATAATTAAACTCTTCGGTTAACAGCGCCGGCGCTGACGGCCTCAACAAATTAGTACTGTTACCTATTGAAATGCCAGTAGCATTCAGGTTCTGTGCAAACAGTGCAAACTCAGATGCTGCGTTCAAATTTCCTGCACCAAATAAACTTCCAAGTGCATACTTATAGGCTTTGTCTTTACCATTGTCAACTATCCACATATCTGCACCGCTGAGTGCTGCACCTGAAGGATTACTCAGGGATGAACCAGCTACATCTTTCAAAACTTTAGAAGCTGTACCGGCCCCGCCTGAACGACGATAACGGTAGAATTGTTTATCAGCATTGTCGAGCACATACAGGTAACCTGCAAGATTGCCGGCATCCACAGCAAGCCCTTCTGCGTTGCCATTGTTGCCAGTTAATGCTATTACTTTGTCCGCATTAAGGTTTCCTGCACCTGAAAAAGCTGCTGGAAGATAATAGCGGTAGATTGCCTTCAACCCTGCATCAACAACCCATACTGTATCTCCATCTATCGCCATACCTGAAGGTGTGTTAAGCGATGCTCCTGTATTTGTTTTGAGAACTTTGGATATAGCAGTAACGCCTATATACCTGTAGATCTGCTTATCTCCTTTATCAAGCACATAGGAATTAACCCCTGAAGCCACTTCATCATTGGCATCCGAGTTATTTGCAACAAAAGAAGTAGCAGAGATCAAATTGAAAGTAGGGTCATATTTATATGCCTTATCAGTATTGATATCAACCACGGAGAATTTAGCGGTGGCCGGGTCAGGACAACTGAATACTACCTGGGGCTCTACCAAATTGTCGGTGCCCTGGTTGCCTCCATTGTTTACCTGTCCGCAGGCACGTATACCCTGTTTGGTATTTTTTTGAGCCTTGTTACCGTCTAATTTATTACCGCTGGCACCATTTGCCTGATCGGCACTGATACCATTTTGGCCATTGCTGTGGGCATCTTCCTGGTGCAGTGTGTTGTTGGCACCGGTAACATAAATTCCGTTGCCGGTATTAAACGTTACCTTATCATCATGCAGATTATTGTTATTACCTGTTACAATGATGCCTACTGCATTCGGTTTACCTGAAGTGCCTACTTCATTGCCATTAGTCTCATTATTGTTACCCGTGATCTTAATACCAGCTTCTGTATTATTTGTTATATCGCTGTTAGTCCGCAATACATCTGGGTTATTGCTACCTTGTATCAGGGCGCCTATACGGTTAAACCTCATGTGCTGTGCTCCTGAAACCTGTACATTATCGTCCTGCACATCATACCCAAGATCATTGTAATAGGCAGAGCTGTTTTTAACCACTACAAGAGAAGCATTGTTCTTAACAAGGTAGCCTTGTACTTTACTGTTCCAAACATGAAGGTCAAGTATGGTAACTTTTCCAACACCGTCTTTAACAGTGATCACTGGTAAATTACAGTCTGCACCCTTCAATGAAACGCTGCATCCAAATATGTTCATCCTTACCGTGCTCGTATTGGTGACAACCACGTTTTCAATTCCTAACGGCGAATCACCTGCAAGTGGGCGGCCACAAGACTTTCCGCAGGAAGTAGGTAATGTAGGATCTATTGCAACCGCATCTGTTGCTGTAACGCCTATAAATATTTCGTCAGTAGTAAAAGCAGCGTCATTTTTATGTGCATTTGCATAATCAACTGCAGCCTGTATGGACCAGGTAGCCGGTACGTTCGTACCAATTTCGCTAGCTGTCACTACATTATTATCCGCAGTATGAGGCAATCTTATATCCACCAAGATATCCGGAACCAAACATTTTCTTGCTGGATCCATACCACCGGGGTTTTGCCAAACCTGGCTCTGCACCGCACTCTTAGTGCACCATTGGCAGTCGTTATCAGGTTGGCAAGTTGGCGCCAGGTTATTAAATGTGCAGCTAACTGGCAAACACCCAGTAACACTGATCGTTGCTACAAGAGTATCGGTGGCTGTTGCCTGACAGGTGTTAGAAACCCTAAACTTCAAATGTTGATCTGGACATTCAGCACTTTCTTTCTCTATCTCCGTAACTGTATAGTTGCCATTCGGAACACCAGTAAACGTTACTGATCCGCCGCCGGCCGGTAGAGTGAAATTTAGATGACCGGGGATAGTACTGGTATACTCCCAGGCTGTTGCCGGGATCTGCCCGGGTGAGCCAAAAAACCTTTTGGTTATAGTAATTTCACCAACACCGCACCACACTACATAAATCTGCTGTGCTGCATTCAATTGAGGGCTGCCAACGCAAGAACCTGTATGTGAAACAGCAGCAGGATCTGAAGTTCCCGGAGGGAAACCAGTAGATGCACATGCTGTTAGATCAATGGTACCAGTTACATTTGTTCCGGTTGCTTCAAGCCTGCTTGCTGCATTGGTAACAATATTTCCTGTGAAGGAAACTATATTAATTGAACCGCCAGTAGTAGTGTTGCCACCAGTACGTCCTCTTGCAGTCATAAAGCCTCCGGTTTGATCTACATCAAGCCTGGCTTCAACAGTTATTGAGCCACCCCGGATCGTACCGTCAGCCTGTATTGCCAGGCCACTTGCTATCACACTGCCATTGAGTGCCTTTATGGTAATTGTTCCGCCATTGTCGCTGTTACCAGCGGCTCCATTTGCATGAACTGCAAAATTTGTCGCTTGTACGCTACCGTTATCCAGCTCGTTTTTACCAAGGATAGTGATATTGCCGCTCTTACAAAAAATATCTATATAAGATTCCCCTTCGGTTCCCCCACCGCAACATAGATCAGCATTTACCTGGCCATGGTGATTTAAATTATCAATAATAAGGCTGCTGCTGGCCCATATTTCAACACCCGCAGTTGAATTAGGATTTTTATCCGGGCGGAAACTATGATTAAGGTGGTTAGGGGGATCGGATGGAATTCCATGTCCTGTAGAAGATGATTCAACCAGGCCGTAAATTATAATTTCACATCCACAAAGATGCACCAGGTCTGCACCAGCGTCAAAACCGCGGCTGCTCACTATACCCGTATCACCTATTGTTAATGTTTTAGGCGTTTCAATACTAATAAATCCACCATGCGCCTGGTTGTTTCCAGAACCCGACTGGTTACTTTCATCTTTTGAGAAAATAAATCCATTGATAGTAATATTATTATTAGCAGTCATTGCAATATCTCCGCCATTTCCGTGAGCAGAGTTAGCCCTGATCTCGGAGCCTGCGTCCATTACTACAGTTCCGTTTCCACCAGTTAAATTGACCACAATATTCCCTGCACTTCTATCGCCTGAAGTACCGGTAAGATTTGAACTTGTAATAAGTGAGCCTGTTTGCATTGAAAAATTGCCATCAACTATCAGGGTGATATCACCACCTTTTCCGGATGATCGTTGATTTTCCGCAGAAATAAAACTTCCGGTTTCCATAGCAAAATTGCCAATTACATGAATTTTAATAGACCCAGAAGCTTCATTGGCGGGGTCGCCCGTAAGCGTGACTTTTGGGCAGGGGCTTAGGGGATCATTATGACTGATACTGCCACCTGAATGCATCTGCAGGGAATGAACGGTAATTTCTCCATTTGCTGTATGATCTTCATCAAATAGAGGATCTCCATCAATAGCGGTAAAGCATAATGGGCTGTTTACAACAAGGTTTACATCTTGTGCAAATAACGACGATGAAAAACTAAAAAAAATGAAAATAAAGAGAATGAAAGGGAGGGAAGAAAATATTTTCTTTTTCTCTCGATCCAGATCATTACCCTGTGAATCAAATGCTGGTTTCATAATGCATGTTTTTAATTGTTAAATAATGTGGCTCATTGACAACAAAAGTTTACTAATTACTTTAAAAAGCAACTGTTTACATGGGGGATGTAATAAAAAATCGGAATTAAACAATACTTAACAGGGACAGGTAGAGTTAATAGGGGCAGGCATTATAGGCTGTTTGGTAAAGAAATAATGTGAGGATATTTTACTGGCAATCTTCCATTATCAATGGCAAGGTAATACAATAGTTAGGAAAACAAAATATTATATAAATATTTTATCAGATAATATTTGTGTTTTAATGTTTTTGGGCAAGATGTATGGATTTTGGGAATTAAAATCCCCGTTTCTGAAAATTTTTTAAAAACACTAATCAGTTTCAGGACGAAGAAATTTTTGTATTGGAATATCTTATCAAATAATTTCAGCCTTCCCTGAATCATTACTGTTACTAGATCGAGATAATCATTAAATAAAAAATCATCTTATGGATCTGCGTAATCCTTGCATACGATTCTATTTCGATCCTCCCAAAATGATAACTGCTGCCTTCGGTATTGGCACTCGAACGTCTTACTTTTTTTAAACCCCGAAGCATTAATAAACCGGCCGGCGCTTCACCTGTAAACGCCTAATTTCTTTTAAAACCGGTTTTACGTGTTTGTCAGGAAACGTGAACGGATGGCCACCCATGTCTACCTGTTTATTCAATACTTTATAAAGATTAATAAACCCAGTTTTTTTGCCAATGGCCCTGATTGATAAAATATCTTTTTTTTTAACAAGATAATTGATGAGTTGTTTTTTAGTCATAGAAAAAGATGGATTTTAGATAATGCCAAATATATAGGTTACTTCTTTAAAAGAGTGTGCGATATAAAGTTTTCACTAGTTAGAAATCAATCCGCATATTTATTCCTGTTGCTTTCCGCCTACCTCGTATCAATTGCCATTTTCTTAGGTAGATTGATTTTAATCTATACACGCAATACTAATAGTTTATCCAAATGTTGGAAAATGTGCCAGGTCATTTTTATGAATTACTCTCAAATAATCAATCAATAAGCCAAGTTGATTTTTTAAAAATTTCAAATTTCTTATGAGTCATTTGCAGGCTATACTACACACACAAAAAAATCCCGGTTACTATAGTAACCGGGATCAGAATTAAAATATTATTTTAAAATATTAAGAATCTTATTTTACAAGAGACAATTTTCCGACGTATGTTTCACGATCACTTACAATCTTGTAAATATAAACACCGGTAGCCAGGTTCTTTGCATCAAAGTTTGCTCTATAAACAATACCAGCCTTGATCTCCTTATCAAATACGGTTGCAACATGATGTCCATCTGCAGTGTAAATGTTAATAACAGCATGGCCCGACCTGTCAGTTCGCTTGAACTCGATAGTAGTAGATGATGTAAATGGATTCGGGTAAGCAGATACCCTTAGACTGCCATTTCCTTTTACGGTTACAGCATCAGAAGGTTCCTCCGCTGATATCGGGTTGATTATACCACGACCGAGAACAGTTCCCGGACATGCAAGGAAGCCTTTATTAACATTGCCATTATCATAATTTTTATTAATAGCATCTAATACGCTATTGAGATCACTGAATGAAAAAGAGGAAGTGCAACCACCGATCTTTTTATTTGCTTCAGCAACAACTGCAGCAACAGTCCACCCTGCAAATGGGCCTGAATTAATTATTAAATCTTTCAGGCGTGTTGTTGATGGACTAAAGTTGGCGAAGGTGAGATCGAATTTAATTGATAGTGTCACTGCAACCAATTGGCCTGCAAACACATTCGAATATCCTGCCCCTGGGTTTTGTAATGTGCCAGCCGGTAAAGCTGATGCAGTTGAACCCGAAGGAAGAAAATCAATTACAGACTGCCAGGTTGTAAGTTTAAGTTTATTTCCTGTACTGCATCCTATAGTAAGATAATCCGGGCCCGGGAAAGCGGCTGCAAAATTATTTTTTACGTAAGTACCGGGATTATTTCCCTGGGGAACAGCGCCCCAGCCTCCCATTGTTTGTGTTCTGAAACCATTACAAATGGTAACACATTTGCTGCATGTGTTGCTGCAACCGTAGCTATTCGTTACCGTTACTGAATAGGTTCCTGATGCGCTTACTGTAATACATTGTGTAGTTGCGCCTGTACTCCATAAATAAGATGCAAGCCCTGCCGGGGCACAAAGCTGCAGGTTACCTGTCGAACTTGTGCAAACAGTAATATTACAACTTGGTAATGAATTAACTATTACGTTTTTGCTTCCTGTACTGCTGCAACCATTTGCATCCGTTACAGTAACTGAATAAGTTCCACCAGTCTTCACAGTAATACATTGTGAAGTGGCTCCTGTACTCCATGAGTAAGATGCAAGCCCTGCTGGCGCACAAAGTTGAGTAGAGCCTCCCGGGCAAATTGCACCATTTCCTGTTATGTTACAAGGCGGAGGTGTATTAACTGTTATTTGCAGGTTGCAAGTGCTGCCTGCGCCATTTGCGTTTGTAACTGTCACGCTATAGGTTGCTGCGGCAGAAACTGTAATACACTGAGTAGTTTCTCCTGTACTCCATAAATAAGATGCAAGCCCTGCCGGTGCACAAAGTTGTATGGAACCTCCGGGACATATCGATGTTTTGCCATTATCTGTTGTGATGTCACAATTCACCTGACCCTCTGCTACCGGGGCACTACAAAAAGCTGAACAGCCTGTAGAAGTAGTTACTGTTAAAGAATAAACCGCCGCAACATTAACTGTAATACACTGGGTAGTTTCGCCTGTACTCCAGGAGTAGGAAGTTGCCCCATCCGGACCACAAAGTTCTACAGACCCACCACCGGCAGGAAGTATAGCTGGCCCAGTGATGATACATGCCTGTGGACTTTCTCCACAAACCGGCAATACAACTACAGCATTAGTAGTAGGATTTCCACCACAATTTGCCGCACCTGAATTATCTGTTGGAACTACCGATGAAGGTATAATAGTTGCTGAACCAATTGTGCCACACGCCTGGCGTGTTATTGTACCCGGCGTTGGTGCGTTTACATTTAATATAGCATCGAGACTACTTACTATATCTCCATTGAAAGAACGAAGTTCAAGTTGACCACCTGAGTTAGATACACCTGTAGCTTCCTCGATAACAACTCCACTTAAAGTCAAATTATTATTTGCATGAACAATAATAGTTCCACCACTACCGCCAAATCCACCATCTGACTGGAGTGCACGGCCACTAGCCGTTACCGTTTGTTCAACAGATTTAACAACAATAGCTCCGCCCTTATTTTGGTTGCCACCATTATTGGCATGCACTGCAAATGAGCCGCTACTGCCGCCGATTATATTTATTTCATTCCTGGCAAAAATATCTATCCATGAAACACTGAATGCTCCAACAGTTAAATCAGCGCTGATCTCACCGTTATGTGATACTTTATCTATTGTAATCGTACAGGCCCACACTTCAACACCCGCTGTAGAGTTAGCTGGTTTTTCTGGCCTGTTTGGAGGGCCGAGATGGTTAATGGGTCTGTTGGGTACTGCATGTCCGGCACCTGTAGATTCAACCAATCCAAAAATGACAACATTAGAAGCTTCAAGATGAACAAGATCAGCTCCAGGATCCTGACCAGCACTACTTACTTTTCCATTATCATTGATTACCAAAGAGCAGCCACCAATAATGGTGATAGGCCCTCCGCCCGGAGCCTGTACTGCACCTGTACCTGATAATGTACTCCTTGATTGAACCAACCCATCGATATCTACAATACCTGAAGCATTGATATTAATTTCACCGGCAGAACAAACTCCGTTTACGCTAATGATTGTGTTTGCCTGTGTAATAAAACTTCCACCAGCCGTCACCGTTATGTTACCAGCATGGCCTCCTGAGCAGGAACCTCCTGTCTGGTTTGAAGTAATGAATGCCCCACTTTCCAGCAAGACATTCCCGGATACATTTATGATGATGTTGGCGCCTGTTAATGTGGCGCCATTCACATTGCCACTAATCCCCCCAGTTGCCGTAATGGTAAGATTGCCATTAACGGTAAATATGCCGTCATTGGTTCCATCGCCTGCAGCAAGTGTTGCGAAATCTGTAGGTGAACTAATAATGACTTGTGCTTTTAAGCCCAAGCTAAAGCTAAGACAAATCATGATGATTGAAAGGATGGTTAATGAGATCTTCATTTTCCTTCGCTTCTTTTCAGGCCGTTTTAAAAATAGTTGATTTGTTTCCATAAAAATGTTTAAAAGTTATTAATGCTGTTTTAAAAATATTACGACGTATTTTACTTCAAAAAAATAACCATGGGATATGAAACAGTATAGTTTTAAGCTTTACATGATACCTCATGCAAAGAATAAAAATTAAAAAAAATCGCATTGCAAAAGGCAGCAATTTTTAATGCCGGTAAAGGCAATTAATAACAACTATAGTGGATGGATTTATAACTTTTAAAGGATTTGATAATTAATCTTTGGGAAGAAATAAATCCTAAAAAAGGCTATCTTAAATGTTAAATATTATAACAAACATAATTAAACTATCTAACAATAGTGCATTTATTTTCAAATTTTCTGTAAAAAAGGCAGCAACCCGTAATGGCTTCTTCAGCATTTGCAAAATTATTTTTCCTTGCATCCAACCAGCGCAAGTATGTTACCCCTCTTTATGCAAGGATCTTAAACCATAAAAGAGTTTATTTGAAGAGGATATAGGGGCGATATTTTTGGATTAACCCTTTTGTCATACATAAAAAGCAATCGTCTCGTATTAAATAAGGAATTAAAACTATTCTTTGATAATAATGATTCCTGTGAGGCAAAAAAGCTTGTACAAGTTTAACCCTCAAATGCTTAATTGTGTTGATGACCGCAAGTAGCCACAGTTCAAACTTTTTCTTGGAAGACCTGAAGGAAGTTTATGATTTTAATTCAGTTAATTTTTAATAAGTGGACTGAGAGTCAGGATAACTAGGTAGAAATAAAAAGAACGATGTTGTCACGAATCGGTTTGGATTCGAACCTTCTTAATTATATGCTGTATAGGAAGTAAACTTGTAAATAATATGTGTACTATTACAATTTTCCATCACAAACTATCTCTCCTAGCTAAATAACAAATTCAGTCTCTTGAATATCCGTTCCTAATTTGCTTAGATAGCTCCATTAAAAAGTTAATAATCATTTACTTGCCGTACACTATTTTTCGGAAGCCAACCTTTAGCTGCAACACCGTTTTTTACTAAACGTACATATACAAAATCATCCTTTTCGTTCAGTACCTGCAAATTAATATTTCCTTTTGTTATATAGGAATCTGTCCTACTGTACTTGTTAGGATACCTATACAGGTAAGTTGACTCCATTATATTATACTCAGTTTCAGGAACCGAATCTTCTTTGGAAATGCTTTTTATACCAGTGTTGTCATTTCTATTTTGTCCAACATTCTTTTTATTCGCCACGGGCTCGTTACTCTTAGTTTTACTATTTTTTGGCTTTTTAAAATTCTTAATCCCTGATGTTATAGATGAATCTGTATTGTGTACTGCTGGTATTGTTTGTTGAACAATATTTTGGCTTGTATCCCTTTTATAAAAATGGTTATATCCTGCGTAACAACCAACGCCAATTGCAATTACCAGCACCATTAGAAACAGAGATTTTGAAATCATTTTGGGCCTGGCGTCAATACTATATTGAAGATCATACAACTCCATTTCTCTTGCCTGCACTTTATATTGCATTTCATTCAGCAATTCCTCTTTTTCTGCCAGCAATTTCTGGAGTTTACCTACTTCGGCTTTCCAGGTGGAATCATCAACGTTCGCTAAAGGCAATTCGTTAAAAGGAATAATTGCTGTGCGTTTTCTTTCTTCTGCAATGATGCCGGAATGTATATGGTCCAGCAATTCACGACCGTCACGGAATCTTTCACCAGGCAACTTCTCCAGGCATTTATAGATCATGCTGATAAACCAAACTGGTATCTGCATTTCCCGTTCTGTTTTTTCATAACTCCATAAACTTTCAATCGCCGCTCTCCTTAGCGTAATAATATCCGGCGGGAGTGTTTCCATGTGCGCCAGCATCACAGCATTACGTGCCATCTCCCCCTTGTTCATCAAAGGGAAAGGAACCGTACCGGTCAGCAATTCAAATAAGATAATACCAAAACTATAAATGTCAGTTTCAAAAAGTGTTTCACCTGTACTTTGCTCAGGCGCCATAAATTCAATAGCACCTGCATATCTTATACTTGTTCTTCTTTGTTCGTCAGACATTACAGACAAACCAAAATCAAGCAACACATAATTACCTGTACGCTGGTTGAACTTTATATTGTTACTTTTTATATCACCGTGCTTTATGTTTGATCGATGACAATGCGCCAAAGCATTGGCCAATTGCTCCGCCACCTTCATAGTTTCCTTCACGGTAAATACAGATTCATAAGGCGGTTTTAAAAGGTCACCCAAATCAGGACCTTCTATGTACTCCATTTCTATATAAGGAAGGTTTCCTGAAGTTGTAATCCCTGAATCAATAATGCTTACCACATTTGGATTACTGGTCTCATTTACTTTTTTAAGTTTTTGCACCTCATTTTGAAAAGAAGCAAAATGCTTATCATCCTCACTTTCACTTGCAATAGGTGTAGGAAGAATTTTGATAGCAGTGATGATCTCTCCTGTTTTTCTTGCTTTATACACCGATCCCTGCCCCCCCGATTTTAATGCCCCGAGATTTTCAACACCTTCTGTTATCGTAAATACTTTTCCCATTTTTATTTTTCTGCTGAATAAGAAAATTCGATCACTGCTGCATCACCTAATATAACCTGGTCTCCTTCCTGCAAACGGTGCCCTACTTCCGTTGCCTGCATTTTTATTAAAGCGCCATCAGTTGTACGCACTTTCATTTTATTATATGGTGGAATACCGCCTTCATCTGCAAAAATTAAAAACGATCCACTACCTGCTTCCCACTCGATATGAGCATGTTGCCGGCTTACAGAACGGTTTGCTTCATTTGTTTTAAAAGCAATTGTATTCTTCCTCATATAATTACCGGCGGCCTGCACCAATATATCACGGCCTATATTTATCCTACCTGTAGATGAAGTGATTGAATACATCTTCATTTCTGCTTCTCCATTCAATACTTTTACATAAGCATTGCTCTGTTTACTGTTTAATCCTGCTTTGTTAGTAGAGATAAAAATAGCAGCGTTGATGCCATTGACAGGCTCTGCCTGCAATGGAAATTTATCAGTGAATACCGATTCAAATTTGAATGAAGGCGATAGTGTGATGGCATAGTCGTCAGCAATCCTTTGCACTTCATCGTTCTTGAATTTACCGGGAACATTTGCATATATAGCCGCTTCATACAAATGCCTGTTTGCCTCTGTACAATTAAAGAAAACATATACAGCCATAATATTGGCACCTTCCCCACCCTGCATACGCTGCAGCTTTTCTTTTACCGACTGTAATAAACTATTTCGTATAGACTTTACGTCGGGTTGGCGTTCATTTGAAAAACTAAACATATCATTCTTTAATTTAATGGTGATCAATCCCTCCTGTTTTCAGCAAGCATAATTCCTTCTTTCTTCTGCAACTGGTCAAAACCTTTTATATAATGCTGTTGCATTAAAATTGGTATTACATGCTTACCGGCAAGTTTAACAGCTTCACTTGAACCTTTAGCTCCTTCTATTCTTATACAAACAACAAGATGACCTTCGCTCTTAGCTTGTGGTGTAAAAAAAACATACCAGCCATCGTTGATGCTTTCACCTTTAACTATTCTTTCAGGTGTGCCGGTTTTGCCAGCTACAAAAATTCCCAGCCTGCTTTTCTTGGGGGCGCTTTGTTCTCTCATATAGGTTTCCATAAATTGAGCATACGCAGAATCATTGGCTATCCTGATTCCATGTTTTACATTTACAGGGCTGCCATTAATGTTCATTGCATAGCGGTTAGGCAGCATTATGCCATTATTAGCAATGCCTGCGGCAATTCTTGCAACAGCGGCTGGTGTGGCAACTAATTCTCCCTGTCCCCACGACATTCCGGAAATACCAATTGCTCTTGTCCTTTTTATATTGTCGGGGTTATAGCGTTTTAAACTTTTAAATTCGGTTTCTCTCCACAGTTTTCTCCATTTTTCCTGTTGACCTGCGTTCGTTTCATTCTCAAAATAGTAGCCACCCACTCCATGAAGAAACATACCAGCCTGCATGTACAGGTTAACCATTTCTTCCTGTAATTGTTCTTCATTTGCCAGGCGTATAAAAAATGAATTGTTTGATTTTACAATTGCTTTTTCAATATTTATCACACCAGCTTCATCAGGCTCAAGGCCCGTTATTCTTATCAGGTCTTTGGGGTAAACTCTGATATTCTTTCTTTCTGCAGCTATTCCAAGCTTATTAAATGCAGCCATTGCTGTAACAAGTTTAGCGGTAGAGCCCGGTTGTGTTGCATGTGTAAAACCAGCATCAGCATTAATATTCCAGCCGGGTAATTTATTCAATTCATTTTCTGAAAGGCTTAACCGCTCAAAATCATTAACTGGCGGTAAAGGCCAGCAGGCAGATGCCAATACATCGCCTGTATTATCTTCCATCACCACCACTGAAACTCTTTTATTATTTACGCTGTCATCACTTTGTATAGAGCGTTCAATTTTTGTTTGCAAAGCTGCATCGATAGTAAGTTTTACATCCCGGTTTTTCTTTTTAAATGCGGCAACCTCATCACTATTTATGCCAGCTACAAGCATATCGGTAAGAGCACTGTAATCTCTTTTCGCCACCGTCATTTCTGTTTCAGATACCGGCAGAAATTTTTCTTCCCTATAACGATTTGCACTCACCTGGTATTTTACTACAGGCGCAGGAAATCCCCTAAGTTCTGCGGCATGTGCGTATTCAGCAAAATAACCATTATTACCTCCTGAGAATATTCCTGTATTGGCATCTCCTGTCCAGAAGAACATATGTTCACCAAAAGGATAATAACGTTCCTGCCGTTTGTAAGAAAGAGAAGCAATATCTTCTAATGGTATACCCAGCGCCACTAAAGAATCTTTTTGTGATTGAACCAGTCCTGAACTACTGGTGGCTACTAACCTGCCATTACGGTCGTAAATATTACCAGCCTGCAAACGGTTCATCAGAATATTGATCCTTGGATTATAACTAAACATTCTCACACCATTCCTGTCTGCCACGAGTGCAGGTTCAGTAAGCCATTTCTTTTCCTGGAAAGTATAGGCAGATACATTTACAGCCAACAACACGATAGCAGCGCATGCAGCCAGCATAGCAGGAATCAGGTTTTTATCATGCCTCCGGGTTATGTATTTCATTTGCACAGGCGTTCCTGTTAGCCTGGATACACTTAATAAAAAACCTGCTGCCACCATACTGCATAAAAGTGAAGTGCCGCCATAACTTGTGAATGGCAATGCCACACCAGATAAAGGCAATGCGCCTGTAGAGCCTCCTGCGATTAATAAGAACTGAACAAAGATGCCGATACCTGCACCTGCACATACATAAAATAAAAAGGGAGCGCCTGCCTGTCTTCCGATAATGATGGAACGATGTAGCAATAAAAGGAATAAAATAAAAATGCAGGTAATACCAGTCCATCCCAATTCTTCGCCAATGGCAGGCAATATCATATCTGTATGTGCTTCAGGAATAGTTTTGCCAAAACCTTCACCTGCTCCCTGGCCTGTGATACCACCTGTTGAAATTGCCCATATGCCGTTTGCTACCTGGTCTCCACCAAATACCTGGTTATCCCAGGCATTGGACCAGATTGCTTTTCTATCAACAAGCCTCTGCATCGGGCCGGGAATTATTTTTGCCAACACTTGTATCTTATCAAGCAGCAAAAAACAACTTACCACAACCAAAGCCATTATAGTTGATTCGCTTATTTTCTTTTTTGTTATAAGCATGTAGATCAAGAGAACCCCAACTGTAATGCCGGTAGCCATCCACAAATTCTTACATATCCATGCGGCAACAGCATATAATATTAATGCAGCCACCATTGGCATAAAATCACCACGGGAAAAAGAAAAAAGAATGATGAATGTAAAACAACAAACAATAGCAGGTCCAAGATCGCCTAATACAAGAAACAATAAAATAGAAGCGACAATGGCAATTAACGCAGATATAAAAAATGATACCCGTTTGCCAAAAGAAGGATATTCAGAAATAAATTTTTCATTGGCGGTAAAAAACCCTGCAAGGAAAAGTATGATCATGTATTTAACGATCTCGCTTGGCTGAAAACCAAAAAGGTTTACTTTAACGCCACTTCCTTCCGGCCCTGTGCCAAACAAAATAGTAAGTACAAGCAACGTCATAGCTCCTGCTGCCCATGGCCAACCATTAGACGCATGCTTATCATTTTTAAAAA
Source organism: Bacteroidota bacterium (assembly GCA_040385725.1). GTDB lineage: Bacteria > Bacteroidota > Bacteroidia > Chitinophagales > Chitinophagaceae > Ferruginibacter. Next base: position 990 of record JAZKGV010000126.1, on the reverse strand, counting down.
GAAAGAACCGGAAAAAGCCTGAATCAGGCGTAAATTTTTTAAGGTTCATGAATTGTAAGAATACTATTATAGCCATACCTGCCAGGAAGTAAACAAAAGTGCTTTTTGCCAGGAACCTGTCTCTTAAAGGGTCTTGTAAACTGAACAAGGCAAGAAATGAAAGCCCGGTGAGTATCATAATAACAGGCAACAGCAACTGGTCGGCATTCGGAAAACGTATAGTGAGAACAATATGTAATATTATGAATGCTGCAAAGAATCCAATAACAATATTCCAGAACCAGTTAGTTACTTCTTCCGGTGTTCTTACAATAAAAGCTTTTTCTTTTTTGAACGTAGCAAAATCTTTGGCGGAAAAAAGCCTCAATAAATGTGGCGACTGTACGAAATCAAATGAGGCATTTTGTTTGAGTGTCACAATACCTTTTGTCTTTCCAAATTCAAACCCCGGTTGTAATGGTAATACTTCATACGATTTACCGGCAGGTAACCCGGTAAAGCCATATGAACCATTTGCATCTGTACGGGCATAAGCATTAAAAGAAAGTAACTGTGATTTTTCTGAAGTATCAGTTATCAGTATCTTACGTATGCCATCTTTAAATTGAACAGTACTTTCCTGGCCATTCGCATCAATACTATCCTGTGCTACCAGTTGTTTCAACCTAACTAAAGCACCAGCAACTGGTTGACCAGTTTGATTTTTAATACTACCAGATATATTCAAATTGCCTTGCCCGGCGTTTATTTGCGATCCAACCGTCAGTGGCTTTGTTTTTTCTTTTTCAAAGCTGACAGAATCTGCTTCAGAAAAGCCGAGCAGGTTTCTTGACAACATCACACGTTTTTTAAATGACCTGCCGCCATTTGAAAATGCTTCGTCAACGCTTACATAAAATTTCTTTTTATTCAGTTCGCCTGCATTGTCTATGCTTCCAATGTCTCCCTGCTTATCCAGGTTGCTGGCAATAAAACTAATGTCTTTTGGAT
>JAZKGV010000125.1:0-9153 GCA_040385725.1 Bacteroidota bacterium | reverse complement strand
GATTGTCGTAAGCATCCGTCAATCCATCTTTTTGCATTCCGTCAATAAGAGTGGTTGGACCAAATTTAGTTCCGTTTCTTAAATTAGTATAATGTGGAATTAAACTCATGTTTTCCATTCCTCCGGCTACAATAATTTCGGCGTCTCCTGCCTGAATAGCCTGAGCGGCCATCATTACTGATTTCATTCCTGAAGCGCAAACTTTATTTATGGTAGTGCAATTCACTTCGTTTGGAAGACCGGCAAATTTTGCCGCCTGTCTTGCAGGAGCCTGGCCGAGATTGGCCTGTATCACAGAACCCATCAGCACATCCTGTACCTGCTCGGGTTTAATACCTGCTTTTTCTACAGCGCCTTTAATGGCCACTGCACCTAACTGTGTGGCAGTAAAACCTTTTAATGAACCACCAAAACTTCCAATTGGCGTACGAACGGCGGAGATAATATAGACTTCTTTCATTTGGAAAATCGTTTTAGGTTGCAAAGGTAGGGTGAATACTGTATGCTGTAAAGATGAATACAGAGTAAAAAATCAAGTTGGGTTGAAGCAGCTAAGCGCTCTTTTAATTACTCATTAAAATTACTTTAAACTTATACAATGAAAAAGGCCTCATTCCTATCATTTCTTTTGGCAATACTGGCATCCTTTTTTACATCAGCACAACTCCCGGATAATGTATGGGCAAAACAATTTGGTTTTGGAGCTGCTTATCTTTCAGCGCCAAAATCAATGATTACCGATGCGGCAGGCAATGTGTATGTTGCAGGTACTTTTGATGTAACCAATGATTTCGATCCCGGCCCCGGTGTTTACAACCTCACATCCAATGGCGGTGCAGATATTTTTATCATGAAGCTGGATGTAAACGGTAACATGGTATGGGTAAAACAAATCGGGGGAATGCCCGGAGATGATATTGCTGGCGGAATTGCATTTGATAAAGCAGGTGATCTTTTCATAACCGGTTATTTTTTCGTCGCTGTTGATTTTGATCCTGGAAATGGCTCTGATATCCTCACTGCCCAGGGATCATTTTCAGATATTTTTATTATGAAAATGGATACAGGTGGCAATTTAGTTTGGGTAAAGCAAGCTGGAGGTGAAGACGGTGAAGGAACTTTCGGTATAAGCCTTGATGAAGATGACAACATACTTGTTTCAGGTAATTTTTGGAGTACTGCAGATTTTGACCCTGGCCCCGCCGTACAAAATTTAACTGCATGGGCAAACGCTGATAATTTTATTTTAAAACTTAATCATGATGGCGATTTTGTGTGGGTCAAACAAATTGGCGGGCCTTCTGTAGCTATTCTGCCTTTTTCCATAAAAACAGACAGGAATAATAATGTAATTATTGCAGGTCATTTTAATGGAGGCACCTGTGATTTTGATCCGGGGCCAGGTACAAATAGTATAACCTCTGTAAATGGTTACACCGGTTATGTGCAAAAATTAGATGAAAACGGAAATCTTGTTTGGGTAAGCCGCTTTACCGGAAATACTTCCAACACTTATATGAGCGGGCTGTATGTTGCACCCAATGGAAATATATACACGGTCGGAAATTTTGATGATACGGTTGATTTTGACCCTGGCCCTGCTGTATATGATCTGTATTCGCCTGGATCAGGGATGGTGATAAAACTGGACAGTAATGGTGTTTTTAATTGGGTAAAATCAATTGCATACGGTGCGATGTGTATAACAGGAAATTCAAATGAAATTTTTATTGGAGGAAGTGCACCCACGCCTTCTGCAAAGCATGCAGTAAGTAAAATGGATATAGCCGGCAACCTGGTATGGGATGCACATTTAGGAAATGCATCTTTTGTATCCGTAGCTAATACCATTTGTATCGATAGCTTTAAAAATATTTATACGGCTGGTTATTTTTCTTCAACTGCAGATTTTGATCCGGGTGCAGGATTGTATGAGCTTACCTCCGTGGCTGAATCAGATATCTTTGTACATAAATTAAGTGAGATAGGAGTACTGGCAATAAATTTTATTTCAATAAATGCTACATCCTTACAGCCAGGAAATCTAATAGAATGGCTGGTAAGACCTGAACTGCAAAACATCGGTAAATTCAAATTGGAGAGAAGTAATGACGGAATTAATTTTTTTGAAACAGGGACAATTAACCTTGTGCAAAGCTTACAGACATATTCGTTTCTCGATGCATTTGCTCTGCCCGGTATTCATTACTACAGGGTACGCTTTGTAAATGGTGAAGGAAGGGAAACGATCTCAAAAGTAGTAACAATAAACAGGCAAAAAGCAAACACTATCACACTGTGGCCAAACCCCGTAAAAGGTACAGTGAACATACGTTCGGATGTGGCTTTTCAAAATGCTGTGATTAAAATATTTGATAGTAAAGGTAAATTGATCCTGAAGAAAGAGCATTGTAATGGAAACGCAGCTATACTTGATTGTACTTTTTTAGCTGCTGCTGTATATGTGTTGGAAATTGAAGATAAAGCAGGAAAGAAAGCACTTAAATTAATAAGACAGTAATTTACCTGAAGTCGTACAATGTTGCTGTAAACACGCCCCTTTCCCTTTTTTTAAAAATTGCTTTCCAGTTGCCATTGTAGCGGAGCAAAGATGGAACCAGTAAGTTTCCGGCATGTGTCATTTGTACTTCCATGCTTACTTTAAAATCATACACCATCGCACTATAACTGATCGTGTAAGTACGGGCAATTACTTCAAAAGTTTTATCATTGAACCAGGTTATCATTTCATCCACCACCACATCATCTTCCTTGCCTTCTTTTACTTTTTGTTTAAAGATATAGCAGCTTGTTTTGTTGTAGTCATCCATGTCAATACTCATGTCATAATACTCCGCCATCTCATCATCATAAATAGCAGTTTTGCTACTCATAAAAGGAAGGCCCTTTATTCTTTTACCTGGATTAAAGAATAACATCTTCAATTGCTCCTTGTGTTTCTCCATTCCGCTTTTTCCTTCTGTGCTGAATTCTTTTCCGGCTACGATATTGTCTTCACCGCAAACATTTCCATTTGTAAAGAATAATGAAGCATACATCTGTGCCGTATAATAATTGCAGAAGTGGTTTTCATCATAAAAATTTCCGGTGGTTTGTTCTTCGGTTACTTCCATACGTCGGCAGTTACTGTCACGTATTTGTTTTGTTTTGCTATATAATGTTGCCTGGGCATTCCCTTCTTTATTGTTCATCCGTATATCATTGATGGCAGAAAAATTAAGGATACGCAGGTTGCGGAAGGCTTTGTAAAAAGTACTGTCATTTTTTATGCGGTTGATAAAAGTGGGCACATCCAGTTTACTTCCCACCACTACTTCGGAAAGTGTAATTGTTTTTTTTCCTACTTCCACAGTTGTATCCATTTTATGAACAGATGTGTCCTGTGCTTTGCAATCTATCATTGCCATAACACAAATAAAAACAGGTATGATTTTTTTGATCATACCTGCAAATTATCTAAAACAATTTTAATCATGCTATTTAGCAAACATCATTCTGTAATCAGTTTTTATTTTACCCTTGCTGATATCTTCCAGTTTTCTTTTGAGTAATACTTTTTTCAATGGCTTTACATAATCAATAAACAGTTTGCCTTCTATATGGTCGTATTCATGTAATATCACCCTGGCAGTAATTCCATTGAAAGTTTGTGTATGTGTTTCAAATTTTTCATCCTGAAATTGTATGGTAACTTTCTCATTGCGGTAAATGTCTTCCCTGATCTTGGGGATACTCAGGCAACCTTCATTATAGGACCATTCTTCGCCTGCTGTTTCTACAATATGTGCATTAATGAAAACGCCTTTAAAGCCCGGTGCATCAGGAAATTCATCAGGGTCATCGTCTTCATCCATATTAGCAAATATCTGTGTGCTGTCCACTGTAAACAACCTGATAGATTTATTGATCTGGGGAGCAGCCAGTCCAACGCCATTACTGTTATACATGGTTTCCCACATATCAGCAATCAACTTTTCCAGGTCTGGGTAATCCTTTGTGATATCTGCTGCTACTTTTCTTAAAACCGGTGATCCATATGCTACTATTGGTAAAATCATAATGCTGCAAATTTATGGGAAGAGTATCAAATTACAGTAGTTGTAAGTGAACCACTAAGTACACAAAGGAATACAGCACAAAGCACACAAAGCTTATGTAATTGAGGTTTAGTGAACTTAGCGAAATCCTTTGTGATCTTTGTGGTTAATCCTTAACTGCCCACGCTTTGCATGTACTCCTGCAGCATAATGGTAGCAGCAATTACATCCACATTTCCTTTTACACGCCTGTCTTTTTTCTTCATGCCCATTTCCAGCATGGCATCCTTCGCCATTTTGGAAGTATAACGTTCATCAACCGTTCTAAGCGGCATGGCTGGAAATTCTTTTTGTATTTTTTTGATAGCAGCTTTTACCAAAGGCGTTCCATGCGTATCGCTCTCATCCCAGTTTTTTGGCATACCAATAATTATGAGTTCAACGGGTTCTGTTGCAAAATATTTTTTAAGAAAAGGAATAAGTTCTCTTGAATCTATGGTTTCTAAACCTGTGGCAATAATCTGCAAAGGGTCGGTAACGGCAATGCCGGTTCGTTTTCCGCCGTAGTCTATCGCTAATATTCGGGCCAAGTTTAGAAAGTTTAGAGGTTTAGTGCAGAAAGATATCCAATAAAACAAACACCGCAAACACAACAGAGGCAATGCCGTTCGTTGTCATAAAAGCAAGGTTTACTTTGCTGAGATCATTTGGTTTTACAATGGAATGTTGAAATCCAAGCATTGTAATAAAAACAGCAACGCCACACCAATACCATAACCCAAAATGACCATACACGCCAGCAGCAATTACACAGATAGCAGAAAGCAAATGCAATAATTCTGAAACTCTTAATGCTTTAGTTTTACCCAGTGCCGCCGGAATAGAATGTAATTGTTGTGACCTGTCAAATTCTTCATCCTGCAAAGCATAAATAATATCAAAGCCACTTACCCAGAACAAGACTGTCAAAGAAAATAAGATTGGCAAGATTGCAAAAGAACCTGTTACGGCTAAGTAAGCACCAATCGGTGCAAGGCTTAACCCAACGCCCAATACCAAATGACACAAAGCAGTAAAACGTTTTGTATAACTGTAAAATAGTATTACAAACAAAGCAACCGGTGATAAGAAGAAACAAATTGTATTGATAAAAAATGTTGCCGCGATAAAAACAATACAATTGATAATCACAAAACGTAAAGCACTTTCTTTTGAAATGATACCGGCAGGGATTTCTCTTATTGCTGTTCTGGGGTTCTTTGCATCGAAGTGGCTGTCGAGATAGCGGTTGAAGGCCATGGCTGCCGAACGGGCTGTTATCATGCAAATAATTACAAGCACAAACTTTACCAATACAGTTTTCCAGAATACAAAATTTGTAATGTCATATCCCCATCCAATTGTTTTGTTTAAATTCCATTGTCCTATACCAAAATCTCCATAGTAGATTCCCAAAAAAAATCCGATCAACGCAAAAGGCATTGCAAAAATGGTATGGCTGAATTTAACCAGCGATAAATATTTCTTTATTGTTGTTATAGCCATCTTGTAATTTAATTCTCTTATCCCCCTTTAGGGGTTAGGGGCAATCATTGTCCTCACCACTTCCCACAGTACAACACCTGCCGCCGTGGCAATGTTCAGTGAATGCTTCATTCCCAGTTGTGGTATTTCAATACAGGCTTTGCATTGTTCAATCGTGGTTTGCTCCACTCCTGTTACTTCATTGCCTAACACCATCGCTATTTTTTCTCCCGGCCGGTATGGCAACCCATTTAAAGCAATACTCCCTTCAGCCTGTTCCACTGCATATACATTGTAGCCCTGTTGTTTCAAATCTTCTATAGCAAGTGTAGCGTTGGCAAAATGTTTCCACGTAACCGTATCTTCTGCACCTAAAGCAGTTTTCTTTATCTCTTTATGTGGAGGAATGCAGGTGTAGCCCGTAATATAAATGGCTTCCAGTAAAAACGCATCGGCTGTACGAAACACACTACCCACATTATAAGCGCTGCGGATGTTTTCCAATACCACGATCACCGGCAGCTTTTCGCTCTGCCTAAACTCCTCCACCGTTTTACGGCCCAGTTCATCCATGCTTAATTTTCTCATGCGCCGCAAAAGTAATTAACAGCGGGGATAAAACTGTTTATTAAGAAATGAAAGCCCTTATTTTTGCGCCACTCCGGTTGCTACCCCGGTCGGCACCGAAGGTCAGACCGGATAGACAAAACCGGCCCATCAACATGGCTAAAGCAACCACCGAAACACCTTTAATGCAGCAGCACAATGCCATCAAGGCAAGATACCCTGATGCGATACTGCTTTTTCGTGTGGGTGATTTTTACGAAACCTTCGGGCAGGATGCGGTGAATGCTTCTGCTGTTTTAGGCATTACGCTTACCAAAAGAAATAATGGTGATGAGAATTCTTCGCAATTAGCCGGCTTTCCCCATCATGCTTTAGACACGTATTTACACAAACTGGTAAAAGCCGGTTACCGTGTTGCCATCTGCGACCAACTGGAAGACCCAAAACAGGCAAAGGGGATTGTAAAACGAGGTGTAACCGAACTGGTAACTCCCGGTGTGGCCACCAATGATAAATTACTGGAACACAACAGCAATAATTTTTTAGCTGCTTTACATTTTGCAGAGGAAAATAAATTAGGCATTGCATTTCTTGATATCAGCACCGGCGAATTTTTTGTTGCCGAAGGCGATAAAGAATACGCTGATAAATTATTGCAGAGCTTGCAACCTGCGGAAGTAGTTTTTCAAAGAAGACAACAGAAACATTTTAAAGAATATTTCGGCACCAAGTTTTTCACCTATGGTTTAGAAGAATGGATATTTGATGCTGCTTATTCCACAGAAAGTTTATTAAAACATTTTGGCACACATAGTTTAAAAGGTTTTGGCATTGAAAGTTTGGATGGAGCCATCATCGCCGCAGGTGCTATCCTTCATTATTTAAAAGATACAGAACATCCCAATCTCGGGCATATCACTTCCATACAAAGAATTGACCGCAATGAACATTTGTGGATGGACAGGTTTACCATCCGCAATCTTGAATTAATGGGTGGTGCAGAAGGCAGCCATACTTTATTAAAAGTATTGGACAATACAGTTTCTCCAATGGGTGCAAGGTTATTAAAGCGTTGGATGCTGATGCCACTGAATGACCTGGCAAAGATCAATGAACGCTTAGATACGGTGGAATTTTTTATAAAAGAAACCGATACAAGAAATAAAATAACCCAACATATAAAAGCAGCCGGCGATATTGAAAGGCTGGTGAGTAAAGTGCCGCTAAAGAAAGTAAACCCAAGAGAGGTTGTACAGATAGCAAAAGGTTTGCAACAGGTGGAAGCCATCAAGGAAATTTGTGGAGCGCTGGATAATGGTTACTTAAAACGTTTAGCCGATTCTCTCAATCCCTGCAAATACATCGTTGATAAAATTGTAAAAGAGATAATTGAAAACCCTCCTGCGCTTGCCTCCAAAGGCGGCATGATAGCCGATGGTATTGATGCAGACCTGGATGAGTTGAGAAAGATTGCCAGCGGTGGCAAAGATTATTTGGTAGAGTTGCAACAGAAGGAAGCAGGCATCACGGGCATTTCTTCTTTAAAGATCGGGTACAATAATGTGTTTGGTTATTTTTTAGAAGTAACCAACTTACACAAATCAAAAGTGCCTGCAAGCTGGATACGCAAACAAACGCTTAGTAATGCAGAACGATACATCACTCCTGAATTAAAAGAATACGAAGAAAAAATTCTTGGCGCAGAAGATAAAATATTCCAGATAGAATTGCAGTTGTTTGAAAAGTTGCTGAATGAACTGCAGGATTATATTGCACCCATGCAGACCAACGGCCATGTACTGGCAATATTGGATTGTTTAAGTTGCTTTGCCAATAATGCTTTGCAACTGAAATATAAAAAGCCTGTTGTTGCTGATACCAATATCCTTGATATAAAAGACAGCCGGCATCCTGTTATCGAAAAGAACTTGCCTGTGGGAGAAACTTATATTGCCAATGATATTTTCTTAGACCCATCCTCACAGGAAATAATTATCCTTACCGGGCCGAACATGAGTGGTAAGAGTGCCATCCTCCGTCAAACTGCACTGATCACTTTAATGGCGCATATCGGAAGTTTTGTTCCGTCGAGTGATGCAAAAATTCCGTTGACGGATAAAATATTTACAAGAGTTGGTGCCAGCGATAACCTGAGTGGTGGCGAAAGTACGTTTATGGTGGAGATGAATGAAACTGCCAGCATCATCAATAATATTACAAGCCGTAGTTTGATCTTATTAGATGAGATTGGAAGAGGCACTTCCACTTACGATGGTATCAGCATTGCCTGGAGTATTGTAGAGCACCTGCATAACAGTGCTGCACAACCCAAAACTTTATTTGCGACTCACTACCACGAACTGAATGAACTGGAGAATAAATTACCAAGGGTAAAGAATTATCATATCACCAATAAAGAAGTTGGCAATAAAGTTATCTTCCTCCGCAAGTTGGCTCCCGGCGGTAGTGTCCACAGTTTTGGTATTCATGTAGCGAAAATGGCTGGCATGCCGCCTTCACTCATTGACAGAGCCAATGAAATTCTTTTACAACTAGAAGAAAGCCGTAATACCGGTACTAATGGTAAATCCGAAACATTGGATGAAACCATGAAGAAGATCGCCACACCGAAAATGCAGTTGAATATTTTTGATATTCACTCGGCCACGTTTGAAGAGATAAGGGATCTGCTGAATGCAGTTGATATAAACCGGTTGACTCCTGTGGAAGCCTTGTTGAAGTTGCAGGAGATAAAGGGGAAGGTGAAATAGATCTATGATGCTGTTAACTACCATTATGGAAACACACTAATTAAGCATCTCACTTACAAAACGACGTTGAAAATATATTTGCCTCTTTCTTTTTTAGTAATATTTTTTATTGCTAGTTGCTCAACCGATACATCGATAAAGTTTGTAGATATTTCTGTTAAACTTAAAACGGACAATAAACAATTCCAATCGAATTTTGACAGTTGTTTACGTTTGACACAGCAATTATTAAA
>JAZKGV010000124.1:0-4972 GCA_040385725.1 Bacteroidota bacterium | reverse complement strand
GTCAATTTTTATCCCACAGTGGCTGAGTTAAAAAATAAATTTGTTTACCAACTGCTTATTGCTGCATCGCAGGTGTTGATGCCGCTGATAACATACCCTTATATCACCAGGGTATTGGGGCCTGCCAATCTCGGAAAAGTAAATTATGTTGACTTTTTAGCACAGATATTTATGATCGTTGCTGCCTTTGGTATTCCATTTTACGGGGTTAGGGAGATTGCCATGACACGAAATAACACTTTAAAAAGAGGGATATTGGTGAAAGAATTGATTCTACTACAAACCATCATCGCTATTATCGCTGCCGCACTTTTTGTATTGGTCACTTTTAAAAGCTGGAACGACAGGCCACTTTTATACCTGCTGGGCGTTTGCAATATCCTTATCAGTTCTTTTTCTTACGAATGGTATATACAGGGAATGGAGCATTTTAAATTTGCCGCCATAAGAACTGTGTTTGTGAGGCTGCTGATGCTGGTTTGTTTTTTTATGCTGGTGAATAATAGTACCGATTACGAAGTATATTATGGCATATTCAGCTTTGGCATGCTCATCATTGCATTTATGAATGCAACAAAACTTGCAAGGGAAAACAGCTTTGATGGTACTGGTATTAGCCTGAAAAAACACCTGGCTCCTTTATGGCATTTATTTCTTACTTCATCTGCCATCAGCCTTTATGTAAATTTTGATACCATCATACTGCAGCACTTAACACATGATGAACTGGCAGTTGGTTATTACACCACTGCTCTCAAAATGGTAAAAATATTTTTAGCCATCATCATTGCATTAAGCACTGTATTGATAGCACGTATGTCTTTTTTAGCTGGAGAAGGAAAGGAAAATGAAATAAAGGAAAAGCTTGAAAAATTTCTCCAGTTTATTTTGGTGGCAGGATTGCCTGTTTGCTGCGGACTTTATTTACTGGCACCTGAGATCATCCTGCTTATTGCAGGAGAAAGTTTTTTATCAGCCATTCCGTTGATGCAGGCATTATCTTTTCTTCCGTTTATAATTGCGTTGAGCAATATGTTTTGCTTCCAGGTGCTGGTGCCTTTTAGGCAGGAAAGGAAATTTTTATTTGCGGCCATTACAGGTTGCGTTATAAGTATATCATTGAATTACCTGCTCATCCCTTCATTATCTGCACAAGGAGCAGCGTATGCGTCTATCGCTACCGAAATAGCCATTACTGTAATAACAGGAATGATGGCTTACAAGATCATACAATGGCGGCTGGATAAAATTGCATTGGTTAAAACCATTTTTGCAACATTATTATTCATTCCCATAGTTTTGCTTAGCAGAAAATTATTTACGTCTTATTATATTGTTTTGGCCGTTGCATTAACTGTTTTTGCAATACTGTATTTCATTGTTCAGCATTTAATATTCCGTAATGTTGTTATACAGCAAGTAAAACAATACATACAAAATCTCTTAAAATCATAAACAACTTTGGCAAACAATTTCCATACCTATTATTTAGCTGAAACCTATGGCAACGACCTGCACACTGCCAGTATTGTAAGAAAAGTCAATGAAATGATTTTGTCGCAGATGGGTTTCTCAGAGTTGAAGTTTCTTAATATAAAAGATGGTTCGGTCATTGTAAAATTAAGAAGATTAAGTGAGGTGGTGAAACTGGCTTTATCAGTAAAAAAAAACAGCCTTGTTGTTTTTCATTTTCCTTTGCTGGCCAGTGCGTATGCTGTTTTGCTTCGTGTATTTAACAAACGTGGAATAAGAACTGCCGCCATTATTATCGACATTGATGGCTTGAGGTATAAAGATGAAAAACTTTTAAAAAAAGAGCTGGAAACATTAAAGGAATTTAATTATATCATTGCTCATAATGATGCGATGAAAGATTTTTTATCACAACATATTACTGCTGATAAAATTTCCTGTATCAATTTATTTGATTATCCTGCTGATAAAACCGTTCCTGAAAAAAAATTATCAAACACTGTTTGCTTTGCAGGGAATTTTGAAAAAGCAACATTTGTAAATGACCTTGATAAGATGCAGGAGGTGAATTTTAATTTATATGGACAATTATATACAGGAGAAACGAAAAAAAATATTTGCTATAAAGGTGTTTTTCCTCCTTCCGAATTACCACAAAAACTGGAAGGAAGCTTTGGTATTTTATGGGATGGCGATTCTATAGAGAACTGCGATGATTATCTGCAGTACAACAATCCACACAAGTTATCGCTTTACATAGCTGCTGGCTTACCGGTGATTGTATGGCAAAAAAGTGCGGTCGCAAAATTCGTTGAGGAAAACAATATTGGCATTACCATTAATTCACTGACAGAGTTGAACAATAAGATAAACAACATTTCCCTTGCACAATATGAATTGATGAAAAAAAATATTGAACCATTGCGGTCAGAAGTAATAAATGGCTCATTTTTAAACCGGGTAATTACAGCAATGACCAGTAATCTATCTTTTTAAAATCCCGTCATACGCTTCCTTTATCTGTTTACCAACAACAGGGTAACCAAATCTCTTCTTCGTATCTTCTGCTATTTCTTTTGAATTAAAATTTTCCTTTTCTTTTGCAAACCCTTCAAATGCGGCTACTAAAGCAGCAGGTTTACCAGATTCCACAAAAATTCCGCTTTTACCTTCCTGCACCAATTCATGAAATACCGACAAGTCACTCACAATAACCGGAACACCACAAGCATTGGCCTCAATGATCACACAGCCAAACGTTTCATATCTTGAATACAATACCAAAGCATCTGCCTGTTTTACTGCATCACATAATTGAGGTTGCAAAACTTCTCCATTAAAAATTATACTCTCTTGCAACCCAGCTTGCTTTACCTTTTCTATTATTTGTTGTGGCGCTTCTCCAAACACCTGCATTATAAACCTGCCGCCTTTTTGTTTCCAGCCTGAAAGTGCTTCTATAATTGATTCTACATTCTTTTGATATGTCATGTTGGAAACATGTACAAGTTTTATTGTATCATTTTGTTTTTTCTCAACTGGATAAAACAAACCGGTATCAACCACATTGGGAACAACCGTAAATTTTATTTTCAGTAAATCATTATTAATTCTTTTACCAAGATCGTCACTTACTGTTAATAACAAAGCGGCATTTTTTAAAACTGATTTGGTCTCCCTTATAAAATAACTGCCCATTTCATAAATATTGGGCTTTGCTTCTTTGTAATAAGCCGTCCAGTGTTCTGTTATGATGTATGGAATTTTGTATTGCTGCTTTATTTTTTTTGCAACCAGGCCGGCTTTCATTGCCACATGTACATGAATAATATCCGGCTTTCCTTTTTCACTTACAATCTTTTCAAACAATGCCAGGTGCAATGCAGTGTATTTCTTCAGCGAAATAAATTTCTCCACCACCCCACCCCAGCGGCTGCGGCCATAATAAATGATATAAGTTGTGATATTGCCTTCTTTCTTTTCAACGATGTCCACTGCATTGTAAGCAAGTGTTTCGTCTTTTACTGCGGAAATTATCGTTAATGAGTTTACAAATGGGGCTACAGCTTTTGCATGGCGCTCAATAAAATCACCATTGGTAATATTTGTCCTGTTGGGATACCAGCTTGCAAGCCATACTACATTCATGGCATTAAAGATATTGAAAGGAATACTAGTGATAAAAAAGTTTAGATAAAGCCCTTACAATTTTTTGCACCACACTTGCATGGCAAAGTTCCTTCATGATGTGTAAGCCCATAGTTACAGGTTAGCTCCACTCCTTTTTTAATGTTTTTTAATGCATAAAATTCCACGTGATTATTTATTACCCTCATATAAGTATTGGGGCCGCAACTATGATTAACGTAACGAAGTTCATTACTATTAATAGTGGCATCAAGTGCTTTACCATTCCATAACTCAACTATCGCTATACTTTCGTTCAGCTTACTTCTTCTGTCGGCTTCTCTCTTAGAGATCACCACGCCACCTAGTGAGCCAATCTTTTTTCTTGCAGGGATCAATTCATCAGCGTAAGCACCCATTCCATGTATTTTGCTTTTTGCATTCCGGATAGAGAATAAAACTTTAAATATTGTGGCAGTATTATTTTGCTTCATTGTAATGGTATAAAAAGCTAATATACACATCTAAAATAAAAAACCTCCTGTAGATACAGGAGGTTTATACGATTGCTTGCCATTAAAAATCGTAAATATTGTAAGTAAATAAAAAGCCATTAAAATTTGTAAACCACAGCCAGCAATGCAGAAACAGTTGATTTGCTGCCTGTGCCATCTTTTTTGCTGAATATTTCGCTCTGCGAAGTTTCGAACCTCACTTCAGGTATGATTGTAAGCGGTCCAACCTTGTGATTGAAAGAAAGTGTATTGGCAAAAATACTCTTTGTTCCAAAGTAAACCATTTTGCTGTCGCCTATGTATTCACTCCTTAAAGTAATACCACACTTAGCGGAAGGATCGAAATTAAAATATCCTGCAACCCCATACCAGCTACCACTTACATCCGATGTATCTACCTGGCTACGTGACTGAAGAGTTGCATTAAAGCCAATATTGAATTTGTCTGACACAATTCCTGTTGCTACCAAATCAATTTGATTCAGGCTTTTTAATCCTGAAGGATTTAAACCTTGATTAGACCCAAAGAAACCGGTATAGTTCAGAAAAACTTTTAATTTCCCATCTTTTGATCCACCGCTTAATTGACCTATTAAACTCTTAACGCCTGTTGTGGAAGTTGACTCATCTGTATAATTTGACACACCCACCATTAACCCAACTTTACCAAGAGTAAAATCAGCTTTTAAACCTGTATTAAAGAATGGGCCATTGGTAAACATGTAAGACATGCTATAGTTCCTGTTCAAATGGGCATCCAATAGTTCGTAACCTAAATGAGTTCCAAACTTACCAAAAGTGAATTTAACTTTACTGGAAGGAGCGTAGGTAACAAAAAGCTGTTTTACATTAGCCAG
>JAZKGV010000123.1:0-1616 GCA_040385725.1 Bacteroidota bacterium | reverse complement strand
CTTTTATGACTTCTTCTTTTTCTTTAACTCCTGTATTATTTCTTCTTCTGTTTTTAACGGCCCGTCAGGTTTTTGTTTGATGTACATATCAAATTCCTTATGCAAAGCAGGGTTTGTTTTGAGTACAACACTGATGGTGATTTTCTCTGCTGTAAAACCATGCTCCACCCAAAGGCTGTTGCCGGAAAATTTCCCTGCTGATGCTGTGAAACTGATATGAGAGCTATCCAGCGGCAAATATTTTCCATTAGATAAAAGCCCATCAACATTAATATAATTGTAAGTGCCTCTCTTTAAACTATCTGTGTAAAGGTTTACATAAATGCTGTCAATCTTCTGAGCTTTGGCAACATAACTGGTGGCGGTAAAAAAGAAGAGTAACAAATACTTCATCAATATTTTTTTCTTTTGATTGAAAATAATATGCCATGCTTTAATGCATATGTTTTCAATCTGTTAATATTTAGCTTGATATGCCCACTCTTTGCTTCACAAATTGATTGGCGGTTATTTCCTTCAGCATAAACAAAGCCAGATCGCCGGAACCAATTGTAAAATGATTGGGTTGTGGCAGTTCGTTGGCAGCAGTTGCAAAAATGCCTGATGGTGCTGCTTCTTCAATCATTGGAGGGCACACAAACGTCCAGTCAAGTTTGCTGCTTTGTAAAAAGCCAAGTGCTTTTTGATGTTCCTGTGATAAAGCAAAATGTTCTGCCGGAAAATCTTCCTGCTCCATCATTAACTTTCCATCTGTTGCATCCAATACTCCCATGCCGCCAAGGGCAACAATTCTTTTTACGTTGGCTTTTTCCATCTGCTTTACAATGTTTTTCATGCCCAGGCTTCTTGTTTTGTCTGTGCCATCAAAAGCGCCACCAATGGCCAATACAACTGCATCGCACCCTTTTATTGCTTTATACACTTCACCTTCATCAAACAAAGCTCCTTGTACCAGCTCAAGTTTGTCATTGTCTGGTAACCCTTCTGTAAAAACATTTCTTCCAAAAGCTTTTACCGTATTGCCATTGTATAAAGCTTGTTTTACAATTTCTTTACCTACCATTCCTGTTGCACCAAAAACTATAATTTTCATTTTGTAGTTATTTGTTATTAGTTATTTGTAACCTCATGCTAATTGCATATTGTAAATTATTCATTGCCTCAACACATCCTTAAACTCCTCATGCTTTTTATCAAACACGGATTTAGCAAAAGGACAGAGCGGAATGATCTTAATATTATTTGCCCTGGCATATTCCACCAGTTTATTCAACAGCTTTACTCCGGCACCTTTTCCTTTTAAACTCTCATCCACTTCAGTATGGTCAATTATTATCAGTGAAGGGCTGGCTACTGAATATGTCATCTCTGCAACTACTTTGCCATTTTGCTCCACGTAAAAACTGCCCTTTGTTTCATTTTGTTGTTGAAGTATGTTCATGCTTAAATTTTGTACAATGTAGAAAAAAGTTTTTTTAATAATGATTTCTTCCCCATATTTGTAATCACAAATGAAAATAGTAATTGCAAATACAAACAGTTGGTGGTGGCAGTCAGAATATTGATGATGCCGTTATGCTGTTTATTTATTTATGATATTCACGCCCCGGCACATG
>JAZKGV010000122.1:0-17287 GCA_040385725.1 Bacteroidota bacterium | reverse complement strand
TGTTTCAGTTCTTTTATTTCAGGAAAGCCGCCAAACTCTTTGCGGTCAAAAACTTTTTTAGCATCAATGCTGATGTGAAAATCGCCGCTTACTTCACTTGGTTGAAGCGTTACTCCTTTCAATTCATTTTCAAAGGTGGTTAAAAATTCCTGCGCCATATATGCAGCTCTCAGCAGCCAGTTGCATTTGGGGCAGTATTCAATGGTGATAGTTGGCTTCATATCTTTAAAGTTTCCTTTGTGTTACTTTGTAATTTCGCGTCTTGGTGGTTTTATTAAGAACCACGAAGGCTCAAAGGCACGAAAAAGTACTAAGGTAAAATTACATCACTCATTGAACAAACAGAAGGATTACCGGTTTTATTATTGTTCTTTTATAAGCTAATTTGCAGTAAAATTTTTCCATGCCTTTTAATCTTCAATCATCATATTCACCCGCCGGTGACCAGCCAGATGCCATTAAAAAATTGACCGAAGGCATACAGGACGGCGAACGCTATCAAACCTTATTGGGCGTAACCGGAAGTGGTAAAACATTTACCATGGCCAATGTGATACAAAATGTGCAAAGGCCAACACTGGTTATCACCCACAACAAAACTTTGGTGGCGCAACTGTATGGCGAGTTCAAGCAGTTTTTTCCTGACAATGCAGTGGGATATTTTGTAAGCTATTATGATTACTATCAACCGGAAGCATACATTCCTGTGAGCAATACTTATATAGAAAAGGATCTGAGCATTAATGAGGAACTGGATAAACTTCGTTTACAGGCTACGGCACAACTACTAAGTGGAAGAAGAGATATTATTGTTGTGGCGAGTGTGAGTTGTATTTATGGTATGGGCAATCCCACAGAATTTGAAAACGGTATTGTAAGAATTCAGAAAGGACAGACTATTTCACGACAGGGATTTTTACATTCATTAGTGAATAGCCTGTATAGCAGAAGCCAGGGAGATTTTACAAGAGGAACATTCAGGGTAAAAGGAGATACAATAGATATTAACCTTCCTTATGTTGATTATGGTTACCGCATTACTTTTTTTGGTGATGAAATAGAAAGCATTGAAACATTAGAACTCAGCAGTAGCAAACGGATCGCTGAAGTTGATAACGCTGCTATTTTTCCTGCCAACTTATACCTGGCGCCAAAAGATATTATGCAGCAGGTGATCTATGAGATACAGGATGA
This sequence comes from Bacteroidota bacterium, assembly GCA_040385725.1. GTDB lineage: Bacteria > Bacteroidota > Bacteroidia > Chitinophagales > Chitinophagaceae > Ferruginibacter. Next base: position 16,093 of record JAZKGV010000122.1, on the reverse strand, counting down.
AACCGCTGCACAGGTGGAATACTTTAAAGCCACAGGAAAATATATTGAAGCACAGCGCCTGGGTGAAAGAGTGAATTACGATTTGGAAATGATAAGAGAGTTAGGTTATTGCAACGGGATAGAAAATTATTCAAGATTTTTTGACAGGAGGAATCCTGGTACAAGGCCGTTCTGTTTGTTAGATTATTTTCCAAAAGATTTTATTTGTGTGATTGATGAAAGCCATCAAACTGTGCCCCAGGTAAGTGGAATGTATGGTGGAGACAGGAGCCGTAAATTAACGTTGGTTGATTACGGTTTTCGTTTGCCATCAGCGTTGGATAACAGGCCTTTGAATTTTCATGAGTTTGAAAGTATGTTACCGCAAACAGTTTATGTAAGCGCCACACCGGGAGATTATGAACTGGAAAAATCAGGTGGCATTGTGGTGGAACAGGTGGTAAGGCCAACAGGTTTGTTAGATCCGCCAATTGAGATCCGTCCATCCATTAACCAGATAGATGATCTATTAGATGAGATCGATAACCGCATAAAAAAAGGTGACCGTGTATTGGTAACAACATTAACCAAACGCATGGCAGAAGAGATGGATAAATATTTGCACCGCATCAATATTAAAAGCAAATACATACACAGTGAAGTGGATGCACTGGAAAGGGTGGAGATCTTAAGAGAATTGAGATTGGGTGTGATCGATGTTTTAGTAGGTGTGAATTTATTAAGAGAAGGGTTGGATCTTCCAGAGGTTTCTTTGGTAGCTATATTAGATGCAGATAAAGAAGGTTACCTGCGTAATGAAAAAAGTTTGACACAAACTGCAGGCCGTGCCGCAAGAAATGTGGATGGCCTGGTAATTTTTTATGCCGATAAAATGACGGAGAGTATGCAGAAGACGATTGATGAAACTGATCGCCGTAGGGAAAAACAAATTGCATATAATATCGAACACAATATCACACCAAAAACAATTATCAAAACGACGGAGCAGGTTTTTGCACAAACCAGCGTACTTGATATAAAAGGATTTGATGAAAAGAAGGCTTATGCCATTGGTGATGGCCAGGATATTATAACCATTGCAGCGGAAGACGGGGAAGAGTATCTTACCATTCCAAAAATGGAAAAGAAAATTGCTGCAGTGAAAAAAACAATGGAGAAAGCAGCAAAGGATATGGACTTTATGGAAGCCGCAAAGTTGAGGGATGAAATGTTCAGGTTGCAGAAGGAGCTGGAGGGAATGAAGGGATAAAAAATAAGTATCTTTAAAACCTATAATTTTTTATGGATAATAATTTCAGGTTAGACAGGTCACAGTTTTCAAAAATGAGTTTTGAACAAGCTGACAGAGAAATTAATGACTTTAAAAAAAATACGCCACAGGAAAGACTTGAAAATGCCAACAGGCTTATTGCAATTGCATACAATTTCCCCTTCAACAATCCTCCCAGAATGGATAAAAACTATTTTGAAGCAAGAAGCTTAAGCAATGGGTAACATATTTAATACTGACTTCCGGGATTTTATACAGGCGCTGAATAATAGTGAAGTGGAATACCTGTTGGTTGGTGGCTATGCCGTAATACTGCATGGTTATTCAAGAACAACAGGCGATATGGATATATGGGTTAACAGAACCAGTGCTAATTATAAAAAACTGTTGTCTGCCTTCAACGAATTCAGAATGCCTGTATTTGATATGACCGAAGAAAATTTTCTAAACCATCACGACTGGGATGTATTTCGATATGGAAGAAAACCAGTGGCTATTGATATTATGACAAAAATGGGCGGACTTGATTTTAATGAATGCTATGCAGTAAGCAAAGAATATAATGATGATGGCTTAATGATAAAACTTGTTCATTATAATGATTTGATCAAGGCAAAAAAGGCAGCAGGCAGGCACAAGGATTTAAACGATTTGGAAAACCTGGAACCTGGTGCAACAGAATAAAGAATGCCTGTGAATAAATACATGAACGGCCCTTGTAAAATTTTATAACCTGTTCAGTCATCTCAAATTCTTTTTCATTATTTAAAACATTAGTTCCTTCCAATCGTCTATTATAGCAGGCAATAAAATTGAATGCCTCTTCTAAGAATGTTTTTATCAATAATTATATCTGCTGTATTCATCCTTGTAATTTATCTTTTTATGCAGCAATCTAAATTTGGCCGCAAACCAACTGGCATAAGACTTGAAAAAATAAAGCGATCACCAAATTATAAAAATGGCGCTTTTCAAAATCAAAGCCACACACCTGCATTGGCTGAAGGTGCTTCTTTTGTTTCTGTATTGACAGAGTTTTTATTCAGGAAGCACCCTGGTAAAAAACCATCCCAGCCATTACCATCAGTAAAGACAGATTTGTTTTCCCTTTCGCAGGAAGAAGATGTGTTGATATGGATGGGGCATTCATCATACTTTATGCAGGTGGATGGAAAGAGAATATTAGTTGATCCTGTATTAAGCGGCAATGCTTCTCCATTCAGTTCCGGCACAAAAGCTTTTCAGGGTGCTGATATTTATAAAACTGATGATATACCGGAAATTGATCTTCTTTTTATCAGTCATGACCATTGGGACCACCTGGATTATAAAGTGATGAAAAGCATAAGGCCAAAAGTTAAAAAGGTTATCACAGGTTTGGGAACAGGGGAACATTTGGAAAAATGGGGTTTTAGCAAAGAAATTATTCTTGAAAAGGATTGGAATGAATTTATTCAATTGGAAGATGGCTTTAGTGTAACCATTACAGCAGCAAGGCATTTTGCCGGAAGAACTTTTAAAAGAAATACAGCGCTTTGGGTGTCATTTGTTTTGCAAACTCCCCATCATAAAATTTTCATTGGTGGCGATGGCGGCTATGATACACATTTTAAAAAGATAGGCGACCATCATGGCCCTTTTGACTTAGCTATTTTAGAATGTGGCCAGTATGATAAAAGCTGGAAATATATTCATATGATGCCGGAAGAAGTGGTGGCGGCTGCACAGCATTTACAGGCAAAAAAATTACTGGCAGTGCATTGGGGAAAATTTACATTGGCCAACCACACATGGAAAGACCCGATTGAAAGAGTGAGTAAAGCAGCCAGGGAAAATGATGTTCTTTTATTAACTCCCATGATTGGGGAGAAAGCAAACATTAATGCCACCCAAAATACGTTTAGCTCCTGGTGGGAGAATATAAAATAGCGTTTCCATTAAACTTCCGTTGGCCACCAATCATTACCAAAAGGATCTGTAAATCCACAAGTGTATCCATACTCCTTTTTTACCGGTTCCATAATTGACACAGCGCCTGCAGCTATTGCTTTTTCATACAACTCTTTTACCTTTTCAACATACACAAACATGCCGGCAGGTTTTGCAGAAAACAGTAGTGATGCTTCTGCCAGCATGATCACACATTCACCAAGACGGATTTCGCCATGCATGATTGCTCCGGCTTCTCCAGGCACACTTATTTGCTCTGTGGCACCAAATACATGCTTCATGAATTCTATAAACTTGCCTGCATTGGGAACAATCAGGTAAGGCATCAAGCGGTTATACTGCGGAGGAATTTTCATAACATCGTTTTTGAAAAGATAAACATTTATATAATAAATCACTATCTTAACCCCTCATTTTTTTAAACCAAATAATATGACCACGATTGCTTTGTATAACCTGAAAGGCGGTGTAGGTAAAACCGCCAGTTGCGTAAACTTTACTTACCTGGCTGCTGCAGATGGTTTTAAAACTTTGCTATGGGACATTGACCCCCAGGGTTCAGCTTCTTTTTACTACAAAGCAAAACCGAAAGTACATCCCGGCATAAAAAAACTAATTACCAAGGATGCTGTGTTGGAGAGCGCTGTATTAAGCACGGATTTTGAATTGGTGGAAGTAATACCAGCCGACAACGGCAGCAAAAGTTTCGATATTATGCTGGAAGAAATGAAAGGGAATAAGAACAGGTTGAAAGGAATATTGAAACAATTAGATGGCGAATATGATTTTGTTTTTATTGATTGCCCTCCGGGCTTTAGCGCCTTGCATGAAAATATTTTTAATGCGGCAGATATTGTTTTAATGCCCGTGATACCAACCACTTTATCCGTTCGTACTTATCACATGGTGAAAGATTACTTTAAAGAAAAAGACCTGGACATAAAAAAGATGATGTGTTTTTTCACAATGGCCGATCTGCGTAAGAACCTTCACAATGAAATAATGGAAGAGTTATACAAAGACAAACGTTTTTTTCAGAATTATATCCCTTACTTATCTGATGTAGAAAAGATGGGCATACACAAAGCGCCGATAATGGAATTTGCCAACAGCAGTTATGCGGCTCAATGCTACCGTGAGTTGTGGACAGAAATAAAGGAAGGGGTGTTGTAAGCACCCCTAGTAATTTTTTATTATTGCCAATTAGAATGTTATTTGGAACTCTCCTTCAGTTACCTGCTTTGTTGTTGGCCCAAGGCCATTACTTTCATAAATGGTACCGCCGAATGTACCTTTAGCACCAGCAGTGGTTATTTCATTTATAGTAACCGTGAAAGTATTGGCCGTCATTGCAGAAGACCCCCAGTATAAATTAGGAAACCCTGTTGGATAAATTGCGGCCTGGCATAACCTGTCATTAAGCCCGCTGGAAAAAGTTCCATTAACATAAGCTCCTGTAGAAACAGCAGTCGGGTTCTGAACATTTACCCTCAATTCTTCAATGCTTCCAGAAACATCTGAATTTGTACCAAATACACTCATTGTAAAAGGAAGGCCTGCGCCAGCTGATGCTATACTAAAGCCTGTTAAGTTTGTATTATAATTTGTAAGTGTACCGTCAACCTTGCATCTTAAAAAATTGGTGCCGCTACTTGAGCCGGGAGCAAAACTCACAGAAAAAGTACAACTTGAACTTCCCGTAACAAAATTAAAATCGCCTGCTGCAGTTGGTGTACCGCTTGCTGTTAATGTAATCGTGTTTGCACCAGTAGTTGTGAAAGTGCCAGAACCGCTATATACTATTCCATTAACACTGGTTGTGGTAACAGAATAAGTACCTATTGTATCAACCGTTACCTGCAATACAACGGTATTGGCAGCTGTAGCTGCCGTGCCTGCAGTGAGTGTGCCGGTTAGGCTTGCACCTGTACAAGAACTTGTGCCTCCATTAAAACTATATACAGCAGTAGTAACAGGCACAACACCCGGAGCAACTGTTACAGAAAATGCACAATTGTTTGGCCCTGGTGTAAAATTAAAGGTGCCAGCCGTTGTAGGTGTTCCGTTTGCATTCAGTGTAATACTTTGTGCACCAGTAGTTGTAAAAGTGCCGGAACCACTAAAGGAAATACCATTGAACGCACTTGTTGAAACAATCCAGCTGCCGACAGAATCTACCGTAACATCCAACGTAACGGTATTGGCAGCAGTAGTTGCAGTACCTGCAGTAAAAATGCCTGAAATAGTTGCACCTGTGCAGGAGGCTGTGCCGCCATCATCAAAAGAATAGAGCGCTGAACCGCCTGCGGAACCGCCACCAATTATAACACCGGGCACACCGCCATTTTCAAAACTTATTTCTCTTTCGCAGGAAACAAAGAATAGAGAAAGCAACAGGATAAATGGAGCGAATAAAAACGTCTTCTTCATAATCAAAATTTTAAGGGTTATTTCATACTTATAAATAACCGGTATCAAAGATATTAAATTTTTGCACCTGAACATTTGTTAGTACTTTAACCACCATTAATTAACAAACTAACTTATGGAAAGACATTTAACATCCTGGTATAGCCCATCATTACAAAAGGAAATGCCGGTGGCCATGTATGGTCATTATGGTATTGCTTTATTACTGGTACCCACCGCCGCTGCAGATTATTTGGAATATGAGCGCTTTCAATTGATAGATGCGTTGGCACCAATGATTGATGGCGGAAAAATAAAAGTGTTTTCTGTAAACAGCATCAACAATGAAAGCTGGCTTAACAATGAAATGGCTGGTGAACACAAAGCCATCCGTCATAACCAGTTTAATGAATATATCTATAATGAAGTAATACCGTTTATAAAGAACAATACATCCTGGGACACACCCATCATTATTTCGGGTGCATCCTTTGGTGCATTGCACAGCATGAATTTATTTTTAAAGCGCCCCGACCTTATCAATGGCGTAATAGCCATGAGCGGTGTTTATAATTTAATGGAATACACAAAAGGTTTTTATGACGACCAGGTATATTTCAACTCTCCCTGTCATTATGTACCCAATCTTACCGATCATTATGTGTTGGAACAGATAAGAAGCAGTCATCACATTCACATTCTCACCGGTAGTGGAGAGTATGAAGCACCGGATGCTGCCAGGGAATTTGCCGGTGTGTTGTACAATAAAGGCATCAATTATGAATTAAGTGTGTGGGGAGAAGAATGGAAACATGACTGGCCTACGTGGCGGGCAATGTTACCATTGTTTATTGATACCCGTTTTTAAACTAAAAGGGCAAAGAAGAAAAAAGGATAAAATAAGTCAGAAGGCAGAGGGAACAATTTCCTCCTGCCTTTTTTCATCTGTGAATATCTGTGTAATCTGTGGCAGAATTTCATTCGTGTTTATTTGTGTAATTCGTGGCAAAACCATTTTTACTTTTTATTTTTATCCCATGCAAAAGAAATTATTTTTACTCGATGCCTACGCACTCATCTTCAGGGCATATTATGCACTCATACGCAACCCACGTATTACAAGTAAAGGACGAAATACCAATGCACAATTTGGGTTTACCAATACTTTGATCGACCTGATCACCAATCAAAAACCATCCCACATGGCGGTGTGTTTTGATACAGCCGCACCAACAGAACGCCATACGGATTTTGCCAACTACAAAGCCAACCGGCAGGAAACACCCGAAGATATAAGAGGTGCCGTGCCGGATATCATCCGCATTATTGAAGCACTCAACATTCCTGTGATTGGAATTGATGGTTATGAAGCAGATGATGTAATTGGTGCTTTGGCAAAACAGGCAGAGAAAGCTGGCTATGATGTGTACATGGTAACACCCGATAAAGATTACGGGCAATTGGTAACAGAACATATAAAAATTTATAAGCCGCCTTACCAGGGAAGTGTGTTTGAAATTTTAGGGCCAAAAGAAGTATGCGAAAAATGGGGCATCAAAAGCGTAAGCCAGGTAATAGATATTTTAGGATTGATGGGTGATGCAGTTGATAACATCCCCGGTATAAAAGGTGTGGGAGAAAAAACAGCTGCTAAGTTGTTAGCAGAATATGAAACCTTGGAAAATATTTTAGCCAATGCAGAAAATATTAAAGGTGCGATGGGAGAAAAGATAAAGAATGGAAAAGAAGACGCCATCATGAGTAAAAAGCTGGCGACAATTATTACAGATATTCCTGCGGCCGAATTTCATGAAGAAAATTTCATGATAAAAGAAATGAACAGGGAAGCGTTGAAAGAAGTATTTGCTGAGCTGGAGTTTAAAACATTAGGCAAAAGAATTTTAGGAGAAGATGTTGTGCAGGTGACTGACGGCGGACAGCAGGCCACAGATAGTGCAAAAGCAAAAGAAGGAAATGTGCAGATGGACCTGTTTGGAAATATTGTTGAAACAAAAGCTGCTGCACCAACACCGTCATCGGTTTTTATCTCAGATAGCGGTTCTGATGACGCTGTACTTGCGGTTGAAAAAAATATCAACAATACTACCCATAGTTATATTTTGCTGAATGATGATACTGCCATTGAGGCTTTTGTAAATACAGCCAAAGAAAAAATTGAAATTTGTTTTGATACAGAAACAACAGGAATTGATGCTAATGATGCAGAATTGGTCGGCTTAAGTTTTTCTTTTATAGAAGGCGAAGCATATTATGTTCCCTGCCCCGCAGATAAAGAGAATTGCATAAAATTATTGAAACAATTTAAAACGTTATTTAATGATGAATCAAAAGTCTGGATCGGGCAAAATCTCAAGTACGATATGCTGATGCTGAAATGGTATGGATTTGAATTGAAGGGAAATATTTTTGATACGATGCTGGCGCATTATGTACTTGAACCGGATGGTAAAAGAAGCATGGATGCACTGAGTGCAAAATACCTGGGCTACGAACCTGTACACATTGAAGAGCTCATTGGCAAAAAAGGAAAAGGCCAGGGTAATATGAGAGATGTGGAAATAGAAAAAATAAAGGACTATGCCGCAGAAGACGCTGATATCACTTTGCAACTAAAGAATATTTTTCTTCCCCAATTAAAAACAAAGGAAGTTGAAAAGGTTTTTTATGAAGTGGAGAATCCGTTGGTGAAAGTATTGACCGATATGGAGTTTGAAGGAATAAGAATTGACGAAACATTTTTAAATGGTTACAGCAAGCAATTAGAAATTGAAGCAAAAAAAAGTGAAGAGCTGGTATATCAGCAGGCTGGTGTCCGGTTTAATTTGGCAAGCCCAAAACAATTGGGTGAAGTGTTATTTGATAAATTGCAATTAGACCCTAAAGCAAAAAAGACAAAGACTGGTCAATACGCAACCGGCGAAGATGTACTGACAAAACTGGCGGTGAAAAATAAGATCTGTGATGACATTCTTGCTTTCCGTGAATTGACAAAACTCAAGAACACTTATGTGGATGCATTACCGGAAATGGTAAATAAAAAAACAGGCCGTGTACATACATCCTATGCACAGGCCGTGGCTGTTACAGGTAGGCTCAGCAGTACCGATCCTAATCTTCAAAACATTCCTGTAAGAACAGAACGGGGACGGGAAATTAGAAAAGCTTTCATTCCAAGAAACGAAGACTTCGTTTTAATGAGCGCCGATTATTCTCAAATTGAACTGCGTATTGTGGCTGCCATCAGCGGAGATGAAAATATGTGCAATGCTTTTAAAACAGGAAAAGATATTCATACGGCCACTGCTGCAAAAGTGTTTAATGTAGAAGAATCAGCCGTGACAAAAGAAATGCGTTACAAAGCAAAGAGCGTAAACTTTGGCATCATCTACGGACAAGGGGCTTTTGGTTTAGCAGACAATCTCGGTATTGCAAGGGCAGAAGCAAAAGAGATTATCGACAACTACAAAAAACAATTTCCTAATATTCAAAAGTACATGGACGATACTATCAACTTCGCCAAAGAGAATGGTTATGTGGAAACATTGATGGGCCGTAAACGCTGGCTCCGTGATATTAACTCTGCCAACTTTACTGTACGTGGCTTTGCAGAACGAAATGCGATCAATTCTCCCATACAGGGCAGTGCTGCTGATATGATAAAACTGGCGATGATAAAAATTCATGCAGCTTTTAAGAAACATAATTTCAAATCGAAAATGCTATTGCAGGTTCATGATGAATTGGTGTTCGATGCCCATAAAGATGAAATTGAAAAAATAAAACCCGTGATACTGGACTGTATGCAAACAGCTTTAGCATTACCCAATGATGTTCCAACAGATGCGGAAGTAGGAACCGGTGAGAACTGGTTAGCGGCGCATTAGGCTAAAAGGTTAAAGCAGAAAAGAAGACAAAGATTTTTTGCAAAGAGAATAAAAGAGAAAAGGAGATAAAAAAAGAGGGATGTTTAATCATTCACCATTAATGATTCACCATTCACAAACTCACCATGGTAATACTTATTCAATGCAAAGACCGTGTGGGCCTGGTGGCTGATGTTGCCGGTGTTATTGCAAAACTGAATATCAACATTGTTGCTATGAGGGAACATGTTGATACGGGTGACAACCGTTTTTTTGTCCGCATTGTAGTGGAAGGCGTGGAAGAAGCATTACCTGTATGGAAAGAACTAAAAGCAATATTACCTGAAGGAGCGGAGATCGCAGTAAATCCATCAACACAAAAAAAAGTGGTTGTATTGGTGACGAAGGAATATCATTGTCTCGGAGATATACTTATCCGCAACCACTTTAAAACCTTAGGTGCAGAAGTGCAATGTGTGATCGGCAATCATGAAACATTGGAAGATGTTTGCAAACGGTTTGACATTCCTTTTCATTTAGTATCGCATGAAGATAAAGACAAAACAATTTTTGAAAAAGAAGTGCTATCAATAATTGAAAAATACAAAACCGATTATTTAGTACTGGCTAAATTCATGCGGATACTATCACCATCCTTTATCGATAAGTTTACTCATCGCATCATCAATATTCACCATTCATTTTTGCCAGCTTTTATTGGTGCCAGTCCGTATAAACAGGCTTATGAACGTGGCGTAAAACTCATTGGTGCCACCGCTCACTTTGTTACCAACGATTTAGATGAAGGCCCCATCATTGCACAACAGATCATTCCTGTGAACCATTCTTTTACTGCGCCAGATATGGTAAAGGCTGGTAAAGAAATTGAAACCGCTGTATTGGCAAGAGCCATGCAACTGGTATTTGAAGAAAGGGTATTGATATGGAAAAACAAAACGATCATTTTTGAATAGGTATACCGCAGCCGCAATATTTTCACATCTCACAAATTGCTTCTTTATAGTCCTGCTATCTTTGCAGCATGCAACCGATCTTAATTTACTGTTACGATGCTTATTGCGGCTGGTGCTATGGCTTTAGTCCTGTACTTAAAAAGATAGAAGAAAAATTTAAGGGACAATTTGATATTGAAGTATTGAGTGGTGGAATGATGGTGGAAGAAAATATAGCTCCGATTGAAAAGATCGCCCCGTTTATTCAAACTGCTTATACAAGGGTGGAAGCATTGACCGGGGTAAAGTTTGGGGAAGATTTTTTATGGCATATCAATCACCCTGATCAAAGTGATTGGGTAATGAATTCTGAAAAACCTGCCATTGCTCTTTGCATTTTTAAAGAGTATTATCCTCAACAACAATTATCATTTGCAAGCGATATGCAGTATGCGTTGAATTATGAAGGAAGAGACCTGGATGATAACGAAGCCTACAAACACTTACTGGAAAAGTATGGCATCAACCCCGAAGCATTTTATTCAAAACTGGGTAGCGAAGAATATAAAGAACAAGCCTACTACGAATTTACTTTGTGCAAACAACTACAGGTTACCGCTTTTCCTGCTGTGCTGATGCAATTATCTGAAACAAAATTTCATTTGCTGGCAAGAGGTTTTACGTCTTATGAAGCATTGGAAGAAAGAATTGAATTGGTGTTGAAGGAAACTATTTCCCACTAAGGCACAAAGCCAACAAAGTTTTCTTGGTTTTACTTTGCGCCTTTGTGGGAGAATTACATCACACCCTTTGCAGCGGCTGCATCCATAAACCAATTCACCGTTCCATCTAATGGCTGTATCAATTGTGCTGGATACAATTCAATATTTTTTTCTCCTTTTAAAACTTGCTGCACAGCTTCTGCTTTATTTTTTCCATATACTAAAAAAGCAATTTTGTGCGCTTCATTGATCAAAGGCGCAGTCATGGTAATGCGGTAAACATCCTGCTCTTCCAGAAACACAGGTCTTACAATTGCTTTTTCTTCATGCAATACATCAGTATAAGGAAATAAGGAAGCGGTATGTGCGTTATCGCCTAATCCCAATAGTATCAGATCAAATTTTATTTGCCGCTCACCAAAGTAAGTAAAGATATTATCTGTGTAATTCGCAGCATCATGCTCCGGGCTCAATGAAGTGCCTATATAAAATATTTTTGATTCATCGATCTTTAATGGTTCAAATAAAGTTTCCTTCGCCATCAGGCCGTTGTTATCGGGATAATTGAAAGGAACATAGCGTTCATCACCAAAGAAAAATGAAACCTTGCTCCAGTCAAGCTGACTTTTGTAATCATCAGATACAAGCAATTGGTATAATTTTTTTGGAGAGTTGCCACCGGATAAAACAACAGCGCACTCATCATTTTTTCTTATAGCAGCATTTACTGTTGTAACAAAAAAATTAGCTAATGCTTTTATTACTTTTTCGTCTGTATCGTAAATATGTAATTTCATCCGTGTTATTTTTTCCCGTTAAGCGGCAGCGTATACCAATGAAAGCCATCTGCTGCAATCAATGCTTCTGCCAACTCAGGTCCCCATGAATCTGCAGAATAATTTGGAAAGTTTAATGAAGGCTTGTTTGTCCATGCGCTCACAATAGGCATCAGCAATTCCCATGCAGCTTCCACCATATCTCCTCTCATAAACAAAGTTTGCTCTCCCTGCATCACATCCAATATCAATGTTTCATACGCTTCGGGAGTGTAACTGGAGTAAGTGCTTTTATAATCAAATACCATATCAACAGTATTCAGCAGCATTTCTAAGCCCGGTCTTTTGCCCTGCACCTGTATGCGTATGCTCATCTCTGGTTGTATGCTGATGATGAGCCTGTTTTGTTGCCAACTTTCAATCGCTTCTGGCGGAAAAATAAAATGTGGCTGGTCTTTGAACTGTATAGAAATGATAGACGCCGCCTGGTGCAGGCGTTTTCCTGTTCTTACATAAAACGGTACATCCTGCCAGCGCCAGTTATCAATAAAGAATTTTATTGCCGCAAATGTTTCTGTATTGGAATTGGGATTTACATTTTGCTCTTCCCGGTAGCCGGGCACTTCTTTACCTTCCATCCAGCCCTTGCCATATTGTCCTCTTACTACACTCTTCCTGAGATGTTCCGGATCAAACCGGCGTATTGCTTTTATGATATCTACTTTGCGGTTGTGTATTTCCGAAGCATTAAAATTATTTGGTGGCTCCATCGCAACCAAACAAAGCAACTGCAAAATATGATTTTGGATCATATCCCTCAACGCACCGGAAGTTTCATAATAACCACCACGGCTTTCCACGCCCAGTCTTTCTGTTACAGAAATTTGTACGTGCTGAATGTAATTACGGTTCCATAGCGGTTCTAATATGGCATTGGCAAAACGAAAGGCCATAATATTCTGCACTGTTTCCTTGCCGAGATAATGGTCAATACGGTATATCTGTTCTTCGTGATAATTTTCGTTGAGCAGTTTGTTCAGTTCTTTAGCAGAATCCAGGTCATGCCCAAAAGGTTTTTCAATTACAATCCTTGTATGTTCTCTTTGCTCTGCTAATTTATTTTTTGCAATGTTAGATGCGATAACAGGGAACAGGGAAGGCGCTACAGCAAAATAGTGTATCACATAAGGTTTGACACTCCACTCTTTTTCATATTGGTCAATGTATTTACAAAACACATTGTAGGTAGAGTAATCATTCAGGTCAACAGACTCGTAAAAGATATGTTTTGAAAATTCAGCCCATTTATCATCTGGTGCTTTACCGCTTCTTGAAAACTGGTTGATGCCATCCAGCAACTTAGCCCTGTAGTCCTCATGTGGCAATGAAGATTTGCCCACACCGACGATGGCAAATTTATCCGGCATCCACCCATCTAAAAATAAATTGAATAATGCAGGTGAAATTTTTCTCCAGCACAGATCACCACTGCCGCCGTAGATGATGAATATAGTTGGTTGTGATTTTATTTCTTGTAATGATTTCATTGCTTTTATATTTCTATTACACTAATTGGTACTAATTACACGAATTAATATAATTGTCTGATAATTCGTGTAATTGTTTTTAAAATTCGTGTAATAAGTTAATTTACTTTTTTTCCCACTCTGTATGAAACACTCCTTCTTTTCCAATCAGCTCATAAGTATGTGCACCAAAATAATCCCTTTGAGCCTGGATCAGATTTTGCGGCATACGTTCACTTCTTATCGCATCAAAATAACTCAATGCATTTGCAAAGGCAGGAATAGAAACACCCTCTGCTATTTGTGCAGATACAATTTCTCTTACAGCTGGCAATACAGATCTTATTATTGATTGAATGGAAGCATCTAAAAACAAATGTTCCAATGCAGGATTTGTTTTGTAAGCACTGTAAATATTTTCAAGCAATGCTGCCCTTATAATACAACCGCCCCGCCAGATCTTTGCTATTTCATCCAGTTTCAACTGGTACTTATACTCTGCTGAAGCCTTACTTAATAAATGTATGCCCTGTGCATAAATGCTGATGGTAGAGAAGTAAAATGCTGCTTCTAATTTTGATATCGATTCTTTATCAGCAACATCCTTTTTTTTCTCATCCGGATAAGCGGCAGCAATAGAAGTTCTTAATGATTTGTATTTAGAAAGATTTCTTAATGCCACTGCAATATCAATAGTTGGAATTGGTAATTCTAAATCAGTTGCAATTTGTGTTGTCCATTTGCCTGTTCCTTTAGATTTAGCTTCGTCTTTTATTTTATCAACCAGGTATGTTCCATCCTCATCTTTGTAAGCAAAAATATCAGCCGTAATTTCTAATAAATAAGATTGCAATCTTCCTTTGTTCCATTCAGCAAAAACAGACTGAATTTCCTGGTTGCTTAGTCGCAAACTTTTTTTCAGTATCTCATACGTGTCTGCTATCAGTTGCATCAATGCGTATTCAATACCATTGTGTACCATTTTTACAAAATGCCCTGATGCACCGGGACCGATATAAGTAACACAGGGTTCTCCATTAACCTTAGCTGCAATTTTTTCAAACACCGGTTGCATATATTGATAAGCCTTGGTGTCGCCACCGGGCATCATGCTGGGCCCACGCCTTGCACCTTCTTCACCACCGGAAACGCCCATGCCAAAAAAGTGAAAACCTTTTTCTTCAAGGCGTTTTACCCTTTCTGTGGTATCGGTAAAATGAGAGTTGCCGCCATCAATAATAATATCGCCTTTTGATAACAGCGGTGTTAATTCGTTTATCACATCATCCACAATTTTTCCGGCAGGCACCAGCATCATTATCACCTTTGGTGAGGTAAGGCTTTCCAAAAAATCATTTAATGAAGAAAACCCTTTCACCGGTTTACCTTCTCCTTCTTTTTCCAGTACCGTTATTTTAGAAGCGTCTTTATCATATCCCGCCACTGCAAAACCATTGTCTGCCATGTTCAGTAAAAGATTACGCCCCATGGTTCCCAACCCGATCATTCCAAAACTGTATTTTGTTGTATCCATATTTTTATATTTGATTTTCAAGGTACATCATTTGAGAAATTATTTTCTGCATTGACAAATAATTAACCAGGATGGTTCAATAAATATTTTTTTTATTAAAAATCAGTTGCACCGGAAAGATCAAAATCGTATTTTGTAAAAAAAACTTTTTATGAAACATTTTACCAAGACACTTGCTTTTGCTATTCTAACGACTGTTAGCCTGCAGGCATCAGCCCAAACACAGGAGGAAATGAAAAAATGGATGGATTACAGCACACCCTCTGATGTACACAAAATGATTGCTAAATCTGACGGGAATTGGGATGAGGAGATCACTTTCTGGATGGCACCCGGCACACCTGAACAAACAATGAAATCAAGTTGCACTAACAAGATGATTCTGGGCGGCCGTTACCAGGAAGCAACACATATAGGGGATTTTGGCGGAATGCCGTTTGAGGGAAGAGGTACACTTGCTTATGATAACCTGACCAAAAAACTGATCACTACATGGATTGATAATATGGGAACAGGTCTGATGTATATGGAAGGCACATGGGATGATGCAACCAGGTCGGTAACTTTTAAAGGAAAGATGGTAGAGCCAATGGCAGGAAAAGAAATAAACGTAAAGGAAGTTTGGAAAATAGTGGATGATAATACACAGGAAGTGGATATGTACCACGAAAAAGATGGGCAGGAATTTAAAACAATGCACATCAAACTTACAAGGAAGAAATAAATCAATTCAATAAAAAAACCGTCTCGTTATCAATAACGAGACGGTTTTTTATTAGCATGAAAATTTATCTTATTTCTTTCACTACATTATAAATCACTTTGGGCTTACCTAATGTATAATAATGCAGCACCGGCACACCAAATGCTTTTAATTCTTTTGATTGTTGTATCAGCCATTCCGTTCCTATCTGTTCCACCTCTTCGTCAGTCTTCGCTTTCATTACAGCAGTAGAAAGTTCCGTAGGTATATCTACATGAAACACTTTTGGTAATACCGTTAATTGCTTTTTGTTTGTGAGCGGTTTCAATCCCGGGATAATAGGTACTTCAATACCAATTGCCCTGC
>JAZKGV010000121.1:0-1649 GCA_040385725.1 Bacteroidota bacterium | reverse complement strand
ACAGGCTAAAAAGCAGCGTTAGCATCAACATTGACAACCCGTTTGTAATTAAAAGAAAAGACGGCATTGCTGCTTATCAACTTTGTTCGTTGGCAGATGACAGGCATTTTGGAGTTACGCATATTGGCCGTGGAGAAGACCTGTTGCCATCAACTGCCATGCAATTGTATATTGATAAACATCTTTCATCGCCTTATTTTAATAACTGTCATTTCTGGCACCATCCGCTGCTCACTGATGCCGAAGGCAATAAGTTTTCCAAAAATGCAGGCATACAAGGTAGCAGTATCACCAACCAGGTAAAAAAAGAGGAGCTTTTGTTTTCATTTGCCAAATGGATGGGCTGGGATGTACACAAGGGAATAACACTGGCGGAGATGGCAGCAAAAAACAGCATCACACTGAATACAGGTATTTGACGAATGGTAACATTACCGCAATGATACCTGCCTGTTATTATCTACATTTACAACAAAAAAAAAGCAATTATGAGAAAATTACTTACGGTTTTGCTGGCGGCTGCTATATGCAACTACTCAACAGCGCAACAACTAACTACACCACAACCAAGCCCTACACAAACAGTAAAGCAAAATTTTAGCACGGGCAGTATCGAATTAAGTTACAGCCGCCCCGGTAAAAAAGGCAGGGCTATTTTTGGTGACCTCGTTCCTTATGGAAAAGTATGGCGTACTGGTGCCAATGGTGCTACTACCCTTACATTTACGGATGATGTAACTATTGGCGGTAAAGAAGTTAAAGCAGGCAAATATGGTTTGCTCACTATACCTAATGCTGATAAATGGACGATCATTATCACCAAAGATGTAGATGTAACAAGCCCTTCTGATTACAAACTGGAAAATGATGTGGCAAGAGTGGAAGCACCAATTATGAAACTGCCATTTACGGTTGAAACATTTACCATCACGTTTGCTGATCTTTCAGGCAGTAGTACCAACCTGCACCTATACTGGGATAATACATTGGTAATGCTCCCTATCAGCACCAACACAGAAGCAAGGGTATTAAAACAGATTGATGATGTAATGAACAAAGACAGTAAACCTTACTTCAGCGCCGCTATGTATTATTATGATAATGGAAAAGACCTGAAACAGGCTTTAACATGGGTAAACAAAGCAGTAGAAAGTAATAAAGAAGCTTTCTGGATATATATGCTGAAAGCCCGTATCCATGCAAAACTGGGTGAAAAGGATGCAGCAAAAACAGCGGCTACAACTGTGGTGGACTTAGCAACAAAAGCAAAGAATGATGATTATGTAAAAATGGCGAATGATCTTTTGAAGACATTATAAATTGTAGCGAATATAAATTTTTCAAGCCCCGGATATTCTCCGGGGCTTTTTTATGTAATAGTATTTACGGCTGCATCATGCTTTGTAAATAAAAAAAATGAAACTACTGCTGATCACTTTCCTGTTTGGCTGGATGTTATGTTTAACAACCAGTGGCCAGAAAAAAATAAAAATAATAACCCGTACACAAATGGCAGTTAACCATATTGATTCCATTGCAAAAAAAATTGCGGCTGATACAAACATTCAACTGGTAACTCTTAACAGTGTTGAGCAGGAAATAAAATCTACAGGTAACACCGTATATAGCAAATAGGGCGCTTTAGTTGT
>JAZKGV010000120.1:0-3812 GCA_040385725.1 Bacteroidota bacterium | reverse complement strand
AACCTATGACCATGAAAAAAGCAAAGATCCGTGGTGTGGAAAGTTTTGGGATGATATGTGCGGAAGATGAAATTGGATTAAGCGATAACCATGCAGGTATTATGATACTGCCTGCAGGTACAAAAGTTGGGATGCAGGCTGCGGAATATTTTGGTGCGTATAATGATCATGTTTTTGAAATTGGCCTCACCCCTAACCGCATGGATGCGATGAGCCATTTGGGCGTGGCAAAGGACGTATGCGCCTACCTTACGCATCATACCAATAAAAACAGGTCGGTTGTATCACCATTTAAAAACAATTTTAAGGCAGACAACCAGGCTTTAAAAATTGAAGTGGTTATTGAAAATGCAGATGCCTGCCAACGCTATACAGGTGTAAGCATACAGAACGTAACGGTGAAGGAGAGCCCAAAATGGCTGCAGCATAAATTGAAGAGTATTGGTTTAAGGCCAATCAATAATATCGTGGATATAACCAATTTTATCCTGCATGAAACCGGCCAGCCATTGCATGCTTTTGATGCAGACATGATAAACGGAAATAAGGTAATTGTGAAAAATTTGCCGGAAGGAACAACCTTTATTACACTTGATGACAAGGAAAGAAAATTGTCTTCAGAAGATCTGATCATCTGTGATGGTGAAGGAATTGGTATGTGCATTGGCGGTGTGTATGGTGGTATTGGCAGTGGTGTAAAAACAACTACAAAAAATATTTTTCTTGAAAGTGCCTGGTTCAATCCGCTTACTATCCGTAAAACATCTTTGAAACATGGCCTTCGTACAGATGCCGCTACCCGTTTTGAAAAAGGTGTTGACATCAGCAATACAGTAAACGTTTTGAAAAGGGCGGCTTTACTCATTAAAGAACTGGCTGGTGGAGAAATTGCTTCTGATATTGTAGATGTTTACCCTGCACCAAAACCAAAAACAGAAATTGTTTTAAAATATCACTACCTCAAAAAACTAAGTGGCAAAAATTATCATGGTGATACCATTAAAGATATTTTATCTGCACTTGGATTTGAAGTGATAAAAGAAGGGCAGGATGATATACATATTGCAGTGCCTTACAGTAAACCAGATATTACCTTGCCGGCAGACCTTGTAGAAGAAATAATGCGGATTGATGGTTTGGATAATGTAGAAATACCTTCAGCAATTTCTATTTCCCCTGCGGTGGAAACATTGGCGGTGGAAGCTGCGGCCAAAGAAAAAACTGCGGCTTCATTGGCGGGTGCAGGCTTTAGTGAAATTTTTACCAACAGCATTACCAATGCAGCTTATTACACGGAAGATATTTTGAGTACAACGGTGAAAATGATCAATAGTCTCAGCGCTGAATTAAACATCATGCGGCCTGCTATGCTGGAAACTGGTTTGGAGAGTGTTGCCTACAATCTCAACAGGAAAAACAATGACCTTACGTTTTTTGAGTTTGGCAAAACATACAGTACTTCCGAAACAGGTAAGTATGAAGAGCAACAGCATTTAGCTATCTATATTACCGGGAAACTAAGTGCCGATAGCTGGAAAAGCAAAGGTGAAAAAGCAGATTTTTATTTTGCTAAAGGAGTTGTTGAGCAGGTGATGTCAATACTTGGAATTAAAATATCAGCTTACAATACAGAGCCGGATAATAAATTAGATAACTGCATCACTGCATCGGTAAAGAATGAAGCTATTGCCATAATTGGTGCGGTAAATAAAAAAACATTGGCTAAGTTTGATATTAAGCAGCCGGTGCTTTATGCTGACATCAACTGGGATAAGGTGGTGGCACTGCATAAAAAACAACGCATTGCTTTTTATGAAATACCAAAGTTCCAGGCGGTACAAAGGGATCTGGCGATAGTGGTTGACAAATCTGTGGCCTACGAGCAGGTAGACAGGGCAACAAAAGGAGCTAAGATCAATAAACTGCAATCGGTAAATTTGTTTGATGTTTTTGAAAACGAGAAACTGGGTGAGGGCAAAAAATCTATGGCCATCAGTTTTACTTTTTTAGATGAAGAAAAAACGATGACAGATAAAGATATTGATGCGATGATGGGCAGGATAATCTCATCGTATGAAAAAGAATTAAACGCAGAAATTAGAAAATGATACACAGCTATTCCCCGTATTGGGGAATAGTATTCACAATGGCCGGATTAGACAATCATATTAAAAGGGTAAGCGATAAGCTGCAGCAATTACTGAAGCAATACCAGGCTTTGCAAAAGGAGAATGAGCGCCTTAAGGGAAGCATAACAAAACTGGAAGATAAAAACGATCTGTTGAAACAGGATATTGAGCAGTTTGAACAAAAGGTAAATATCCTCAAAGCTTCGGCGGGTAAAATGAATGAGGCTGATAAGAAAGTATTTGAGAAAAAAATAAGCCAGTACATGAAGGAAGTAGATAAATGTATTGCACTATTAAGTGAATAAATATGGCAGACGAACTAATTCCCATCAATATTGTAATCGGTGACCGCACTTACCGCATTAAATCGCTTGCAAAAGATGAACAGGTGATAAGGAATTCGGTAAAAACCATCAATGATAAAATTATAGAATATAAAACGCAGTTTTCGGGGAAGGATATGCAGGATTATATAGCCATGGTGATGATCTGGTATGCCACCACACTTAGTTCAGGAGAAAATTCGTTTATAGAAAAGGAAGTGTTGCAGGCCCTTGAAAAATTGGAGTTACAAATTGATAAGGCGTTGTAACCATTAAAAAGGCACCTTTTACAAGATGCCTTTACTCAGATCTGAGTGTAACTTACCCTTGATGTTCGTTATAAAGAGTTTGTTTTCGTGTCGGTATCAAATTGTTTCATAAAGATTACCGAATAGGTAATGAATATGGTATTAAAAACGGGGCCAGAACGCTTGTTAAAAAAAGTAAACGGGAGTAGGAATACTCCCGTTTTTTTACCCTAATAAAACCTTAAACCAGCAAAAACTTTACATACAACCAATAATCTGGTTAAAAGGTTTAATTAAAAACGCCACAAATCAAACATCTCACTTGGATAGTAAAGCGGTTGTACGGTTTACTTGTTATATCAATAGGATTATAGTTTTATTTCCCGATTTTAAAATTGCAGTATTGTTTTCACTAAGCCGGATACCTTTTAAAATCATGGATGATCGTCTTCCCAATCACAACTTTTTATTTTCCAATACTATGCCAAAGAAAAAGAATGTGGAAAACTCTCAATACCTATTATTTATCTTAATGTAAAATAGTTTTTTCCAGAAAACATCTTCTGATTTATCGGTACAGTTCAAGAGAATGACGGTAAAGCAGGTAAAATGGTTGCCCAAATGCGAAATATGCGGCAATTTTTTTGTGGATAACGCAATGCCTGTTTCATTACCTTTGCAGCCATTTTAATTTTTATAGCAATCAAATCGTATGCAGGCGAAGTACAGGGAGTTTCAGCAACTGAATTTATCCAAAATAGGCGAAGAAATATTGGCCAAATGGCAGGAACATAACGCATTTGAAAAAAGTGTAACGTTAAGGGAAGGCCATGCCCCTTTTGTTTTTTATGAGGGTCCGCCAAGCGCTAATGGTATGCCCGGTATCCACCATGTAATTTCGAGAACATTGAAAGACCTGGTGTGCCGCTACAAAACCATGCAGGGTTTCCAGGTAAAGAGAAAGGGCGGCTGGGATACGCATGGTTTGCCGATCGAATTAGGAGTGGAAAAAGAACTGGGTATCACCAAAGAAGACATTGGCAAAAAAATATCAGTAGAAGATAAGCTTGAGAAAGAATATGCTTCTGCCCCCTGGAGATAGGGAAGAATAT
>JAZKGV010000119.1:0-2789 GCA_040385725.1 Bacteroidota bacterium | reverse complement strand
ATAATTCGTCTTACTAAAAATTCATTTTAAATTATGCCGGTATTTTTTAATTTTAATTTTGCAGATAAATCAACTCTGTTACTTTTAACCTTAAACAATTGAAATGAAAAACCCATTCATCTTTAAACAGTTATTCTTAGCATTTATACTCATTACATTTAGCTATACCGCCTCTTCACAAGAAATTGTAAACATTATTTATGTAGGAGACAGTGGCATTACAGAAGATGTAAAACAAGCCCATTCATTTATCGCCATAAAGCAATACCCCGGCAGCGTTTATGAACGACTGGATTATAGGTTAGGTGGTCCCCTTACTATGCTGAGGACTTACAATGATACCAATCTTGCCAACCTTGATGGAAAGTTTCTTACATATGATGGTTCGGGTGCATTGGTTACATCCGGGCAGTACTACAATAATCAAAAGACTGGCGATTGGCATTATTATAATGATACTGGCAAAGTCGTAATGAAGGAAACATATGATAAGGATGTATTGACAAAAAGTGAAAATCCTGATACAGTCAAGGAAACTAAAGCAGTAAAGTATGGAGATGAAAAGGAAACTGAATTTAAAAAAGGTAAAAACGCATGGTCAACCTACCTAGAGAATTCACTGTTGCGACTTCCATTCGAAGTAACCTCACTAAAAGGGAAGGTACATGTAATGTTTATCATCAATACCGAGGGGAAACTGACAGATATCTATTTAAGAAAATCGGCCCATTTTGCACTTGATGAAGAAGCGCTTAAAATTATCAGTAACTCTTCTTTGTGGAACCCTGCTTTTCAAAACGGGCATAACGTAAATGCTTTCAGGGTACAACCTTTTACTTTTCGTGGTATGGATGAATAAGAAATTATGTACTGCTTTTCCAGTCGCAGGCAACACATTTCAAACAGAATGGATAAACTCTTTTCCTTTATACTATTTCTTATTACAGTATCAATCACACATGCTCAAAGCAATAGTATAAACGGTGGCCATACATTTATCATCAGTCCCGGCACTTCGTACCAAAGCCAATTTTTTGCAGAACTTAATCTTATGTATGCCGGTGACAAATCATTAAACGGAGGGCCATGCAGTGGTTCGTTTGCCGCCGGGCCGAGGATTGGTGTTGAGTATAATTTTAATTCATCCAATAACATAATAGCGCCAAAAATTGGTTATGAAGTATCTGGATTAGTTATTTGCCTGAGAGCCAATGCAGTTTATTACATAGGAAAACATATTAATGATCTGCGGCTATTACCAGAAGCCGGTTTCAGCTTAACTGGAGCGATCAATCTGACATACGGATTTAGTATTCCTTTACTCAGTAACAGACTTACTGAAGTATCCAGATCAAGGATAACACTGACTTTTAATTGCAACAAAAAATTGTGGAGACAATTCTGATCTCCTTTAAAATTTATTTATACCGCCTCATTGGCCAGATAAAAGCAGCACCGGAATTTTTTGCTATCTGCTGCTGGCTGCCGTCAGTAAGATCAAGAATATAACAATCATTAACAGAAGCTTGTGTTGAACTGTACAGGAAAGCAGTTCGTGTAATAACCGAGGACAGTTTTAATTCATACAAAGCTTTTAATTCATCAACAGATGGCAGGTACCAATCAGTTTTTCCTTTTAAAGTTTTATGCGTAGCAATATATGCAGCAGCTAATGTATCGGTACAGGCAGTTGTAATCGCAATGCTGTTTTCATAACCACCTCCAATGGATGTTAGTGCAGATGGAACGTTGGTGCCGGCACATCCCCAGGTTGTACTGGCGACAGTTATTGTATCCAGTGCAGCTTCCACATAACGCCAGCCGTTAGTTGTATCAACTTTATCAAATATGATGTAACCGTAAGCGCCTTTATAACCTGCTGTTCTAAAACTTACCTTGTTGCCATACACTGCCCTGCCGTTGGCAATAAAATAGCTACGGAGGGAATATGTTTTCCCTGGAAACAGTGTATCGCTTACATGCAAGGCAATAAAACCAGTATCGATAATTGTGCTCACCGTTTTTAAACTGCTGATAACCGGGTTGGGAATGGTATCATAGCAAACACCACGTTCTGTTATGCTGTCTGCAAAAGCAGGCAGCGTAAAAATTCTTATATCAAACGAACGTGCCGAAATATTTTTTACTGTATCTGTATAGATATATGTTGGAACGAGAAAACTGTCTGCATTGCTGTAAGTGGTTACCAAACCATTCGTAACAAAAGCCCTTACGAAATATTTTTTTCCAAATTCAATATTTACAAGCCTTGCAGAAAAACTGCCTGCAGAATAATTTATTGCCTTGGTATTTACTCCGGGTATCACAGGGTTACGGGTGAGGCTGTAGCAAAAACCATAGATATATTCCCCACCCGAAAGGTCAAGCGAAGAAGTAGAGGAAATGATGGGCCCTTCCACTGAAACCAAACTTGGTGAAGACATTGTAAGCACAGCGCCTTTTACAGCATCACTGCCATTGTCTATTTTTTTACAACTGTAAACCACAAATAATGCAACAACAAAAAAGGGAAATATTTTCTTCATAAAAGATGTAATATACTACTGCTTTACCGATGTGAAAGTTAAGCATAAACAAAATATGCAACAGGCATAGCCAAAAAAAGGAATGCCCCCAACAAGTCAGAAGGCATTCTTTTATGTTACATTTTTACAGCTCATTCAAACAGGTCTCCCTGCAGATCATCACCTTTCTTTTTTTCCCACTCCATTTCCACACTCTTGCTAAACTCTGTAAGCTTTGCACCCACAGCCTTCCAGCCCATTACT
>JAZKGV010000118.1:3903-8749 GCA_040385725.1 Bacteroidota bacterium | reverse complement strand
ATGGTCATAGGTTCCCCATTGGTTGGATATATTGTAACTCCAACTGTTGCCACCACTACTTTTTGCCCGGCTGCCACATTAGGTGCACCGCATACGATCTGTAATGGTTCTCCATTACCAATATTTACTTTGGTCAAACTCAATTTATCTGCATCAGGGTGTTTGCTGCACTCCAGCACTTCGCCAATTACCAAACCCTGCAAGCCTCCTTTTAATTCCTCGTATTTTTCAAGGCTTTCCACCTCAAGCCCTATTGAAGTAAGAATTTTACTCAATTTTTCGGGTTCAATTGATTCCGGGAGGTATTCGCTAAGCCAGTTATAACTAATTGTCATTGATTGATTGCTTGTTTTTTGAATTGCTGCAAAGATAGCTATTGACAGTTAAGCACACAATTACGCTGAAAAGCAAGCCAGTTAAGCAATTAAATATGCTTACATTTTTTGTTTGATAAAATCAAGCGGAAAAAAACTTGCATTGGTGCAGAAAAACAAATTATATGGGTTCGTCTATGTTAATAAATTATTACCAGGGCCATTGTTTGTTGAAAAGTTGAATGTGGATTTGATGTGAACCGGCTGTGAATAAGCTACCTTTGAATGTGAAACTGGTGTGGATAATCAGTAGTAAAAACTTGGTAACAGCCATTGTGAATAACGCTTCTGTTATTTGCTTTTATCTTAGCCGCCCAATCAGGGAAATTGATCGCTTCACAGGGGCCGTTTACAACAAAACTACTGCTTAGCTTACCATGTTGTTTACACGCTTTTATAAGAAATCAGTTTTTAAGATAATATAACAACTTTATATAAACAGTTCAATATTTTTTTTAGAATGGACCTTACTAACCTCAATAAAGACCGTAAAGCAAGAAGAAAACCCTCACTTGACCTTGGAAACATGATGTTTGGCAAAGTGCCGCCTCAATCAAAAGACCTGGAAGAAGCCGTACTTGGAGCCATCATGCTGGAGAAAAGCGCTTTTGATACCGTAATTGAAATTTTAAAGCCTGAATGTTTTTATGTAGATGCTCATCAACGCATCTTCAGGGCCATGACATCACTGGCACAAAAAAGCCTTCCGATCGATCTGCTTACAGTGGTGGAGGAATTAAAAACAAAAGAAGAACTGGATGTTGTTGGCGGCCCTTACTATGTAAGCCGTTTGACCAATGCAGTTGTTTCCTCTGCCAATATTGAATCGCATTCAAGAATTGTTCTGCAGAAATTTATACAAAGAGAACTCATACGCATCAGTGGCGAAACCATCAGCGATGCTTATGAAGACAGTACCGATGTGTTTGACCTGTTAGATGATGCAGAAGGAAAACTGTTTGAAATAACCAATAACCATCTTCGTAAAAATTTTGACGACATCAATACCGTATTGGTAAAAACAATCCAGCGTATTGAGGATATGCGTAACAGGGATGAAGACATTACCGGCGTGCCGAGTGGGTTCCCTTCACTTGACAGAGTTACTTACGGATGGCAGAATACAGACCTTATCGTTTTGGCGGCCAGGCCATCAGTTGGTAAAACTGCTTTTGCATTAAACCTTGCCCGGCATGCGGCTGTTGTTGATGAAAAATCAAACCGGAAAGCTACACCTGTTGCGTTCTTTAGTTTGGAAATGAGTGCCAGCCAATTGGTGACACGTATTTTGAGTGCTGAAAGTGAAATATGGTTAGAGAAAATAAGCCGGGGCAAATTAGAAGAACATGAGATGAAGCAGTTGTATAAAAAAGGTATTGAAAGATTAAGCAACGCCCCCATTTTTATTGATGATACTGCCGCTTTGAACATTTTTGAATTAAGGGCCAAATGCCGCCGTTTAAAAAACAAACACAATCTCGGCCTTATCATCATTGACTATTTACAGTTAATGAGTGGTACCAATGAAAATAAAAACGGTAACAGGGAACAGGAGATAAGCCGTATTTCAAGGGACCTGAAAGGGTTGGCAAAAGAATTACAGGTACCGATCATTGCATTATCACAGTTAAGCCGTGAGGTGGAGAAAAGAAAAGAAGGAGCTAAAATTCCTCAGTTGAGTGACCTTAGGGAGTCGGGTGCGATAGAACAGGATGCTGATATGGTTATGTTCCTTTACCGTCCGGAATACTACGACATCACTGCTAATGAAATGGGTGAAAGCAACAAAGGCGAAACCTATGTAAAGATCGCCAAGCACAGGAATGGTAGTTTGGAAACGATCAAACTAAAAGCATTGCTGCATATACAGAAGTTTATTGAAGATGAAGATGGCGGTGATTTTGGCGGACAAATACCAGGCGGCAACTTCAGGCCTGTAAGAGATGATGAAGGCGGTGGCAACAGTGCTAAATTGTATATACAGAAAGGCAGTAAGATGAATGATGGCGCATTTGATGACGAGGCGCCGTTCTAATGTATTTGTAAATGAAGAACAAGCATATTATCGCCTTAATAATTATTGGAATAATATTATGGCTTGTTGGTGTCTGGGCTAAAATAACACACCAGTCTTACGCAAATGCCCTTATAACGATTTCGCATTTTATTATGATAACAGGCTGTGTGGTTTTATTGATAAAAGTACTCCTGAATAAAAATGACCATTTCCTGAATAAGTAACCAGCGTAGTACAGATGCCGCTTCCATTTTTTTATAAGAATACTATTGATGCAACATCCGGAGTTGTTATGCTGGATGAAGATACCAGCAAACATATTGTGCAGGTACTCCGTATGCAAAACGGAGAACAATTACAACTTACAGATGGAAAAGGCAACCTGTTTACCTGTGAAATAACAGACAATAACCGAAAAAGGTGTACGGTAACAATTAAACAAACGGTCAACCAACAACGAACAACGACCAACGTTACTATTGCTATTTCATTAGTAAAAAACAGCAGCCGCTTTGAATGGTTTTTGGAAAAGGCTACAGAAATTGGCATTACAGAAATAATTCCGCTGATTTGTACCAGAACAGAGAAACAAAATTTTCGCCACGACAGAATGAATGGTATTTTAATAAGTGCCATGCTTCAGAGCCAGCAAACCTGGCTGCCGATTTTACATGAGCCTGTAAAATTTAATGAAGCAGTAAACAAAGCATCACAGCAACAAAAGTTTATTGCTCATTGTGAAGAGGAAAATAATAAAGTACAACTCACCAATCAACTAATAAACAAATCAACTAATAAGCTAATCCTCATCGGCCCCGAAGGTGATTTTACAAAAGAAGAAATTGACCTGGCTTTACAAAAAGAATTTACCCCTGTTGCATTAGGCGATACAAGGTTAAGAACAGAAACAGCCGGCATTGTAGCAGCTACCTTACTTCGCCTGGTCTGAGTAACCTTCTTCCGGTTCTTCAAGATGGGGTTCATTCAACCGCACCACATGCTTTTTATCACTCTTCTTCCTCATCACCATATTCAGCATTTCAACACCAAAAGAAAATGCCATCCCGAAGTAGATATAATTTTTAAGATGTAGTTGTTCAGCAGCTTCATGGTTCCAGCCTTCCATTACCAGGCTCAATCCAATCATCACTAAAAAAGAAAGCGCCAGCATTTTAATGGTAGGATGCTTATTTACAAAAGATGCAATGGCCGGGCTGAACAAAAACATAACGATCATGGCAACGACTACAGCCGCAATCATTATCTCCACATGCTTGGCTGTGCCGCCTGCTGTAATAATGCTGTCAAAAGAGAACACTGCATCTATCAACATTATTTGTACAATGGCACGCCCTAATGTTAAAGAAGGTTTTCTTGCTCCATCATGTGTATGATCTTCCCCTTCCAGTTTTTCATGAATTTCCTTAATGGATTTATAGATAAGGAACAAACCGCCAACGAGCATTACAATGCTGGCAATGTCAAACCCTTTTCCAAACCATGATTCAGGAATAATATAATTACCTCTTTGAGAAAGCAGCCAGCCCAGCCCCATCAACAATATGCTACGCATGATAATACCTGTGATCATCCATGCCCTTCTTGCTTTAGGTATCTGGCTGGCCGGCAGCCTGTTCATTACAAGGCTTACAAAAATCACATTGTCTATCCCTAAAACGATCTCTAAAACGACCAGTACAAAAAAACTTATAATGCTTTCACTGGTAAATAAATATTCCATGCTGCTGTAAAATTTCAGCAAATATATCACAGTAAAAATTAGTGAAGGATTAAGGGATACCACAACGGATCAGAATATCCCTTTCATATGCCGGATGTAAAATTTTTTACATCAGTTTCTGAGAGAAATTAATTATGCTGCATTTTGCCTTTTTCCATTCTTCACCCAAAAAACAATTCCCCCTAATACTGCAAGTATGCCGGTGATCCAAAGCCATTTTGCATAACTACTATTAGGAGCCAACATCACCGTGCCTGCATCTCCCATCAACACAATACCAGCCCAATACACGGGCGATTTCATCCTTCCATCTGCCTGTTGCAAATACAATAGTTTCGCCTGCTGTAATGCTTCCCCTGCCGGCATTTTAGCGGCAAGGTTTTCAATAAATTTTTCTGTAATAAAACTGGCAGACTGCTCATCTACCTGCCACAAGCTTGTTAAAATACTTTTGCTGCCTGCATAATTAAACGCATGTGCCAGCGACACCATGCCTTCGCCATCTTCGTAACCGGGTTTGCCAGATTCACAGGCAGTGAGTATGGCAAGGTCTGTATTGATATTGCAGTTGTAAATATCATACAGGAATAAAGAATTATTAGCTGCAACACTGTCTGTATTTTTTGAAAATATGAGACGGGAAAGCTCAGGTTTTTCGTTGTTAAATTCTGCATGTGTGCCAATATGTACGATCCGGTTGTTGCCTGCGTTTTG
>JAZKGV010000118.1:0-3893 GCA_040385725.1 Bacteroidota bacterium | reverse complement strand
CCGTTCTCCAAAAAAACATCTCCACCCAATTTATCCTGCATTTTTTTAACGAGGCTTTTTGTGTAAGGCTGTGGCAGCAATGTCATGTATTGTTTGTCGAGCCTGCTACTGTCTTTTATAGATTGTTGATAGGCTGTTTTGTTTTCATCAGAAAAACCCGGCGCAAATGCTACATAATTATTTTTTGTTTGGTTGATGGCAGTGTTGCCAGTCATAAACAAACTGTAGTGATAAGTGATGCTGTGTACTGCCAGCAAACTGCCTTTTATCAATTCGCTGTATGATTTTACAGGTGTGGCTGTAAGCAGATCAAAACTCACATTGTATAAAACAGCATCAGGAATGATAATAATATTTTTGGTACGGATATCTTTTGCCAATGGTTTCCATAATGATTCATACAACTGGTATAAAATTGCCGTATTGCTAGTTTCATCATTGCCTGCTGTCATCAGGACATTTATTTTTTCATTCACACCAACCGCATCAAGGTCAATTATTTTTTTGCTGCTTTTATCAAGTATCAATGCATGAAGACTGCTGTCGATAAAAAAATATCTTACTACAGTTGTTGCGCCGGGTAATGCAGCCTGTAATTGTGGCAGCGATTTAAAAATAGATTCATACCGCATTTTGTAATACAGGGGATATTGCACTTTTATTTTATCAAGGTGCTGTTGCCATTGTGTTGTTGCATCTACATAAGCACTCATTAATACTGTATTGGACCTGTCGCCAATAAGCGATGCCGGTATAGCCGCTTTTAATTTTTTTTCTTCCTCATAAACAGCAGCAGGTAAATTTGAAAACTCAACTGCTTTTTGTTTATCAAGCCTTGCCCTTATACGGTTGTACAAACCAGACTCATGCAGGTTGATCGCCTGGTCTAAATATTTATCATTATTGGTGAGCTGGTACAATTCCAATGCAATCTTTTTTGCAAAGCTGATCAGCTCTTTATTATCTGAGATCAATATGTTGATGCTTTCTTCATCATCAATTAAAAACTTCCTTTTCTCCAGCAATTGCAACGCCACATTCAATTGCGATAACACATTTGCCAGGTACACAGTATCTTTTCCCTGCTGCAACTGGTAGCCTGCTTTCTCGATCATCAAAATCGCAGCAGGCTTATACAGTTCCATCTTTACTGAATCCAATGCAGATGTGCCGTTCTTTATCTTTTCATTTACAATTGCCAATCCTTTTTTTCCATAGTCAGCAGCCTGTGCATACTGGCCGGCAATAAAATTCACTTCCGAAAGATTAAGCAACTGGTAAAACACCGGCAGGGTATTTTGTTCCTGCACTTTCGATACATACTCATATCCTTTTGTTGATTTGGCAATGGCTTTTTTATAATCTCCATTTTTTGCATAAAACAAAGCGGCATTTCTTAAGAATTCAAGATACAGATTACTGTATTCCCCCTGGTAAGAGGCTTCATACAACGAATCACTTTTTTCGTAACTGGTGGCAGCAGCAGTAATATTTTTCTTGTTTTCATTTGCCACAGCCAGTGCATAACAGGCATCAGCCTCCCAAAAAATATAATCACCCTCTGCCGCTTTTAATTTCGTTAACCCTTTTTCCAGGTATTCAAAAGCCTCATCATAGTTATGCATTGAATTAGAAAGCTGCCCAAGCAATATTTCAGAAATAAAAGTGCCGGGATGCCCGGGCTTTAGCTGTTGTTGTTTTTGTTGATATGAATACAGCAATAAATCCTTTGCCTTTTTGTAATCGCCGAGCTCTTTATAAAAACCAGCAAGGTTATCAGTAGCTTCAAACAGAAATGATTTTGCATCCTCTCTTTTTTGTGCAGGATCGTTACCAGCTATGTATAATTGTATGTTGCTGATGGCATCCTGCTGAGCTTTGATAGCCTCCGTTATTTTTCCGTCAGCATCATATAGGGCACTCATATTATTCAGCACCATTGCAGGCCGGTAATATTTGTTGCGTTCGGTGGGTTTTGTTTTTGCCAAAACCGCCAATGCTTTATTATAGAAAAAAGTGGCGCTGTCATTTTTTGAAGCATACCACATCAGGCTTGCCACTGAATTGTATGACATATACAGCTCTTCGCTATCGGTATTCTTTTCTGTTTCCCTTATAGCAAGTGCCTTGCGGTGATGCTGTTTTGAAAGTGCTGCATTGCCCATCCGCTGTGCATACACACCTAAATTATTTTCAACTTTTGCGATCTCCAATGGTGCTATTGCATATTTTAATGCTTCGGTACAGGCATCGTATGCTTTTTTATCTTCTCCTGCCACGCCAAAAAATTCACCCACTTCCAGGTGTACTTTCCGCATGGTTATACTGGCTGGTTTTTGTGCAGCTATTTGATTTACGAGTGTGTTGATTGAAGCGGCTGCTTTTTCAGGGCCACCGTTTTCCATGCCTATTTGCCCGGCAAGAGAAATGTAATAGATAAGTGTATCTGTATTGTTTTCTTTTAAAAAGAATTGCACCTGCTGTTGCAGCAATGTTTCTGCCTGCTTAAAATTTTTTGCTTCGATGGCTGATTCAATTTCAGCAGCACCTTTCAGTTTGTCTTGTGCAAATAGAGGAATCAACAGAAGAAGAATACATAACCCGGCAAGGCAGTATTTAGTAAAGCGCATGGCAGTTATTATTTTAGTTTACTGATCAGTTCACTGCTTTCGGGCCGGCCGGAATTTTCAAGATAGGGAATGGCTTCCTGTACGTTGCCTTGTTTTAACAATGCAAGGCCGGTGTACCAACAGGCATCTTTATAAAAAGATTTTGTTGCATCCGATGCCATTGATTGTAAAAGAGCAATTGCTACCGCACTGTTGCCATCAGCCTGCTGTGCAGCACCTAAAAAATAATTCAGTGTATCGTTGTGAGCCATACTTGTTTTAAGTTTGCTCCATTCATCTATCGCCTTTTTATAATGGCCGGTTTTGTAGTCCAGCATTGCTTTATTAAAAAGATAATTATCACCAATGCCCATAGCGCTCATTAAACCGGGATCAGGCTTGTAATAAGTGGCATACAGCTTTTCATATTTATTTCCGTTTAAAGAATATAACCACACCGATACTGCCGCAAGCAAAGCAATGGATGCCGCCATCATCAATTTGCGCTGTAATGAAATTACCTTGCCTCCAACTTTTTGAGGTTGGTTTTTTTTTATGTTGATATGGTAAATATCTAAACGATCCTTTAACGATTCGGTTTCAATACCTGTAAGCAACAGCCTTACTTCACTTACTTTAGAAGCTAATAAAATGTCTTCTGATATTTTATTTTCAAATGCAAGCTGTTCTTCAGCATTGGTCTTGCCTTGCAAGAACTGTTCAATGCTTTCAAGCTCTTCTGTTGATATGGTATAGTTTGTATCCAAAATTTTATTGTTTTCCCACCACCATATTGCGGAGGCGCTGCAGGCAGCGGTATTTATTATTTTTTGCAGTTGCCTCTGTCCATGAAAAAGCGGCTGCGATCTTCACCATGCTTTGTTTCATAAAATAAAAAAGCGTCAACACCTCCCTGCATGGCTCTCCAAGACTTTTAAAATGCTGCTGTACTTTTTCCATATAACTTTCCTCTTCTTCGTTATAAGCAGCTTCAATAAAAGAATCATCTTCCACCGGTACCACACTTATTTTTTTTGCGGCCTTCAGGTGATCATACCATTTGTATTTTGCAATCTGGAAAAGGTATGCTTCCAGCGATGAACTATTTTGCAGTACAAAGCGCCCGGCTTTTATATTTTGCCATGCTGCAATAAACGCTTCCTGGTAAATATCCTTTGCCTCTTCTGCTGTTCCACTGTTAGCCAATACAAATGCTTCTGTTTTATAAAAATTAGCAGTGTACAAAGCTTCCAATGCTTTATCATCATTTGCCAATTCAGTAAA
>JAZKGV010000117.1:4650-6199 GCA_040385725.1 Bacteroidota bacterium | reverse complement strand
CAAACCGGCCACTATTAAAGAAGAAGAAATTATTATTATCAGGAAATTTCTAAATGAGTTTAGCGATGTGCAGGTAGCTGAAGAAAGAGGGCTTAAAGTAAATGCCAAAGTACGTATAAAGCAAGGCCTGATGATGAATTACCATGGATTGCTTGTTGAACTCTCAGGTAACAGGGCAAAAGTTCGGATTGACAGTATGGGTATTTCCCTTCATGCACAATTCGATAAAAAAAACCTGGAACCCTTGTACCTGCAGGAGTAGATAATGATATGTTAACAGTATCACACTAATTAATAATTCCCGTTTTCCGCTGCACCTTACAGCATTAGCAACATTACCTTAGTAACCAGAACCATTTAAAGTCCAATGTGCCGTATTGCCGGAGCTATAAGTCCTACATTAGATAAAGCCGAACTTGCCGCCACTGTAAACAACATGTGCCTTGTGCAAAAGCATGGAGGGCCAGATGACAGGGGTATTTATAATGGAGAAACTTTCAATGGAACACTTGGCCATTGCCGTCTCTCGATAATTGACATTACTCCCACGGGGCATCAGCCAATGACTTATTTATCGCAACGTTATGTAATAAGTTATAACGGTGAAGTGTACAATTTCAGGGAACTAAAAGAGGAATTAAAAAAAGAAGGTTATGCTTTTTCAACCCAAAGCGATACAGAAGTAATATTAGCAGCGTATGACAAATGGGGAACCGATGCCTTTGAAAAGCTTAATGGTATGTTTGCTTTTGCCCTTTGCGATACACATAAAAATGAAGTGATACTTGCAAGGGATGTATCCGGCATTAAACCACTGTATTATGCCCACACAAATACCATTTTTGCTTTTGCATCAGAAGTGAGGGCTTTAAAACAATTGCCACAGTTACAGGAAGAAAATAAAAACTGGCCTGTGTATTTAATGGCTTATGGGCATTTGCCAGAACCTGTTACCACATTAAAGGAAGTGGCTCCGCTACCTAAGGGATATTTTTTAAAATACAGTATTGCCGATAACAAAAGCAGCATCCAGGGTTTTGAAAGATTAAAATACCTTGAAAAGATCAACCATAAAAATGAAGCTGTTGAGCTCATCAGGCATTCGCTTGATGCAGCAGTAAAGCGGCACTTAATTTCAGATGCACCAATTGGCGTTTTTCTAAGCGGTGGGCTCGATTCAAGTATCATTGCACTGCTTGCGGGCAGGCACCAGCGGCAGTTGAATACCGTTTCCATATACTTTGAAGATGGCAATTATTCAGAAAAAAAATTCCAGGATGAATTGCTGCAAAAAATTACCTGCTCACATCACCAGTTCCTGCTAAGCGAAAATGATTTTCATGCTTCGTTACCTTCTATTGTAACAGCAATGGACTTGCCTTGTTGCGACGGTATCAATACATGGTTCATCAGCAGGTATGCAAAAGAAAGTGGCCTTAAAGCAGTATTATCGGGCATTGGGGGAGATGAATTGTTTGGCGGCTACCCTTCATTTAAAAGAATTAAAACTGCCCTGGCCTTATCCCACCTGCCTGATAAGGTATTAAAA
>JAZKGV010000117.1:0-4640 GCA_040385725.1 Bacteroidota bacterium | reverse complement strand
AAAAGCCGGAAGGTTTTCTCAATCAAAAAAATTAAGAAGGCTTTGTTATCTCAGCATCAATGGCCCGGTAGGTAAATATCTTTTTCTGCGTGGGCAGTTTATACCATCTGATATTGCAAAATACCTCAACGCAGATGAAGCTGAAATCTGGAACATCCTTGAACAGGAACCTTCATTACCCAATATTAATTTTCTTACTGCCACCAACCAGGCAAGCTGGCTCGAAACAAATATGTATATGCAAAACCAGTTGCTGAGGGATGCAGATACAATGAGTATGGCACATGGCCTTGAAATAAGAGTACCATACCTCGATAAAGAATTTGTACAACTGGCATTTAAAATACAAAGCAACATTAAATACTCAGGCCAATTGGGTAAGCAATTACTTATTGATTCGTTTAAAGATATTATCCCTCAATTGATCTGGGACAGGCCAAAAATGGGTTTCTCTTTTCCATTTAAAGAATGGCTGAGCAACCAGTCATACGCAACAGCAAAAGATGGAGCTGATTTAAGCAGTTACCATGCAAAACTTGTGAATAACCAAATGCACTGGTCGCAGTTTTTTACGTTGCTGCTTTTGCATTCATACGGTAATGAATAAAAAAATTTTGTTTTTAACGCTCAGGATATTTTCTGCCACAGGCGGTATAGAAAAAGTTTGTAAAGTGGTATCAATGGCATTAAACGGGCTGAGTAAAAACCTGCAGGTATTTTCAATGTATGATAAAACCGGTGATGCAGATGAAAAATATATAGAGGCCGCAATATTCAGGGGTTACAATCAGCAAAAGATAAAGTTTGTGTGGGATGCGGTAATGAAAGGAACCAAAATGGATGTTATTATAGTAAGCCATATAAACATTCTCTCCATTGGGTATATAATAAAATTGCTGTCACCAAAAACAAAGTTGGTTTTATATGCACATGGTATAGAAGTATGGGGGCCGTTATCCATTATCCGTAAAAAGATGTTGCAAAAGTGTGATACTATTATAGCAGTAAGCAATTTTACAAAAGAAAAGATGATAGTGCAATACAAACTTGCAAATGAAAAATTAGCTGTAATCAACAACTGCATTGATCCATATTTGCCGGTAATTGATCATAAAGAAAAAGACGAGTCGCTAAAAAATCGATACCATTTTTCAAACAACGATATTATTTTACTTACGCTTACCCGTCTTTCTTCAAAAGAATTATATAAAGGATATGATAATGTATTGATCTCTTTAACACATTTGAAAGACCGTTTTCCCAATGTTAAATATTTAATAGTGGGTAAATATGATATTGCTGAAAAAAACAGGCTTGATAAGATCATCAGCGACTATTCGTTGCAGCAATACGTGGTATTCAGCGGTTATGTACACGATGAAGAGCTGGCAAAGCATTACTGCCTGGCAGATATATACGTGATGCCCAGTAAAAAAGAAGGTTTTGGAATTGTATTTGTAGAAGCCATGCATTATGGACTTCCTGTAATTGCAGGAAACAAAGACGGATCGAAAGATGCGTTGCTCAACGGCAGGTTGGGCATATTGGTTGATCCCGATAACCAGGAGGAAATAGATGCCGCTGTTGAAAAAATAATTGTAAACAGGCAACAATATATACCAGACCGTAATTTGCTTGCCGAAGCCTTTAGCTTTAGCAGTTATAAAGAAAAACTTTCTTCTGTTTTCAATCAATTGTAAACAGCCAATTTTTAAGTAGTATCAATGAACGGAGTAAAAGACAGTAGCGATAATAAACAGTGGGATATTGTAATAGGCAAAGGCGAAGCGTCGAAGAATTACTGGAAAGATATGTGGCGCTACCGGGAGTTGTTCTATATCTTAAGCTGGCGTGATATTAAAGTAAGGTACAAGCAAACGGTAGTGGGTGCTGCATGGAGTGTGATCCGTCCACTGCTTACAACAATCGTATTTTATTTTGTGTTCAGCCGTGTGGCAAAGTTGCCAAATCCAAACAGTTCAGTCCCTTATTTCTTAATGATTTTTACAGGGATGCTGCCATGGCAATTTTTTAGTACGGCACTGAGTGAGGCAAGTTCAAGTCTTTTGGGAAATTCAAACCTTATCACCAAGGTCTATTTCCCACGGTTAATAATACCTGCCAGCTCTGTTATCACCAGCTTGGTTGATTTTGGTATTTCTTTTTGCATGCTGCTC
The DNA here is from genome assembly GCA_040385725.1 of Bacteroidota bacterium. GTDB lineage: Bacteria > Bacteroidota > Bacteroidia > Chitinophagales > Chitinophagaceae > Ferruginibacter. Next base: position 2,463 of record JAZKGV010000117.1, on the reverse strand, counting down.
ATTCTGATGGTATTTTATCAATTTGCACCTCCCTGGCAGATTATTTTTCTGCCCGTCTTTATCCTGCTGGCATTTGTATGCGCTTTTGGTGTCGGGCTTTATCTTACCGCACTCAATGTAAAGTATCGTGACTTCAGGTATATCATACCATTCATTATCCAGTTTGGTTTATACATAACCCCTGTTGGTTTCAGTAGCGCATTAATAAATGAAAAATGGAGAGCGTTGTATTCAATCAATCCAATGGTGGGTGTTATTGATGGCTTCAGGTTTTGTCTTTTGGGAGATAAAATGAACTGGCAATCTTTTTTTGTATCTCTTTTAATCAGTACTGTTTTTCTTTTCATAGGTATCAGGTATTTTCGCAGGATGGAAAGGACTTTTGCAGACAATATATAATAACTAATGTCATCATCAATAATACAGGCAGAGCAGCTTAGTAAAAGCTTTGTGATACATCACGAAAGCAGGGAAAGCTATACTGCACTAAGGGATGTAATGAGTAACAAGGCAAAAAAAGTCTTTTCGTTCCCTTTTCGTACAGGTGGCAAAAGGAAAAGCTCAACAGAAGAATTTTGGGCATTAAAAGACGTAAGCTTTCAAATTGAGCCTGGTGAAAGGGTTGGCATTGTTGGCCGGAATGGCGCTGGCAAAAGTACTTTACTCAAAATCATAAGCCGTATAACAGAACCTACAAATGGTACAGTAAAAATAAAGGGCCGTGTGGCAAGCTTGCTCGAAGTAGGCACAGGGTTTCATCCTGAACTTACAGGTAAAGAAAACGTGTTTTTAAATGGTGCCATACTGGGTATGAGCCGCAATGAGATAAAACAAAAATTTGACGAGATAGTTGATTTTGCCGAAGTAGAACAATTTTTAGATACCCCTGTAAAGCGGTACAGCAGTGGCATGTATGTGCGCCTTGCTTTTGCTGTGGCAGCCCATCTGGAGCCTGAAATATTACTGGTGGATGAAGTGCTGGCCGTTGGCGATGCCAAATTTCAAAAGAAGTGCCTTGCTAAAATGGAAGATGTAAGTACTAATGAAGGAAGAACGGTGTTGTTTGTAAGCCACAATACGAATATGCTTAGCAGCCTTTGCGTTACAGGCATATTGATGGAGAAGGGAAGGATGATTGAAAAAAACAGTATTGTAAAAATACTTGACCGTTATCTGAACGATAACAGCGGCATACAAACTTTTCAAAAAAGCAATGCAGATAGTAATGCTTTATTCGATTGCGATTATTTTAGCCTGAAAACTTTTATGCTGCTTGATGAAGCCGGCAATGCATTAGAAAGGATTGTTGATGCCCGCCAGGCTAAAAATATTATACTTATTATTGAAGGCGCAATAAAAAAAGAAGATGAAAAACTTTGCCTTGGTTTTGACTGCACTAACGAAAAAGGCGAAGTGCTATTTTATAATTTTCATACCGATCAGCCACACGATAAATGGCCCGACCTTAAGCAGGGGGATTTTTCATTAAAAATGCTGATTGATATTGATTATTTGAATGAAGGCAATTATACTTTTAGTTTCACTGCTGCTATATACGGCGAGAGAATTATTGCCAGCTCACAAAACGGCATATCGGTAGGTTTTGAAAAAATTGGCAATTCAAGCCAATCACCATATTGGCAGGGGAAAAAAAATACTGTGATAGCCCCTGTTGTTAAACTTATAAAATAAAGTTTATGCTAACGTATAAAAAAAGAAAAACGCTGGAGCGTATTTTCATTGAAAAAGAAGAGTTCCTTGAATTTGAAAACCAGATAAGGATAAATGAACACTTACGCCGCTATGCAGCCATCAGGCGGTTTTGCTATGGAAAAGTGTTAGACTTTGCCTGTGGGTGTGGATACGGTTCTGCATTGGTGTCAGTAAATCCTGATGTAGAAAAAGTAGTAGGTATTGATATTGATAAAGAGGCAATAGACTGGGCGAATAAAGAATTTGCAGCCGATAAAATAACTTTTTTAAACCAGGATGTAAATGAGGTAACAGAAAATTTTGATACACTTATCTGCCTTGAAACAATTGAACATTTGCCAGACCTTTCTATTGTTACAAAGTTGGTTGAAAGATGTGATATCAAACAGATAATTGTTTCGTTCCCTGATAAAAAATCCACACATTTTAATAAGTTTCATTACCATGATTTTGTAATCCAGGACCTGCTTGATCTTTTCCCTGGCTATGTAAATTATTACCGTTTCAGAACAGGCGATGTGCAATTTCTTATGCTTATACAATTGCCCAAAAATGCACCTGCACATATTTTCAGGTATATAAGCGACCTGTAATGATGGAAGTGGCTTTGGTAACATTTGCATATACATAAGCACCAGTTAAAAAAATAGCAGTTTCTACTATTAATGTAACTACAACGTGATTCCAAAGTCCAAAACCAACTTTGTAATCGCCAAATGGCGACAAAGGTAAATCGGCTACATGAACGAT
>JAZKGV010000116.1:954-4039 GCA_040385725.1 Bacteroidota bacterium | reverse complement strand
TAATATAAAATCACCGCCGTATTTCCTGGCGAATAAATAATTGTACAAAACAGTACGTACACCACCTAAATGAAGACCACCGGTGGGGCTGGGTGCAAATCTTACTCTTACTTTATTAAACATGGCGCAAAGATATATGGCTCTCAACCTATATCCCACAAAGTCGCAAAGAAAACCAAGAGAATGCGTTAGTGACCTTTGTGCCTTTGTGGGAAATACTAATACTATTCTATTATTTGTAATTTGCCGCATGTTCTATTTTGTAAAAACGCCCTGGTGGTTAAAGAAGATATACCCGGAATGTGTGTGGCAAATGCCCGAAGGGCAAAAGAAGATCTATCTCACTTTTGATGATGGCCCACACCCGGTGGCCACCTCGTTTGTGCTGGAGCAACTAAAAAAGTATAATGCTAAGGCTACATTTTTTTGTATTGGTAAAAACGTGGAGGAATATCCTTTTTTATACGAAGAGCTTTTAGATGAAGGCCATTCAGTTGGTAACCACACTTACAATCATTTGAATGGCTGGAAGACAGCGGATGCTGTTTACCTGGACAATATAATATTGGCAAAGCAAAGGATTGACTCAACTCTTTTCAGGCCGCCTTATGGCAGGGCTACCAAATTTCAACTAAGGTTGCTAAGGCAGCAGGGTATGCAGCCGATCATGTGGAGTGTGTTGAGCGGGGATTTCGATACACAGTTATCCAAAGAAAAATGTTTACAAAATGTAAGCGGGAAAATACGTGATGGTTCAATCGTAATTTTTCATGACAGTGCAAAGGCATATGAGCGGTTGGAGTATGTATTGCCAAGGGTGCTGGAGCAATTTTCTGTAAAGGGCTTTCAATTTGAGCAAATAACCAATTCTAAACTGCAAAATCTGTAGAAGAATAAACGGGATTGCTATAAAAAAAATTGGGCCGGAGTAGAAACTCTGGCCCGTTTTTAATCCGTACCCTATGAAAACTGGTTGCAAGATACTTTGATTTTTGATAAATCCAAATAATTTGTTAAGTATTTTTTAGGCGTAAAATGCCCATGCTTAGTGAGAAACGACACATAAGCACCCTAATTTTACGGCTCTGAATTTTAAAATTTGAATCATGATTTTGGTTGATACACACTGTCATCTTTACTCTAAAGAATTTGCAGCAGATATAGATGCCGTAATTGAAAGGGCTGAAATGGAGGGAGTACAGCAATTTTACCTGCCTGCAATTGACAGTTCGGCTACGGAAGCTATGCTACAGCTGGAAGCCCGTTTCCCCGGAAAATGCATTGCCATGATGGGGTTGCATCCTTGTTATGTAAAGGATAATTACAAAGAAGAACTGCAATTGGTGGAAGAATGGCTGGCAAAAAGAAGGTTTGCAGCCATCGGTGAAATAGGTCTTGACCATTATTGGGATAAAACGCATACAAAGGAGCAGGAAGAAGCTTTTCGCCTGCAGATTGAATGGGCTTTACAGTATAATTTACCCATTGTGATACATACCCGTAATGCCATGCAGGAGACCATAGATATTGTAAAAGAATATGTGCCCCGTGGCTTAAAGGGTATTTTTCATTGTTTTGGCGGCAGCCTGGAAAGCGCTAATGAAATTATTAAAGCCGGTTTTTACCTTGGTATCGGCGGTGTGGTCACCTATCCCAAAGCCGGCCTGGCAGAAGTGTTACAGCACATCAGTCTTGAGCATTTAGTAATGGAAACTGATGCCCCATACCTTACACCAGTGCCATTCAGGGGTAAAAGGAACGAAAGCAGTTATTTAAAATATGTGCTGGAAAAGATTGCAGAAGCTAAAAACGTAACAATTGAAGAGGTGGCGGCAGCCACAACGGTTAATGCTCAAAAAATATTCGGCGTATAAAAAGCGATACGCTATTTTTGCCGTCCCTTAAAAAAATACAAATAGGAGAGTTGTCCGAGTGGTTGAATCCCGATAGCTATCGGGACGTTGGCAAACGGGAGAAAGTGTGATTCTCGAAAGAGTATCAAGAGTTTCGGTAAACGACTAAATAAGTTCTAAATAATATATTAATTGGAGAGTTGTCCGAGTGGTTGAAGGAGCACGCCTGGAAAGTGTGTATACTCGAAAGGGTATCAAGAGTTCGAATCTCTTACTCTCCGCAAATTTTTAGCTATGGAAAATAGCAATGACAAGTTTTATGTTTACATCCTTCAGAGCCTGAAGGATTTTTCTTTTTATATAGGTCAATGTGATGATTTGGATAGAAGGATGAGTAAACATTTTGATGGCATGAGTAAATATACTTCGGGTAAAAGACCATTGCGTTTAGTTTATTTTGAAGTTTATGACAGTCGTACTATAGCAATAAAAAGAGAAAGAGAGATCAAAAATAAAAAGAGCAGAAAGTATATTGAAACATTAATTGCGAACTGGCGACAAGTCCGAGTGATTGAATGAGTCCCGAATGCTTTCGGGAGAAAGTGTGTATATGGGAAACTGTATCATCCCGATAATTATCGGGACGAATCTCTTACTCTCCGCAAAAAGGAAAGGCTGCAATTATGCAGCCTTCTCTATACCAAAACTACCCTCTGTTATTTTATTTCATTTATCCATTGCTGTACCATCTGCCTCGCTGTTTCCACCACTTCTTTACCGGCACGGAAACCCATTTTCCAGCGGTCACCTTTTGATTCGTAGGCTTTGTTTACAAAATATTTTTTGCCATTTTTTTCTGTTAAAAATGCAGCAAAATCAATTCCTTCTGTTTCATCCATAAATTGCTGCAGCCTGTTTTTTATGAACTGGTTATGATCGGCAGGATATTGTTTTTCCCATTCATCCAAACGGGTTGTGTATAATGATTCATTCATTTCCACCGAAGTTTCATAACTACTGCGGTAAGCTTCCATCATTTCATTTTTAGGATCCTCAGCATCTTTTAATGCTTTCTTAGCCTCTACAAGCATGCCTTCAAATAATTTTTTGTTAGCAGCATCAGATTTTGCAATGGTTGCTTCAATACTCTTTACACTTTTCCTGTACTGCCCCACCATTTCCTTTTGCATATCATCAGGTGACTGAATAGTATTTTTCTTTGGCTTTGCATT
>JAZKGV010000116.1:0-944 GCA_040385725.1 Bacteroidota bacterium | reverse complement strand
CTTGCGATAGGCATCCACATAAAACTTCCCAAAATACTGGCTGATGAATTCAGGGCTGTTCAGTTTTTGTTTGGCGTACGCAACAAGGTCTTTTACCACTTCAGCTCTTTTACCCAATGCAATATTTTTTGCTTTGCTTACTCCATATTGATCAAGGTAACCACCCAGTATGCTGTTGGTGATCTTTGCATCTGCGTTTGTTTTGCTGATGCCTAACTGTTGCAGAAAATCATCTGCTAACTTATTTACTGTAAATGAAAATAAAACGAGGGAAAGGATAACAAGGACTAAAGAAACGATGCTGATACGCAAACGTGTTAATGATGTTTTGAATGATAATTGTTTCATGGCTTTGTTTGATTATGATTATAAAAAATAGATTTTGATGTATTAAGCAAGCATAGCGCCTTCTGTAATAGTTTCCTGGATATTGCCCCAGCGATGTGTTGGCAGTTCTTTTTCTGCCATTGCAAGCAAACCGGCAAAAACAAATTCCGGCGCATTGTTTTTCACCTGCATCAGCCAGCCTTTTATTTCGTTGTTGCTAAGGCCACGGATCATCCAGGTGCTGTACTGTGCCATGGTATCCGGCGGCAGGTATCCCAATATTTCCTGTGTGATCGTTTTCAATTCGTCATCAGAAAAATTTTCCCACAGCAATTCATTTAATTTGCTTTCTTCTTTGGCCATGTGCTGCAGGTTAAAGATCATAAACTCAATAAATGCATAGCGGATAGCGCCACCAATTGCCTCTTTTTCATCTGCCGCATTTGTATGGCGGAAAATGCTGAGCAGCGAACGAAGCTTGCTGCTTAATTCATGGTCAAGCACATGCTCCTCTTCAAACAATGTAGCAACTGAAGGCGCATGTTTTTCTATTGCCGGGATAATGAAATAATCTTCGGTATTGGCGTGTTTATCAAAAAGTGATAACACATCATCTA
>JAZKGV010000115.1:0-3312 GCA_040385725.1 Bacteroidota bacterium | reverse complement strand
TAAACATTACATTACTCTATTTACCAAAAATACTTTTATACATTTCATCTTTACCAAACCTGTATATCAATCCGCTTATTAAGATCAGTGTACCCAAAATACTTCCGCCGATAAAACCAATTATCATCAATAAAATCACAGGCTGCTTTTTTACATCAAATGGCGCTGTAGGTTTATCCAGCATCGCAATAATGGGTGTTACTTTTTGCAAACGCCATATTGCTTCGTCACGGTTATTAATATACATATCCCTTTGGCGGAGTATCCTTGTTTTTTCTGACACCACATTATCTTTTGGAATGGCGTACTCCAATAAATTTTCCGGTGTAAACATAGTACGCTGCTGCATGCCTATCGCCTGCCTGTCAATAGCATTGATCATCCTTTGCAACGAATCAATTTTATCTAATGTAAAATTGTAATCGTCCTGCGCCTTTGTTCTTTTTAATTCTACATAAAACTTCGACAGTTTATCTGCAATAACATTTGATATGGGTGTGATGTATGGGATCTTGTAACCGGTATAATACAATTCCAACACGCCATTCTTACTCATCTTTACATTGATATCAGGCTTTATAATTTCTGAAGCTCTTATTGCCAGTGCCACACTATCCTTTGGAATATCAATGGCAGATTGATAAAATGATTTATTTTCATTCATATCCTCCATTATCAGCTCTCCTACTGTTTTATTGCCAAATTCTGCCAGCCTTGTACTTACAACAGATTCTCTTATCCGGCGGCTTTGTGCCACTTCAATAATATTGATGGTGGCTTCGCTGCTAAATGATTTTGGCGCATCACTCATTCCCAAAATACCCTGCAGCATACTGTTTGAAATATTATTATCACTCGGTGACAACAAAGGGAATAAAGTTGCTTTGGATGTATAAGCTGTCCGTTTGCCATTTGTGTACATCAATGCAAGCAATGCAAACAACACGCCTGTAGCCAGTATAATTATTTTATACCGTTTTATCTTTTTTACAATGGCCTGTAATAATTCTGATGAGTTCACTATGGGGTAATTAATTTTTTAAAAGTAAATAGGTCAGGGCAATTGGTAAAGCAGTTGTTAATCCCTGTATCACAGCATTGCCTACATCTTTTCCTTCTGGTTTTTCCGGTACCGTTATCACACAGCCTTCTTCAATCTTTGGATAAAAATGTATAAAGAAGAAGTTTTTGGTGCGTTTACTTTTACCATTGGCATAGGTAACAAAGATCCTTTTGCGCCATGGCCGCAGGCTATAACCACCAGCCTTGTCTACGTAATAGCTAAGATTAGTATGGTCTTTATCAAAAGCGATCTTTAACGGGGATTGCACTTTTCCCTGTACCGATATAAAAGGATTTATTTCAGGAATGTAAATAACATCATGATCCTGCAATACAATGTCATACTGGGAGCCTTTCTGTTCCATTGCTTTTTTCAGATCAATACTTACAGGCTGTTCAAGATTATTAAAAAAAGCATTTTCATCCGTCCCGATTATTTTTCCTGTTGAATCCTTTTTTGGCCTGGACAAATATCTTTCTCTTAAATAATCGCCTTTGCGCCTGTAGAGCATGGCGCCACTGATGTTAGCATTATCTATTAATCCACCTGCCCTTTCTATGTAAGAAGAAAGCCTTTCATATTTATCCAGCCTTGGATAAGCGCCCTGGTATTTTACCAGCCCGGCTATCTGTACATTTTCCTGCAAAGAAAAACTGGGATTTTTTCTTACATGGATCTGGTCATACGGACGCAGCACAACTTTAGCTGCCACTGAATCTAATTCTAATGTTGAATTGATATTGTATGACCTTACTACTGTACTTGTTGGTTTTAATCCCTGCTTTGCACTATCCATATCAATGATGCTGGCAATCTCCAACCGCCCAAATTCGGCTGATGGTTTTAAACCACCGGATAAATAGATCAGGTCCTGTAATGTCATACCACCATACTTTTTCACTTTGCCTTCCTTTCTTACTTCACCATCTATAAAAACATATTGCTGTTCACCAAATTCGCTTGTGCTGAACAATTGTATCATGTCATTTGGCTGTAGCGGCACATTGTTAGCGCTCTTTACATTTTCTGCACTATAATCGGTAAGGTTTATTTCTAATTTATCGGATTTGATATTGGTAGAATCGCCTGCACCTCGAAAGATATATGCCCTTGGGAGGTAAGTGCTGCCTGTGATACCACCGGCACGGTTAATAATATCAAACAACTTGTCACCTTCCCTCATTTCATAAATACCAGGATATGCTACAGCGCCGTTTACTTCAATTTTATTTACAATGCCGGACTTTACAATATCAACCTTTATAATATCGCCATCCATCAATTCAAAATCCTGGTCTTTCAGTTTAATGATGGCAGTGGCATTTACATCATGTATCACCTGTCTTTCATTTTCTGAACGGATAATTTTTACAGCCGACGAATAAGCATCCGATGTAAAACCACCAGAGTATTGCATCAATGCTTTCATGCCTTCACTGGTTTTTAACTGGTAAAACATGGGCCGCTTAAACTGCCCGGTTGCCAATACTTTTTTCTGGGCAAAAGTCACCAGGATAAAATCGTTGTTTTGCAGGTATATTCTTCTTCCAACATCGCCACTATTCAAATATTTATATACGTCAAGTACTTCCACCACTTTGCCATTGCGCTTTACTAAAATTTCCCTCAGGTTTCCATATTCCGTAACGCCGCCGGCTAACCCAATAGCATTGTAAGCATTTGAAAAAGCTGATAATAATTTCGGGCCGGGGTTCATCACCTCTCCTACTACATTTATATTAATAGTACGTGGCTGGCCAAGTGTAACCTGTATGTTGGTACCTGCCGGTACAGCAGTGCTGAACCTTGCAGTGATCAGTTGCTGTGCATTTTCAAATGTTAAGCCCTGCACTGTTATTTTTCCAAGCCCTGATGGAAAAATGGCGCCGTCTCTTGCCACGATATAATCTTCCTGGTATTCGCCACCACCCCACAACGAAACAATGATGTGGTCTCCCACACCAATTGGATAATCAGAAGGTGGAATAGATAGTTCTGATACATCATTCATGGCACTGTTCTGAAAAATATTAGCACCATAAGTATCTTCACCCCTGTAATATGCCCTTTTTAAATTATCGCCCTGTGTACTGTCTTTTTCTAATTTTTTATTCTCTAAGCGTTTTCTTATTTCAGGGTTCTCTTTAGTGCGGTCGCCGCCGGGAGCATTTTGTTTTTGATTATTGTCTTTGAAAAAACTTTCAAAACCACTTTTGGTCATCAAGGTGGGGTTCACAGAAGAGGGTACC
>JAZKGV010000114.1:1434-7582 GCA_040385725.1 Bacteroidota bacterium | reverse complement strand
TAGAAAAAATACAGGTGTTTTGTGCCTGGTCTTCTTTTAAAATATCTGCCTGTACTGTACCACGTACTGTTGATAATGCTTTTGCTTTTATTGTTGCATATACATCTGCAGGTAAAACATCAGCGCCACTTAATCCCAATAATCTTAATCCTAAACCATTATTACCTTCCGGCAATACACCCGAAAAATTTCCTTTTGCCGGAGTGATGGCTTTATTATCTGTACCGATATATTTTGGCAGTGAATCAATATTGTATTTTGATTCCACCAGTTTGTTTATTTCATCACCCAGTTTATTTTCAATAATATATTTTTCACATTGCTGGTCAATGGCAGCATTCATAAAAAATGCAAGTAGGATTGGAGCAGGGCCATTGATCGTCATACTTACAGAAGTTTTTGGATCGCAAAGATCAAAACCACTGTACAATTTTTTTGCATCATCCACTGTGGCAATGCTTACACCGCTGTTACCAACCTTTCCATAAATATCCGGACGAGGATCAGGATCTTCGCCATACAACGTTACACTGTCAAATGCAGTTGATAAACGCTTTGCCGGCTGGCCCAGACTTACATAATGAAAACGCCTGTTGGTCCTTTCAGGCCCACCTTCGCCGGCAAACATTCTTGTCGGGTCCTCACCTTCTCTCTTTAAAGGAAACACACCGGCAGTGTATGGAAACTCTCCAGGTACATTTTCCTGCAATTGCCATTTTAAAATATCTCCCCAATCTTTATACTTGGGTAAAATAACTTTTGTAATGCTGGTGCCTGATAAACTTTTATAAGTAAGTGGTTGTTTAATTATTTTGTCTCTTACTTTAAATTCATAAAATTCTTTTTTATAACGTTCAACAACAGCCGGCCAGTTATTGATCAGGTCTAAATTCTCCCGATCTATTTTTTTCTGGATATCCTTTTCTGTTTCGCCAATATAACCTGCTGCATCAGGCAATAATTTTTTTACACCACTCAATTGATAATATTGCGTTGCCAACTCCGCCTGTTCAGTTGTCCATTTGTTATACTCTGTATTGCTTTCAGCTATCTCCGCCAAATACCTTACCCTTTTTGGAGGAATGATCATTGACTGGCTGGCAGTATCTTTTATATGTGTATGATGTTCTATCTCCCCATGAAATTTTACACCGCACTTATCTGCAATCTTCTCCATCAAACGTTCAAACAATTCATTTACACCAGCATCATTAAATTGTGCGGCAATGGTTCCTACAACTGGCAACTCTTCATCCTTTGCAGTCCATAAAGTATGATTGCGCTTGTATTGTTTGCGTACATCATGCAAGGCATCCAGTGCACCAGCCTTATCAAACTTGTTTACGCAAACCACATCTGCATAATCAAGCATATTTATTTTTTCCAATTGTGATGCGGCACCATATTCAGGCGTCATCACATACATACTTACATCTACATAATCCAGGATAGAAGCATCACTTTGTCCAACACCGGCGCTTTCTAAAATGATAAAATCATATCCAGCGGCTTTACAAATATCAATTGCCTCCTGCACATATTCACTCAATGCTTTATCGCTTTCCCTTGTTGCCAAACTTCTCATGTAAGCTCTTGGAGAAGATATTGAATTCATTCTTATCCTGTCACCCAACAACGCACCACCAGTTTTTTTCTTAGATGGATCAACAGAAATAACAGCGATGGTCTTATCAGTATAATTATTTAAAAAACGACGAACTATTTCATCTGTTACAGAAGATTTACCTGCACCTCCGGTTCCTGTGATACCCAAAACAGGAGTGCGGTTGGCCGTTGCTTGTTGGCCGTCTGCCTGTCCGGCAGGCAGGTTGGTCGCAATTGAAACTCCATTCTCCACATTTGTGATCTGTCTCGCCACTTTCCTTACATCTTTTACTTCGCCAAGTCCCATTGCACTTTTATAATCACCGCTGCCGTTCAAACTAAAATCACATTGCTTCACCACATCTTCAATCATTCCTTCCAAACCCATTTTCCTCCCATCATCCGGACTATAAATTTTTGTAATGCCATAATTATGCAACTCTTCAATTTCACTTGGTAAAATTGTTCCGCCGCCGCCGCCAAATATTTTTATATGCCTACAACCATTTTGATTAAGCAGGTCTTTCATGTATTTAAAAAACTCCACATGGCCGCCCTGGTAACTAGTTATTGCAATACCCTGCACATCTTCTTCAATAGCACATTCCACAATTTCATGCACACTGCGGTTGTGACCCAGGTGAATAATTTCAGCGCCTTTACTCTGCATAATCCGGCGCATTATATTTATCGCTGCATCATGCCCATCAAATAAAGAAGCGGCTGTTACAATTCGTACTTTGTTTTGTAAAGTGAGGCTCATAGAAATTATTTTGCGACAGGAGTTATTCCTGATTAAAGACAAAGGTTACGGTCTGACCTTCGGTACCGACCGTCGTGCAAACAATCAACTGCAAAAGTACAATCAGCAAAGCAAAATACTATCAGTTGTTAGTTTTTATCAGCTACTTTCTTTTTAAAAAATTTTGGGATATCAAGCATTAACCCGGCAGATAAATTATAAGTGCGGTAATCAACAAACTTCTGGGTCATTAAAAAAGCCATTGTCAATTGTATCTCCAGCTTTAAGCCGGGTAGTTTTTTAAAGCCGAAAGCATTTACAAAAGCCGGCTCCCAAAATATTTTTGTATCCTTATCAAGATTGCTTAACTGGTATTTATCCAATTCTTCCGCAGAGTAATCGCTACTGATGTTTTTGAACATGATCATACCCACTCTTGAAGAAAGTGATGAGGCAAACACTTCACCATACCTGATCACAATCGCCGGTTGTATATACAACCTCATAACATCCATGGCAAAATAGCGGGCAAGGCTACCATTAAAGTATTTATCAGTGAAAGAGGATTTACCAAATCCTGCTCCAGCAAACAACTGGAATAAAGAAGCCTTTCTCTTGTCCATGTAAGCATAATATCCTAATCCAAACTCCATACTGTTTCTTTCATATGTTACCAGGCTGCTGTCTGTGCTGTTTACATTAAAGTCTGAATAATTCTTTTCCCAACGTTTTGCATAGCTGCCCTGTATTGCAAAATGATCGCTAACCGCATAAGCCGCCTGTATATCGAGGCCATAACCACTATTTAGCTTTCCTGCAGAAGTTGTTTCGTTTTTTTCTCCGGGATTTACCGCATAGTAGCCAGCCAGTTTGCTGTCGCCTTTTTTTGATAACAACGGAACATTGGTTGACACAGGACTGTAAACATATCTTGGAGAATAACAGGAAGAAACCAATAAGCAAATGGCAACCATGCCTATCGGCAGGCAGGCAGGTAAAAAGGCAAAGTATTTGGTTGCACTTTTCAATCAGTTCATTTTAAAAGTGAGTGCGGCAAAGTCCTGCACACTTAAGGCTTCTGCTCTTTTATTAAAGAGTTCATCCTGTAATACTTCTGGCGTAAATAAACTTTTTACTGCATTGCGTAATGTTTTGCGGCGCTGGTTAAAAGCCGTTTTTACTAATACTTTAAAAGCTCTTTCGCTTTTTACAGTCAATGGCTCTTTCCGTCTTCTCAACCTAATTACGCCACTTTGTACTTTAGGCGGTGGATTAAAAGCCTCATTGCTTACATCAAATAAATATTCCACATCGTAAAAAGCCTGTATCAATACACTCAGCACACCATATACTTTACTGCCTTCTTTGCTGGCGGCCCTTTCTGCCACTTCTTTTTGAAACATCCCAATCACCACCGGCACCTGGTCTTTCCAGTCAAGTATCTTAAATAAAATTTGTGTGGAAATATTGTAGGGGAAATTTCCAATCACAGTGAAAGCGTCTTCAAAAGGTGCATCAATATCTAAAAAACTTTTGGCCGTTATCTTACCTCTTAATACCGGATAAACACTTTGCAGATATTCAATTTTATCATCATCCAGTTCTACTGCTTTAAAATTAATGCCCGTAATTTTTATCAGCTCTTTTGTAAGGGCACCACCACCGGGACCTACTTCAAGGAGATTTTCAAAACTATCCTTTTGTAATTCATCTACAATTTTCCGGATGATATTTTCATCTTTTAAAAAATGCTGACCGAGTGACTTTTTTAAATACATAAGTTGAGGTGAAATTACAGTATTTACCCTTACTTGTGGCGCCATCATTATAATGCAAAACATTCCCTTATTTTTACAATCAAAATTTTATTGATATGCAGCATGAAAACAGGCCTGTAATCGGATTAACCTGCGGAGACGTAAATGGCATTGGCCTTGAACTGATCATTAAAACAGTAAGCGATAACCGCCTGCTGGAAATATGTACTCCAGTAATTTTTGCCAATAATAAAGTGTTGAACTTTTACCGGAAAGGTCTGGCTGATATGAACTTTAATTTTTCCAGCACTAAAGACATGGGCAGGATCAACCATAAGCAAATAAACCTTTATAACTGCTGGGAAGAAGAAGTAGCCATAACACCGGGCACATTAAATGAAGTGGGTGGAAAATATGCCGTGATGAGTTTGATAGCTGCAGCACAAGCATTAAAAGAAGGAAAATTGGACGGCCTGGTAACAGCGCCTATCCATAAAAAAAATACACAAAGTCCACAATTTGATTTTACCGGCCATACACCTTACCTCAAAAATATTTTTGGTGTTAATGATGTGGTGATGTTTATGGTGGCAGAGAATATGAGAGTCGGTTTGGTAACAGAGCATGTTCCGGTGAAAGAAATTGCACAGCACATTACTAAAGAAAAAATTATCAGTAAGCTGAATATTATTAATCAGTCACTCAAAAAAGATTTTGGCATTGATAAACCAAAAATTGCGGTGTTGGGATTAAATCCTCATGCTGGTGACGAAGGATTGATCGGCAAAGAAGAGGAAGAAATAATCCGCCCTGCTATTAAAGAAGCAAAACAAAAAGATATTTTCTGTTTTGGACCTTATTCTGCTGATGCATTTTTTGCAAGAGGGCAACATGAAAAGTTTGATGCTGTATTGGCAATGTACCACGACCAGGGATTGATCCCATTCAAATCATTGGCGATGGGTGAAGGTGTGAATTATACTGCAGGCATCAGTAGTGTACGTACTTCACCTGATCATGGTGTGGCTTTTGATATTGCCGGTAAAGGCAAAGCAGATGAAACATCTTTCCGGGCGGCAATTTTTGCAGCGGTCGATATTTTTAACAGCCGCAGGGGTTTTGCAGACAACAGGAAAAATCCATTGAGAAAAATAAGTGCTTCAATGCTGAACAGGGCTGTTGACCAGGGGATAAGTGAGTTACCGGAGTAATTTATTTGAACACACTGTCATCCACGCCTTTATTTATTGAATAAGAACTGAAAGATATTTCTGCCTTTCCATTCTTATTTTTTTCCGCAGGCTTATTATTATTAGCTCCATCATCAAAATCAAAAGTTACACCTTTGGGCAGTTTATAATCTTTGGTATTGAAAGTAAACAGCAATTTATCTGGCAGGCAATAGTTAGCATATTTACCATAAGTCATCTCTAACTGGTAGCTGCCATTTTCTCTTGTAGTGGTCTTGGCTTTCAGCACCACCAATTTAGTTTCGTCAATATATAAAGTGGATAATACCACATCTGCATTATCATCTGTTGGCAATAGTTTTATCACCCTTGTTCTTATTTTATTGATCGTATCATACCCGGCATCAATGGTTGTATATTGATTACCGCTGATGATATTGCTGAGATTAATACTCACCGCACCTTTTGGTACAAATGAAATCCCCTTTTCATTTTTTACTTTAAGCAGGTTGGGTTTTTTGAAATATATCTTTACCTCTGCCTCCGGCACTTTTAAAAAAGTAACATTAGTTTTCATTTTGCCACTGGCTTCATAATTATTCACCAGGTCGATCTTTGCTTTTATTTTTTTTATTAAACCATCAGCATCCTGTGCATTGCTAAAAAATGAAACACAACTAAAAACTACCATCAATACTGTTCTCATCTTCTTTCTTTTTATGATAAAATATCTTTCTTCCTGAACACTGCTACTGAAATAGCCACTATCACTACAATATGCCCGATCAATATCAGCAAACTTTTCCTGATGGCCGGCCAGTTTTCTAATGAACCTTTTATGGTGTTACCATTAT
>JAZKGV010000114.1:0-1424 GCA_040385725.1 Bacteroidota bacterium | reverse complement strand
ATATTTGCATCGCCTATACCAGCCAGTTGGTTTATGATGTAAAAGATGGTTTACAAGCTGTAAAGGATAAGTATGGCGCTGCCCTCCCATCGCTAATCACATTTGCAACGGGCCCAAGCCGAACTGCCGATATAGAAAAAACCCTTCCATCCCACCAGGTAAGAAGTAAATAAAAATGGTTTTACATTTCTATCTATAACTGGCACATTAATGTTTGATATAATAGTGCAAACAATTACAATACATACAGTGGTAATAATAGGCCCGATGGAGTTTTCAGCAAAGATGGAAAGCAACAAGCTTAATGCAGCAATAACAGTTAAGGCAACAGTGGCATAAGCAAAAGCTGCATAGTAGCGCCACATCACATCGTCTTTTGTGATCAGCATTATCATACTCTCTGTTCCCTTTGTCCGGAACACCAACATATCACCGGTACCAAAAATTACAATACTTAACAGCAATGCTGTAACTGCCATCCACAATAATAAAAAAATAGTGAAAATGGTGGCAGCAGCAAATTTTACTAAAATGATCTGTGTGCGGCTTACCGGTTTTGAAATAAGCAAACGCAATGTCCCCATATTTGCCTCTCCTGAAATGGAATCTGCAGCAATCAGTGCTACTAATATCGGCACCTGTATCAATAATGTGTTGAGGATAATGTAACACATGAAATAGCCATTGATGGCCTCTATCCTGTCAAATGCAAATTCATCCTTGGCACTCTGCATCATCAAATCCATATAACTCTGTCCATCAGCCTTAAATGCAAATTGAAAAATAAGAACAATAGCAGTGATGGCAACAAAGGCAATGTAGGTACGGGGACGTCTCGATATTTTAAACAGTTCAATTTGCAAAAGCCTCCACATGTTCATGCCGGGTTGTAAGTGATAAAAAATAATTCTCTAATGAATGACTTGCGTTTACAGAAAGAACCTGCACATTGTTCGCCACTAAATCATTTATTAATGATGGCACCATGTTTTTGTTCATCATTAATTGCAATTGCTTTTCTTTCGGCAAATACTCCTTCCATTTTGTTGTAAGGAGCAATTGTTGTGTCGCTATATTATTGGTAGTGTCAATTTCAACCACTGTATGTTCCGGGTCGAGGAGTTCATCAACATTTCCTTCCACTACTTTTTCTCCTTTATGAATAATGATCATCCTGTTGGCAATTTGTTCCACCTCACTCAACAGGTGAGAAGAAATAACAACGGTCTTTCCCATTTCTTTACTCAATCTCACAATTAGGTTACGCATGTCTGCAATGCCTTGTGGATCTAAACCATTCGTGGGCTCATCCAATATTATCAACTTAGGATCATGCACCAATGCCACTGCAATGCCTAAACGTTGTTTCATTCCCTGGCTGAACAATGCTGCTTTTTTATCCGCCACTTTATTTAAACCCACCA
>JAZKGV010000113.1:0-16315 GCA_040385725.1 Bacteroidota bacterium | reverse complement strand
AGCGACCTACTGATTACAAATCAGTTGCTCTACCAACTGAGCTATTTCGGCATTTTTTATGTAAAGAACTTCACAAAAAACAGCGCATAATTGTATACCCCGTTTTTTTTTGGAAGGCAAAGGTAACGGAAAACGATTAATATCAAAATTTTGAAAAAGATTTTTTTGAACAATAAAAAAACAAAATTGTGAGAAATAAATTCACCCAATAAAAATCCCCCGGAAACGGGGGATTTTTATTTATGCTGCAAGCTTTTCTTTCTTTCGTTTTATCTGCGTTATTACTGAATCAAGTGCCACATCAAAACTCTCTTCAAATGATTTGGAAGAATGTTTTACAAAAAAATCATACCGGGGAATGTGTACCTTAATTTCAGCTACTTTGTCCTTAATGTTGTGTACTACATTGTCGAGTTTCAAAAAGACATCCACTTTCGTTATTCGGTCGTGGTACTGAAAAAGTTTGGAAAGTTTCTTTTCAACATAGGATACCAATTTAGAATCTGCTTCAAAATGCACAGTCTGAATGTTTACGTTCATAGCAATCTAATTTTAAAATAGTGAACAATAAATAAGTTGGGTAATAATCAAATCATAGGCGATATAAGTTAAGCGGCTTTGGTGTGAGGTTTCATAGTTCAAGGTAGTAATTACGGATTTTAATTCCAAAAAATTATTTCACTAAAAACAGCCAAAAAGAAGATTTATTGTATGAACGGGAAAATTATGCCTTGGGGTGTGCCTTCTTGTAAATATCTTTTAACTTATCAATGGTATTGTGAGTGTAAACCTGGGTGGCGGCAAGGCTGCTATGCCCAAGCAATTCCTTTACAGCATTGATATCTGCCCCGTTATTCATTAAATGTGTAGCAAAAGTGTGGCGTAAAACGTGAGGGCTTCTTTTTTCAATGGTAGTTACATCTTTTTTAGATAAATACTTTTTTACTGTTGAGTAAACATACTTTGGATAAAGTTTTTTCCCTTTTTCATTTACTAGTACAAACTCGCTATCAAAAGCTTCAAAGTCTTTTCGTTTATCCTGCATATAAGTTACAACCTGCTTTACGAGTTCGCCATTAACAGGTATCAGCCTTTCCTTGTTACCTTTTCCAAGCACTTTTATCTGGCTGTTACTTTTATCGATTTGCGACTCTTTTAAACCCACCAGTTCCGCCTGCCGCATTCCTGTATTATACAATAAGTGCATTATCAATTCATCGGTTCTACCTTTCCAGGTATTGTCAAATTCAACATATTTAAACAATACTTCTGTACCCTTTTCATCCACATATTGCGGAAGCCTTTTTTTATTCTTTGGCGAAATGATTGTTGTCATTGGGCTTATGGCTATCCCACCTTCCTTTAATTGAAATTTGAAAAAAGATTTGAGCGCCGATATCTTCCTGTTGATTGAACGGGATTCCATACCTGACTCTTTTAAAGAAGCCAGCCAGCTACGGACAAAGGATGCCTTAATTTCAATCAATGGTATTTCGCCAAAACTGCTGAAAGTAAAATCAAAAAAAGAAGTGAGGTCGTTTTGATACGATATTATGGTGTGCTGAGAATACCTCTTTTGAAACTTGAGATAATCTAAAAAAGGCTGAATTACATGGGGATAAGCTACAGGCATAAAAAAACTGATAACCGAAATTACATTATCCGGTTATCAGTTTGAATATTATTAAACAATTCTTTACTAAACGTCTATTTTGCCGCTGGCAATATTCTGCTTATAAACCGCTTTTAACACTTGTGTACGGCGCTGTACAGATGGCTTAATGAAAGCTTGCCTTGCCCTTAACTGAAGAAGCACTTTGCTTTTTTCAAACTTCTTCTTGTACTTTTTCAACGCCTTGTCGATGTTTTCGCAGTCTTTTGAATCGATGATTAACATAATTATATACCTCCTTTGGTAGATTTTTTAAGAGGCGCAAAGATAAGGGGAGAATAAATATGAAGCAACTTTTTTTGAAATATTCGCCATTTACCGATGATTTGGAATTTGAGAACAGGTGATTGATATTTGACAAATGTTTACAGGCATTATAGAAACCACGGGGATAATTGAAAAAATTACCACTTCAGGCACTAATAAAACTTACTGGATAAAATCTCCTGTTTCAGCGGAATTAAAAGTGGATCAAAGTGTTTCCCACAACGGCGTTTGCCTTACTGTAGAGGGCGTTAACGCTGATATTCACCAACTAACAGCTATAGAGGAGACTTTGCTGAAAACCAACCTTAAAAGCTGGAAAGAAGGTGATACGGTAAATATTGAGCGCTGTTTGCAAATGAATGGCCGGCTTGATGGACATATTGTGCAAGGACATGTGGATACAACCGGAACCTGTATTTCAGCCCAGGAAAAAAACGGAAGTTGGGAATACAGCTTTGAGATAGATAATCAATTCGCCGGCCTGATAATTGAAAAAGGCTCCATTGCTTTAAATGGCATCAGTCTTACCATTTTTAATGTAAAACAAAATAGTTTTACTGTTGCCATCATTCCCTATACATACACTCACACAAATATGCAACAACTAAAAGCAGGTGATAAAGTAAACATCGAATTTGATATGATTGGGAAGTATGTAAACAGGATACAGGAATTGAAGAGATAATACCTACTCCACATGCACCTGTTTTTTTATCACAGAGCCTTCTGATGCTTCCGGTAAAAACTGCCTTTCTTTCACCAAATAGCCATTTCCTTTTTCACAGACATGCACCCGTAAATTATCAATGCTGTAAGGATTGCCATCTGGTATATCGGCAATATTGCTGTAGCGTATATCATGGCCATCTACAATAATTACACATCCGCTGCCAATCGCTTCCATTTTATTCCCTTCTGTTATCAGCATGCCAGTGTCTTCGCCTAACCCAATACCAATGCAGGAAGGATTGGTTGCTACGGCCTGTGCAAGCCTTGTAAAGCGGCCCCGTTTTTCAAAATGGCTATCAATAATTACATCATCAATACAACCAAGGCCGGTAGTCATTTTCACTTCACCTTTTAAGTGTGCCTTAGATGCATTGCCTTCATATATCATGGTATTGCTCATTGCCATAGCCCCGGCGCTGGTGCCAGCTATAATAAATGTTTCTTCAGCCTGATAACGCTCTAATAAAATATTCAGGAATACAGTACCGCCGAATGTTGATGACAACCTCAACTGGTTGCCGCCGCTGAACATTACAGTATCACATTTTTTTATCCGTTCAATATATTCTTCATTCACAGCATCGCCCCGGTTGCGGATGTGCATTACATTAATATCAAGGCAGCCAATCTTTCCAAAAGCATCAATGTAATTTTCGCCTACTTCATAAGGAATCATTGAAGCTGTAGTGATCACTTCTATTTTGGCTGTAGGGCCGCCGCTTTCCTTAACAATCCGGTTAAGAATGCCGAGTTCAAAAAAATTGAGGTTATTGCGGTTGATCTCTCCTTTTTCAAGGTCGGTGCCTTTATCTTCTGCGCCACCAATAGCAATTAATTTCCCTTTGGGTAAGCTCATGCTGTTTGTTTACTGATTAACGCAAAAATAGGGGAAATCGTGTTTGATGTTCAGCCAGTAAAAATCAAAACTGTTTTTTGAAAACCAAACTGTTTCCACTAATTTTCAATTTCTTCATTCCACCATCCGGCGGGATAAAAACCAAACTAACAATATGAAAATTTTAGAAATTAAAGTACTTAAGGGCCCTAACTACTGGAGCGTTCGCAGGCCCAAGCTGATACAAATGAAACTTGATCTTGAGGAAATGGAACAAAAGCCTACCAATTCCATCCCGGGCTTCAGAGGAAGATTAGAAAAAATGTTTCCCAGCATGATTGAGCACCGCTGCAGTGTTGGTGAAAGAGGCGGTTTTTTTCAACGCATTGAAGAAGGCACTTGGATGGGTCATGTAATAGAGCACATTGCATTAGAATTACAAACACTTGCCGGAATGGATACTGGCTTTGGCCGTACAAGAGGCACCGGTGTAGAAGGGGAATATTATGTAGTGTTTAGTTATATGGAAGAAGACGCAGGTGTTTACGCCGCAAAGGCTGCCGTAAGAGTTGCCCAGGCACTTACAGATGCTGCTCAATATAATTTAGAAGAAGACATTCAAAGTTTAAGAGAGATAAGAGAAAATACCAGGCTGGGGCCATCTACCGGTTGTATTGTGGAAGAGGCTGCCAAAAGAAATATCCCTTACATAAGATTGAATAAACAAAGTTTGGTACAACTTGGTTATGGTGTGCATCAAAAAAGAATAAGGGCAACAATTGCATCTACCACATCCAATATTGCCGTGGATATTGCCGGTGATAAAGAAGAAACAAAATTATTACTGGGAGCCGCTGAAATACCTGTACCTGGAGGAACAGTGATAAGAACAGAAGAAGGATTGAGAGAAGCTATTGAAAAATATAAATACCCATTGGTTATAAAACCAATTGATGGTAATCACGGAAAAGGTAATACGACCAACATCACAACATGGGAACAAGCTATCAAGGCATTAGAAGCAGCAAAAGTGTATGGCCGTAATGTGATCGTTGAAAAATTTATTACGGGTTATGATTTCCGTTGCCTTGTTATCAACAACAAATTTATATGTGCTGCTTTGCGTACACCTGCAAGTGTTATTGGCGATGGCGAACATAATATTCAATGGCTGATTGATGAAACCAACAAAGACCCTAGAAGAGGTTATGGCCATGAAAAAGTATTGACACAAATCACCATTGACCAGTTTACACAAAAAATGATGGATGATGGAAACTTCACTTTAGAAACAATCCCAAAAAAAGGCGAAAGGGTTTTGCTGAAACCAACAGCTAATCTTTCTACCGGTGGCACATCGTCAGACGTAACAGATGAAGTGCATCCTGCCAACGTTTTTATGTTTGAACGTATTGCAAAAATTATCGGTCTTGATATTTGCGGCATTGATGTAATGGCGACCGATCTGCGTACGCCTGTAAGTGAAAATGGTGGTGCCATACTGGAAGTAAATGCAGCGCCTGGTTTCCGTATGCATATTGAACCTGCGGAAGGTTTGCCAAGAAACGTTGCTGAGCCGGTTATTGATATGTTGTTTCCTAAAGGAAGCATTGGACGTATTCCTATTATTGCTGTAACAGGAACAAATGGTAAAACAACTACAACGAGATTAACTGCTCACATTGCAAAAAGCGCTGGTAAAAAAGTTGGCTACACAACAAGCGATGGTGTTTACATACAAAACCAGTTGATGATGAAAGGTGATTGCACTGGCCCTATATCATCTGCCTTTGTATTAAAAGATCCTACTGTTGATTTTGCCATACTGGAATGTGCAAGAGGTGGTATTTTAAAAAGCGGTTTAGCATTTCAACATTGTGATGTGGCTGTGGTAACAAATGTAGCAGCAGACCATATTGGCCTTGGCGGCATTAATACAGTGGAGCAAATGGCGAAAGTAAAAGCCGTAGTGCCTGAAACAGTAGTGAATCATGGCTTTGCTATTTTAAATGCAGAAGATGACCTGGTGTATGCAATGAGAGAAGGATTGACATGCAACATCGCTCTTTTCAGCATGGATGAAAGCAATTCAAGAATAAAAAAACATTGTGCTGGTGGCGGGCTGGCAACTGTTTATGAAAATGGTTATGTAACCATTATGAAAGGCAACTGGAAAATAAGAGTGATGGCTGCAAAAGATATTCCTTTAACCTACGAAGGAAAAGCACTACACAATATTGCCAACTGCTTACCTGCAGTGATGGCTACTTATTTATACCGTGATATTACAATTGAAGACATAAGACAAGGTTTGCTGACATTTATTCCCGGTGAAAGCCTGACACCAGGAAGATTAAATTTCTTTCATTTTAAAAACTTCACTTTCCTTGCCGACTTTGCACACAATCCACATGGATTAAAACTGCTTTGTGATTTTGTAAGTAAGCTGGATTACAAAACAAGGATCGGTGTTATAAGCGGTACCGGCGACAGAAGGGATGAAGACATTATGGAACTGGGTGAAATTTCTGCCGGTTATTTTGATGAGATCATTATCCGTTGCGATAAAAATTTACGTGGCCGTTCGGCAGACGAAATTATTGACTTACTGCAGAAAGGCATTAATAAGATCAATGCTAAAATTCCTGTAAAAATTATAGCCAATGAAAATGAAGCGCTTGAATATATTTATGCAAACCCTGTACAAGGCGCATTATATACCATTATGTGTGATGTGGTGGCCGGGGCGCTGGATAAGATCAAAGAACTGAAAGCCAGGGAGGATAAAAACTAATAGCAAATTCATTTTGCTTTTTTAGTGCTATCCCCTACTTTTGCAATCCCAAATAAAAATGGGAACGATTGGGTTATGGTGTAAAGGTAGCACTACAGATTTTGATTCTGTCTGTCTAGGTTCGAATCCTAGTAACCCAACAAAAAAGCTGAAATCACTTTCAGCTTTTTTTAACCACTAAATATTTTGCCCGATAGTGTAACGGTAGCACATCAGATTCTGATTCTGCTTGTCTTGGTTCGAATCCAGGTCGGGTAACGAAAATTAAAGGCAACAAATATGGTTGCCTTTTGTATTTTATTCAATCAGGAATATCTCCCTGTGGCCACCGGCAACACAGTCCATATAGCCTTTCATGATTTCTTTTAGTTCATCACTCATGGTGGCAGAACGAAGATTGGTAATAAAACCGCCAATATCTTCCGTTTCACATTCCAGCACTACAGTCCAGTAATTGCTTACTATATCTGTCATTACTTTCATATTGCTTACACCTTCAGTTTTTTCAAAATGAACCGCAGAAAGCTTGGACATTTTTACCAGGTCTTTCGCCTTTCCCGGCTTTGCCTGGAATACTTCTCTTATTAAATACATAATAAAAAATTTAGTCATTAAAGATAGAAACCACCCTAATGAAATGCAAGCCCTTTTAACAACCCTTAACAATTTACCGCCACATTGGCTTCAAGCCTGTCAAAACAATTTCATCACAAATTGTGTATATGTCATAACAACATATTTAAACTATTGGATGTATTTTTGCCCTCCTTTAGTAAACAAAAAAATTAAAAATATAAGATTATGGCACTTGAATTCACCGATGCAAACTTCAAATCAGAAGTATTGGAATCAGATAAATTATCAGTAATTGACTTTTGGGCAGAATGGTGTGGACCTTGCCGTGCGATAGGCCCGGTAATTGAAGACCTGAGCAAAGAATATGCAGGTAAAGTAAAGGTTGGTAAAGTAAATGTTGACCATAACCCATCAGTTTCGATGAACTATGGCATTACCAGCATACCAGCTATCCTTTTTGTAAAAGGCGGCCAGGTAGTTGATAAATTAGTAGGCGCTCAACCTAAAGCTAATTTTGTAAAGAAGATTGAGCAGCATATGTAAGGTCAGTGATCAGTTATTAGTATAAAAAAAATCCCACGGTTTTAAAAAGCCGTGGGATTTTTTATTTAGAAAGGTTGTGTTAGTGTGATATATTCTCAACTGCTTTAGGGTCGTGCTTGTGTTTGAAAAGCACTGCAAATAAAACAGCCACTACTAATGCGTAAATAGCAAAAGCAAGCCAGATACCATGCCATTCCCTATCGCCTGTTGGTGATGTATAGTATTCATTAATTAACCAGCCGCTTATTTTGCTTCCTAAAAAAGCACCAATACCGTTAGTCATCATCATAAACAAACCCTGTGCACTTGAACGGATAGAAGAGTCGGTAGTAGTTTCAACAAATAAAGACCCGGAGATATTAAAAAAGTCAAAGGCCATCCCGTAAACAATACAAGACAGGACTATCATCCACAATCCATCTGCAGGGTTGCCGTAAGAGAACAACCCAAAACGCAGCACCCATGCAAGCATTGAAAACAACATTACTTTTTTTATACCAAATCTTTTCAGGAAAAAAGGAATAGTGAGAATAAAAAGTGTTTCTGAAATCTGGGAGATAGACATAATGATGGTGGAATATTTAACCACAAATGATTCTGGTCCATACTCAGGAACTTTTTTAAAATCATCCAGAAAAGTATCACCATACATATTGGTTAACTGCAGCGCTCCCCCAAGCATCATAGAAAAAAGAAAGAACAACGCCATTTTATAATTACCAAACAAACTGAACGCTTTTAACCCCAGTTGTTCTAACAAGCCTGCATTTTTTGAGATGTTTTTTTGAGGAGGGCATTTAGGCAGCGTAAATGAAAATATGCCAAGCAAAATCGCCACAACTCCTGCTATCAAAAACTGATTGGTGTTGGCCTTGCTTCCTGTTAGGTTGGTAGTCCACATAGCTACTATAAAACCAATGGTACCCCACACCCGGATAGGAGGAAATACTTTTACCACATCAAAACCATCTCTCTTTAAAATGGTGTAGGCAATTGAATTAGATAATGAGATGGTGGGCATATAGCAAATCATTGCCGCTAAAATTACATAGTACAAAGCATCGGCATCATGCACTTGTGGTACATAAAACATTATTAACCCATAAAGTATATGAAGTATCCCGTAAAGTTTTTCTGCATTCATCCATTTGTCGGCAATAATACCTGTGAGGGCGGGCATAAACAAAGAAGAAATTGCAAGGGTGGAAAATATCGCTCCAAACTTTATACCTGCATCATTGGCTGCCCCCATAGGGCTTGTAAAAAAATAAGTTGCAATTGTGATCAGCCAGGCTCCCC
Organism: Bacteroidota bacterium; assembly: GCA_040385725.1. Lineage (GTDB taxonomy): Bacteria > Bacteroidota > Bacteroidia > Chitinophagales > Chitinophagaceae > Ferruginibacter. Next base: position 7,600 of record JAZKGV010000113.1, on the reverse strand, counting down.
ACACAAAAAACTGGAGGAAACTCATCACCGTCAATCGAAATTTAATACTCATAGCGAAACCTTTTTTTAATGAAAAAGAATACACTGCCTGTGTACAAGAAATAAAATCTCTTAACAGAAAATATTATGGCTTAAGCAAAGGCAGCAAAAAATTATAAAGTGTGTAAGATATATATTTCCACAATACCGAAAAATCTTGGTTTAAAATTATTCAATAAAAACACTAATAATACTGATTAGAATTAAATAATCCTCTAAAGGAACTGCTATATATTCAACGCAGTTTGCCTTTCATTATTAACAGGCAATAAGGGTTGTTTTACACACAGCTTCTTTTTCATACACAGCGTTTTTGCTAAGAAGAAAAGGCTAATTTTACCAGCTTCTATAAAACTGTTTAGGTAAATAATCCAAAATAAAAACTGCATAATGACTCGACTGCTACGCTGCTCTTTGTTCTCTACAAATAAAGCCTTTAAATCAACTTTTCTCAAACCTGCACTTACCATTATTACCATCATATTTTCAGCAGGGCTTGCATTGGCTCAAAAACCAGCGCATACCGGCAAAATGAAACCAGAAATGAAACGTTGCGGTACTATGGAAGGTATTGCAGAAATGATGAAAACAGATCCTGAATTAAGAGCAAGGGTAGAACAAAATGAAAGAGATTACCAAAACTGGCTCCATAACCCAAACCGGAATAACATTGCTAACAGGCCAGCATCACCAACCGCTTTGCCAGGCCCGGTAACTATTCCTGTAGTAGTACATATTGTATTGCCCAATCCATGGATCGTTACAGATGAATCAGTTGACTTTTTTATTAACAGGCTTAATGAAGACTTTGCCGGCATAAATGCAGATAGTACAAATTGCGGTTCATTCTGTAACCTGAGAGGCCATTCTTTAATAAGATTTACAAGAGCTAAAAGAGATCCACAGGGAAATTTTACAACAGGCATCATCAGAAAAATCGGCAGTACTGCAATAACCGGCGGCAACCAGCCAATAAAAAATTCAAATACTACAACAGGAGGTTCTACAGGATGGAATGTAGGCCAATACTATAACCTGTATGTTGGTGATGGTGGAAGCGCCTCTTTGCTGGGCATATCCCCAGGCATTGGTCCCGGCAGTTCAGTAGTGGGCAGTGGCGGCCAGGATGGTGTTTGCGTAGATTACCGTTGCTTTGCCGACCAGTGTTTTTCTTATCCTGAATATCAATTAAGCCGTACTCCTGTGCATGAGATCGGCCATAATTTTGGGTTATACCATATTTTCCAGGGAGGTTGTTCAGGCGGGGATTTTATGCAGTTAACATCTGGATGTTCTTTACCGAATAATCTTTTAGGGGGCATTGATGACACACCTGGCCAGGATGCCAATACAAGAGGTTGCCCCAGCGGTAATCCAACTAACGGATGCAACCCTTCTGTGCCAAAAATGTTCCAGAATTATATGGATTATACGGGTGACGCATGCTATTCGATGTTTACAAATGCCCAGGTAAGAAGAATGGAATGGGTACTTGAAAACTGCCGTAGTGGATACCTCACAACCTTGGGTGGGCAACCCCCAACGTTACCATCCTTAGATGCTATGATAAATTCTGTGGTAAGTCCCGGCGGAGCAGAAGCATCTGCAACCTGCGATGACATAGGCGTTGCGTACCCTGTACAAACATGTCCCGGATCATTTGTACCTAAATTACGCATTACTAATGCAGGCACAACTACCCTTACAGCTATAACTGTAACTACATCTATAAACAATCTTTTTGCTGAAGTTGAAACGCTTGCTGTAAACATGGCTCCAGGAAAATCGCAGGTGGTTACACTTCATGTTCAAACTGCAGTAGCCGGCCCCAATGCTTTAAAATTTACTTTATCAGCCCCTAACGGTGGCGCAGATGCTAATCCGCTAAATGATGAATTGATTGTAAACTTTAATACCGGTGTTCCTTTAGTATTGCCCTTTACAGAAAATTTTGCTTCAACAATATTTCCTCCTGATAATGGTTCGGCATTAATCAACCCTGATGCAGCCACTACCTGGGAAAGAGATAACGCAGGCAGACCGGGACCTGGTTCATTAAAAATGGATTTTTTTAATTATGATGGAGAAGGAGAAAGAGATATTTTCAGTTTGCCGCCAGTATTGCTGGATCAATACGATTCAATTCAGCTATCTTTTTATGTTGCTTACCAGCAATTTGAAGACCAACAAACTCCCCCGATAAATGATTCATTGATAATTGTGTATACAACAGACTGCGGCGCTACCTGGCAACGCACTGATTTTGCAAAAGGTGGATCAACACTTAAAACTGTAGCCAATTCTGAAAACCCCTTTACTCCTAACAATAGCAGTCAATGGAGAAAAGAATCGATTATGATGAAAGATTTTTGTGTGCGTGGGCTCAAAAATATACGCATTGGCTTCCAGTCCTATAATAATTTTGGCAATAACCTGTATGTTGACAGCATATCACTTACCGGGTTTGGCGGTACAGGGGTAAATACTATTTTGACTTCGATAGAAGAACCTCCATCCGCTTCATGTAACGGTCAGTTTTCTCCCAAAGTTCAATTCAGAAATGAAACGCCAGATACGTTAAAAACCCTGACTATTAAATATGTAATTGATAACTCTGCGGATACAATTGCTTATAACTGGACAGGCAACCTGGCCAAATGCGACTATGCTACTGCTATCTTACCACCGGGTTCCGTTAACCTTGGCGCCCATATAATCGATGTTTTTACTGCTAATCCCAATGGCTCAGCCGATGTAATTCCTTCAAATGACAAACTGAGTAAAAATTTTGTTGTAATAACTAACCAGGATATGCCAATTGCCGAAGCATTTGAAGGAAATATTTTTCCTCCGGACAACTGGGGTGTTATCAATGTGAATGGCGGCACTACCTGGGAAAAAAATATACTAACAGCTCCGCATAATGGAGCCATGGTAATAAAGAATTTTAACTCCTCAAATTCTTACAATGCTTTAGATTATTTTATCAGCCCAAGGGTAAATAGCGTTGCAGAAGCCGATTCTATACTTGTTGATTTTGAAATGGCATATCAACATGGGGCGAATTTAGCAAGCTCCACTAACCAGCCGTTAGATACCTTAGAAGTATTGGTTACAAATGATTGTGGCAATTCCTTTACCAGTGTATGGAAAAAATGGGGTGTTGCATTACAAACAACCCTTACACCTGATTTTATATGGGATACTGCCTTTACTCCTAAAGCGGAGGAATGGAGAAAAGAAAAAATCAACCTGACTTCTTTGGCTGGTTCATCCGATTTTCAATTGTATTGGGCCTTGAAAGGCAACAAGCAAAACCGTTTGTGGATCGACAACATTAATATTTATTCACTTAAACTGCCAGAGCGCCAGAAAAAGCAAGGTTATTTAATTTACCCCAATCCTTTTAACGGGTCATTCCTTATTAATCATACTGCAACACCACTTGACCTCAAGGCAATAGTAATTTATAATTCAGGAGGGCAGTTGGTATGGAGTAATGAATACAATGGCAATGCAAACAAGCAGGTAACTGTAAACCTTCATAATGTTGCAAATGGCGTTTATGTTCTCAAAATGATCTATACCAATAAAACTGTGGTTGAAAGAATTGTAAAAGCGCAATAAAATAATTGCAATAAAAATGTAAACTGCCTCAACTAAGTTGGGGCAGTTTTGTTTATAAGTATATGCCCGGTTAACTTTGCAAAAAAATTACCATGAACGCTTCTATAGATACCCTTATTGATTTTACCACAGATAAAGATCTAAAAACAATAGCTGAAAAAGTAAAACAGCAACGAAGAATTACTGATGAAGAAGGTATTTTACTTTTTGAAAAAGGCAGCCTTGCTTTTGTAGGTGCCCTTGCAAATTTTATAAGGGAGCGGCAACATGGCGATGTTACTTACTTCAACCGCAATTTTCATATTGAACCAACGAATGTTTGTGTATTCAGTTGTAAGTTTTGTTCATACTCCCGTTTATATGCACATAAAGAAGAAGGTTGGGAATTAAGTATTGACCAGATGCTGGATATTGTAAAAGGCTATGACGGAAAACCTATTACAGAAGTGCATATTGTTGGTGGCGTTCATCCAAAAATGAACATGGATTATTTTATTGAGCTGATGCAGAAAATAAAAGATCACCGATCGGAATTGCATGTAAAAGCATTTACAGCTGTTGAACTGGATTATATGTTTCGTAAAGCAAAACTAAGTGTGGAAGAAGGAATGAAAAAATTGCATGAAGCTGGCCTTGACAGCCTGCCCGGCGGCGGCGCTGAAATATTTGCTCCGGAAATAAGAATGGAAATTGCAGGTGATAAAGTGGATGCTGATGGCTGGTTGAAAATTCATGAAACGGCACATAACCTGGGAATGCATAGTAACGCAACCATGCTATATGGTCATGTTGAAAAATATGAGCACCGCATTGATCATATGAGAAGGCTGAGGGAACTGCAGGATAAAACAAATGGTTTTAATACTTTTATTCCATTAAAATTCCGCAACAGTAATAATGATATGAGCAACGTACCTGAAAGTACAATTGTGGAAGATATGCGTATGTATGCTATTGCAAGGATCTACTTAGATAACTTTCCTCACCTTAAAGCATACTGGCCGATGTTGGGAAGAGATAATGCACAACTTACTTTAAGCTATGGTGTAAATGATATTGATGGCACTATTGATGACAGTACAAAAATTTACAGCATGGCAGGCAGCGAAGAGCAAACACCAACCATGACTACCGAACAATTAGTAACATTGATAAAACAGGTACACCGCAAGCCAGTTGAAAGAGATACTTTGTATAATGTGGTGAAAGATTACAGCGATATAAGTTTTACTGAAAAGATTGATGCCAGTTTAAACTGATATTTTGCCAAGTGCTGAATGTTGTACTTTTTTGAACAGTTCATCAGGTGCAAATGGTTTTAGTACAAACCCATTTATTTCCAGCCCCTTTATTTCTGCTTCAACCTCATTTGGCAGGCTGGCAGTAAGTGCAATAATTGGGACCCTGATCCCATTTTGCCTTAACGTACGGATTGCTGTATAGCCATCCATTACAGGCATGTGCAGGTCCATCAACACCAAATGGTGATGTACAATATTAATTTTATCTACCGCTTCTTTTCCATTCTCTGCCACATCAATATCAGCGCCCCAGTTTTCTAAAAATGTTTTAGCCACCAGTATATTTATCGGGTTGTCTTCCACCAGCAAAATATTAATACCTGTTAATGGTTTTTCATCTTTTACCGGCGTTGATCTAAATTCAGGCTCATTCCCCAATTCCTTTGGGCTAAGCATAAACGTTTGGGCAAAAAAGAAAGTAGAACCCTTACCCACTTCACTATGAAGTTGAAGTTTGCTTCCCTGTAATGCCAATATTTTTTGTGTAATGGCTAGCCCAAGGCCTGTGCCACCAAAACTTCTTGAAGTGGATGAGTCTGCCTGTGTAAAGCGTTCAAAAATGGATTGTTGTTTCTCTTTGGGAATTCCGATACCTGTGTCCTTTACAGTAAATAAAATACTGATACTGTTTCTATTTTCATCTCTCTCAAGCACCGTTAATTCCACCACCACTTCGCCTTCCCTGGTAAATTTTACAGCATTGCCAACAAGATTATGTATTACCTGTGCAAGCCTTGTGGGGTCGCCAATAATATAATTGGTGATGCCTTCATCCGATTTTAATTTAACTACAATACCTTTTTCATCAGCAGCATTTTTTGCACCAGCAACAATATTACCCAGTATCTGCGGCAGGTTCATTTCAATTTGCTCAAAGGTAACCTTGCCAGCTTCTATTTTATTATAATCAAGAATATCATTTACAATGCTCAATAGATTTTTTGCTGAAAATTGCAGTACATCCAATTGTTCTTTCTGGTCTTGCCTTGGGTTATTCTTCAACATCAAGTTGCTCATGCCGATCACTGAATTTAATGGCGTACGTATCTCATGGCTCATCGTACTTAAGAAATCACTCTTGGCCTGCAAACCTTGCTCTGCCTGCCGCTTAGCCATCTGCATTGTATATGCAAAACGGAAAGAAAGTATCAGCGACTGTAAAAAGAAAAAAGCAATATGCCCGGAAAATAACAGCACCCTCGATGGCACCACAATACCAAAATATTCAAGCTCCCCTATCAATTGTATCAACATAAGAACACCCACACTTGTAAGGGCATAACCTGCAGCAACACGCCTGCGTACATACGCTTTTGTAAATACAAAAACAAGGTAAACAATACAGAAGAACATTACAAACAAAAAGCTATTCAGCAATTGTGTAAAAAAACTTACCGGTGTAAGCATACACACAGCACCATAACCCAGCGCTGTAAATGACAATACCCTCACCAATGATTTGTGAACATCAGCAGGATAAAGATGACGTATGTACTGGAAGAAAAGAAACACACATCCAAAGAGTGACATGTATTCGATCCTTACAGAAAGCTGCCAGGGAATCCCTGGAAATACAGAGTGAAGTGCATAAAACGGGGTGCTGCCCACCATACGATAACTGTACAGCATACAAAAGAAAGAGAAGAAAAAAGTCGCTTTATCTTTTGTACCAAAAAAATACAGTCCGAAGAAAAAAAGCCCACCCATAAATAAACAACCAGCCAGTAAAAAGTCACCAGCAATATTTCTTTCTTTGTCCAAAAACATTTTACCTGCCTCGCCAATTTCCATGCTAAGATTGGCACCGCCTTTATAGTGGGAGTAATTGGCAATTTGTAAAACTATTTCCGCCTTATCTGTATGCTGTGGCAAACTAACTGTTACAGGCACCCAGCCTGGCACATACTCCTGCTTTGCAAGCCCCGGCACACCATTCTGAGCAGCTACTGTTCCATTGATAAAAAGTTTATAAGAACAATATACTACCGGCATATACATAGCCAGCGGTTTACCGTCTTTTGGCAGCAGCAAAGTGATCTGGTAGGTAGCACACCCCATACCAGGAAATAGTTTTCCGCTGTTAATGCTGTTATTCCATACTTCAGGGAATGTGGTATAAGTCTCAGTAAAAATCTTTTCGCCGGGATCAAGCAGTTGTTGCCATGCAAAAGGGCAATCTCCCTTAATGCTGTATGATTTATTGGTAAAGTGAATATTACTGAGGTCAGCAACGCCTTTTATCAAAGCAACAGTGCTGTCATAAGCATACAACTTACTGTTGAAAAAACTGCTGCAAATAAGCAGCATAATAAAAAAGGGCCGGAACAGGCTTTTCACTAATGGATATTTATCTGGTAAAACCTCTATAACGAATAAACTTCCAGTTTAGTGAGCAGGTATAAAAAAATAAACAATTCAAACGTTTGCAGCATACTTTTGTGGCAATATGATAGCTACAATAAGTACTTTTCTTGAACTGCTTACGGCTGCAGTAAAAAAAAATGAACTGGTAAAACTTACATTGGGCGGCAAAAGAAACAAAGAAGATGATTTAAAAAATGTATATGTAAAACCTGTGATATTAAAAACAGGGAACAAGCTTTCTATTGTGTACAGGCACAATACAAAAGATG
>JAZKGV010000112.1:0-1600 GCA_040385725.1 Bacteroidota bacterium | reverse complement strand
AATCATTATAAAAAAATCCAACATCACTCATCAAAATTTATAAAATGAAAAAGTTACTTCTTATTGCAGGCGGTTGTTTTTTAATGCTGTCTTCATTTGCACAAAGCGAAAAATTTGTAGCAGCCATGAAAAAAAATATTGCTGAGTTAGACAGTGGGTTTAAAAATCCGTCTTACTTACTCACCGTTGCCAATAATTTTGAAAGAGTTGCCAACGCAGAAAAAACGCAATGGCTTCCGTTTTACTATGCTGCCTTTTGCCAGGTAAACAGTGGCTTTATGGAACAGGATAAAACTAAAGTGGATGCTATTGCAGATAAGGCAACAGAACTTATCAAAAAAGCAGATTCGCTCAACCCAAATAACTCTGAAATATCCTGTATAAAAAGTATGATCGCAAGTTGCCACATGATGGTGGATCCGATGAGCCGTTGGCAGGAATATGGCGGCGAAAGTAATAGTAATATGCAGGCGGCCATGACGCAAGACCCAACTAACCCACGTCCTTATTATTTAAAAGGACAAGGCTTAAAATATACACCCAAACAGTTTGGTGGTGGTTGTGAAACAGCAAAACCAGTATTGCAAACTGCATTGGATAAATATGCAACGTTTACAGCTGCCAGCGATATTCATCCCAACTGGGGAAAAGAAATTACACAGAAAATATTTGACGAGTGTAAATAATTATTAAAACCAGCAGTAATGGAACAGCGACAAATGACCGAACAGGAAAGCCTTCGCCTTATTGGTGAAATGATCGGCAAGGTAAAACGAAGCTATGTTACCAAAGGCATTGCATCAATAGTGTGGGGCATACTGATAATTATATGTAGTCTGCTTACCTGGGCAAGAATACAATTTGATTTTACTCTTGGTTTTGATGAGTGGTTCCTTGTTTTTTTGGCAGTGATACCGCAGGTTTACTTCACTATAAAAGAAAAGAAGGAAAGAAAATTTACAGCACATGATGAAGATACTATGACATATGTATGGTCATCATTTGGTATCTGTATTTTTATACTTAGCTTTTATAATGCTGGTTTCGGTAATGAACACATAACCTGTCTTTACATGATGCTGTATGGCCTTCCGACATTTATTACTGGTGGCATATTTAAGTTTAAACCGATGATTTATGGAGGGATTGCCTGCTGGGTATTAGCAATCATTTCTTTATTTACTTCTGTGGCAACAGATATGCTGTTTGTTGCTGTTTGTGGTTTAGTGGCATGGCTTATTCCCGGTATAATTTTATGGAACAAAAATAAAGACCAACAGGTAGCTGATGTTTAAAGAACTGGATCCTATATTACACTCACAGTTGCGGCTTGCCGTAATAAGCCTTTTGATAAGTGTGAGGGAAGCCGAGTTTACTTTTTTAAAAGAAAAAACAAATTCAACTGCCGGTAATTTAAGTGTGCAGATAAATAAGCTGAAAGATGCAGGTTATCTTGATGTGATAAAACAGTTCAACAATAATTATCCGCAAACTATTTGTAAGATAACACCCAAAGGAGTGGATGCTTTTGAAGTGTATGTAAAGGCACTGCAGACTTACATGAATCCTTCATCAAATAAGTAAACAAAAAACCTTCCGT
>JAZKGV010000111.1:20918-23806 GCA_040385725.1 Bacteroidota bacterium | reverse complement strand
CGCCACTGATACCAGAGCCAATTACGATGGCATCATAAACATTGTTTTCAGGCAGGGTGTATGTTGATTTTGATGATGATTTATTTTTTGATAATGATTCCTTTATGATTGATATGAATTGATATGATTAGCGAGTGAATCTGATCCATTTAATCATATCAATCATAAAATCATATTAATCCCTATTATACATCACATCTTCTTACTGCATCTTTCAAAGCTGCCACTTTATCCTCATTTGTTTTTCCTGTGGGCATAAACTCCTGCGCCACATATCCTTTATATCCAGTTTCAACTATTGCTTTCATAATTGCAGGATAATGCAATTCCTGTGTTTCGTCTATCTCATGCCTTCCCGGAACACCTGCTGTATGGTAATGCCCGAAATATTGATGATTGTCTTTTATGGTATGTATCACATCTCCTTCATTTACCTGCATGTGATAAATATCGTAGAGCAGTTTAAAATTTTCTGAACCTAATTTTTTGCACAACTCAACTCCCCAGGCACTTTTATCTGCCATATAATCAGGGTGGTTCACCTTGCTGTTGAATAATTCCATTTGAATAGTAATTCCACTCTTCTCAGCAAGCGGCAATATTTTTTGTAATCCTGTTACGCAATTCTTCATTCCTGTTTCATCATCCATGCCGTTGCGGTTACCACTGAAACAGATCAAATTTTTATACCCGGCTTTCACCATCATCGGAATTACTTCGAGATAATCCTTTATTAACTGCTCATGAAATTTTGGTTCATTAAAACCTTCTGTTAAACTTACTTTTCCATTGATATAACACATGCTGCAATTAATACCATGCGCTTGTGCAACAGGCCATTCTTTTGGCGTTAACAGGTCAATTGCATTAAAGCCAATTTGCTTAACGGCTTTGCACAATTCTTCCAACGGCATGTAGTTATACGTCCACCAGCATACAGAGTGATTGATGTTGCCTTTTAATTCAGCATCACTTTTACTAATTGTATTACATGCGGCCAGCCTGTTGCCCGAAGCAACTGCTGCTGCGGTAACAGCCAATGATTTTATGAGGCTTCTTCTTTGCATTAGTGGCTTGCAGTAAGTTTTGTTTTATCGTTTTTAAAAAATACTATGAATAACAATGATACACCAACAGCGAATAAGCAGGGGAACAGCCAGATGCTTTGCCAATTGTGTTGCACATCGCTTATTTTATATTTATCAACATAGGTTCCTGCCAAATAAAATCCTATATACATACCCACACCATAAGTGGCCAATGTTATTAATCCCTGTGCAGAGGACCGTACTCTTTCGCCAGCTTTCTGATCGGTATAAATTTGACCAGTTACAAAAAAGAAATCATAACACACTCCATGCAATGTTATGCCCGTTAGTAACATCCATACATTGCTTCCGGTATCGCCATAAGCAAACAGCAGGTATCTTACTGCCCATGCAATCATACCGATCAGCAGCATTTGCTTTACACCAAACCTTGCAAAAAACAATGGCATCATAAACATGAATATGGTTTCGCTCATTTGGCCAAAGGTCATTTTAGCTGCTGCGCCTTCCATGCCGCTTTCATTTAAAAACTGGTTGGCGCTTCCATAATAAAATGCCAGGGGAATACATATTAAAATGGACGCAATAAAAAAGATAAGATAGTTTCTGTCTTTCAATATTTTTAAAGCATCAAGCCCCAGCACTTCCGCTACAGAAACATTTTGCCCGGCTTTTGGTGGTGGTGTATTTGGCAGAAAAAAACAATACAAACCAAAAGCACCAGAAACAATTGCCGCCACTGTATAGGTTACACCTAATTTAGAAGCAGCAATTTTTAAAGATTCTTTTGCTAAAGGGGTGGCATCGGGTGCTGAAGCGGCTTTCACCAGATCACCGCTTGGCTCCCAAGCCATCCACCCAATGATCAATCCTGCAACGATCCATCCAATAGTTCCCCAAACCCTTACACCTGCAAATTGTTTTTCTGCATCTGTAATTTGTTTTAGTGCAATGGCATTTACCAATGCCAGCGTAGGCATATAAACGATCATGTAAATAAGTAACAGGCTGTAAAAAGAACCAAACTCTTTTTCGGCAGCAATAAAATATAACAAACCGGCACCTGCAAGATGTAACACCCCCAATATTTTTTGTGCAGCAAAAAACTTATCCGCAATCATTCCAATAATAAAAGGGGCGATAATGGCACCAAGGCATTGGGTACCGTAAGCCAGGCCGGTTTGTGCGCCACTGGCACCAATATTTCCCTGGGTGAGATAAGTGCCCATGGTAACAAACCAAATACCCCAGATAAAAAAATTGAGAAACATCATTATACTAAGCTGGAAACGAACGGAACTTTTCATAATAGCAAGTATGGTTTGTTTGGCAATCGTTAATAGAGGTATTAAATGTAGATTTTTATTTCATCTCAACATAAAGTTTGTGTAGTTTTTTTTCTAAATGGCTCAAAAAAAACATATCAAACGATTGCAGTTTATAATTAGATAAAAAAGTATCAGCTATTAAATGAAAATTAAAAAAATCTGGCAGTAAAGAAATCTTATTCGTAAACTTGTTAAAAATTTTCCTTTCTTAAAAACTCTCGATCGCTATATGAAAAGAAAACTACGCATGGGCATGATTGGCGGCGGCAAAGATGCTTTTATTGGTGCAGTACACAGGCTGGCTTTTAATATGGATGGAAAAGTGGAAATGGTTTGTGGCGCATTAAGCATCAATCCTGCTGTTGCCAAAGAATCAGGTGAGGAATTATTCTTATCTCCCGACAGGATATATATGACGTATGAAGAAATGCTGGAGAAAGAAAGCCAGCTACCGGCTGATGCAAGAATGGATTTTGTAACCATCGTTACACCCAACTTTGCCCATTTTGCC
>JAZKGV010000111.1:13907-20887 GCA_040385725.1 Bacteroidota bacterium | reverse complement strand
GGCAAAACAAATGATAAAAGATGGGGTGTTCGGAAACGTTAGAAAAGTATGGGTAGAATATCCACAAGGCTGGCTGAGTAAATTAAGTGAACGGGAAGGCAATGCACAGGCTGCATGGCGTACCGATCCAAAGAAAAGCGGCAAAGCCGGCAGTATGGGTGATATCGGAACACATGCGGCACATTTAGCGGAGTACATAACAGGTTTAAAAATAAAACAACTATGTGCAGACCTTAATATAATGGTACCCGGCAGGATGCTGGATGATGACGGCAATGTGTTATTAAAATTTGATAATGGCGCTGCCGGTGTTCTAATGGCATCGCAGGTGGCGGCAGGTGAAGAGAATGCTTTAAAGATAAGAGTGTACGGAGAAAAAGGTGGGCTTGAATGGGCACAAATGGAGCCGAATACGTTAATTGTAAAATGGCTGGATGCACCAACACAAATATTAAGGGCCGGGGCAAATTATGGAGATCGTTTGTCAAGCTATGCTATACACAATTGCCGTACGCCCGGTGGCCATCCCGAAGGTTACTTAGAAGCATTTGCCAATATCTACCGGAATTTTACATTGACATTATCAGCAAGGATAGAAGGCACCACCCCACCAAAAGAAGCACTGGATTATCCTGGTGTGGAAGATGGTATAAGAGGTATGGTATTTATTGATACGGTGGTGGCGTCGGGGCAGAGTGAGAAGAAGTGGACGGATTTCAATACCCCCTCCTCCCCCTAAAGGGGGAACCAAAAGAGTTCAAGTTCTAAATCTCTTTTATAAAACTTTACAGCATGAATGTATTTGATAAATAGAGATTTTCAGTTGATGTGGAAGAACAAATAATTTATTAACGATTAAATGTACCGCCTCTTCTCTCTTAAGGAGAAGAGGAAGGGTGATGAGGTAATTATGCAAACAATAAAAGGCCCCGGGATATTCTTAGCTCAGTTCTTAGATGACAAGCCGCCATTCAATAGTTTAAAAACAATTTGCGAATGGGCTAAAGGGCTTGGCTTTGTTGGTGTGCAAATCCCCACCTGGGACAGCCGTTGCATTGATCTGAAAAAAGCTGCAGAAAGCAAAACTTATTGTGATGAATTGAAAGGCCTGATAAATAGTTGTGGTTTAGAAATAACAGAACTAAGCACACATTTACAAGGACAGTTGGTGGCAGTACATCCTGCGTATGACGATCTGTTCAATGCCTTTGCACCAAAAGAATTACACAACAACCCAACAGCAAGAACAGAATGGGCTGTGCAGCAACTGAAGTATGCAGCAAAAGCATCGCAACATTTAGGATTGGATGCAGTGCCTACTTTTAGTGGCTCCTTATTATGGCATACATTTCATCCCTGGCCGCAACGGCCGAATGGATTAGTTGAAACAGGTTTTACTGAACTGGCAAAAAGATGGACACCTATTTTAAATTACTTTGATGAATGTGGCATAGATGTGTGCTATGAAATTCATCCCGGCGAAGACCTGTTTGATGGCATTACGTATGAAATGTTTTTAGAAAAAGTAAACAACCATGCAAGGGCTTGCTTGCTTTACGATCCTTCGCACTTTGTATTGCAACAATTAGATTACAGACAGTATATTGATTTTTATCATGAACGCATCAAAGCATTTCATGTAAAAGATGCAGAGTTTAATGCCACTGGTAAACAAGGAACTTTTGGTGGTTATCAAAGTTGGCTCAACCGTGCCGGCCGCTACCGTAGCCCCGGAGATGGGCAGGTTGATTTTAAAACTATTTTCAGCAAACTAACACAATATGGTTACAAAGGCTGGGCGGTGATGGAATGGGAATGTTGTATCAAACATCCGGAAGATGGTGCAAAGGAAGGATGTGAGTTTATCAAAAAAAATATCATCAGGGTTACAGAAAAAGCATTTGATGATTTTGCACAAACAGAAAGCAATGATGATTTTAATAAAAAAATATTAGGAATTCAGTAATAACCATAAACAAAATTTGATATGAAAAAGACACTCTTATTATTTGTTGTAGCGGCAAGTATGTATGCTTGTGGCGGAGGCAATGATAAAACAGATAGTGCAGCAACTGAAAAAAAAGAAGAAAGCAAAGTTCCTGACGATCCTGCCTATACTGAAGGTATGACACTGGTGGCAAATGGTGGCTGCCCCACCTGTCATAAAATTGACGAAGCCTCCACCGGCCCAGAGTATAGAAAAGTAGCTGAGAAATATGCAAACACGCCTGAAAATATTTCTATGCTTGCAGGAAAAGTTATTAAAGGGGGCGCTGGAAATTGGGGTACTATTCCAATGACACCCCACCCTGATGTATCGCCGGAGAACGCAGCCAAAATGGTAAAATATATTTTAATGTTGAAAAAATAAACGTACATGAAAAAACTATTAACAATAACCGCAACCCTTTTTTGTATGATGAGCTTTGCACAGGAAAAACCAAACACATTATCAGAAAGGGAAAAAGCCCAGAAATGGAAACTATTATTTGACGGAGAAACAACCAAAGGTTGGCATAGCTTTAATAAAGCCGAAGCAGGTGCTGCATGGAAAGTAAAAGATGGTGAACTGTATCTTGACACAACAAAAAAAGAAGGTTGGCAAACTGCAGGCGGTGGTGATATTGTAACAGAAAAAACTTACAAAAATTTTCATTTGAAATTAGAATGGAAAATATCCAAAGCCGGCAATAGTGGTATTATCTTTTTAGTGCAGGAAGATGGCAAGCATGATTACACCTGGCAAACCGGCCCAGAAATGCAGATTGTAGATAATGAAGAACATCCTGACGGGAAATTAATAAAGCACCAGGCTGGTGATCTGTATGACTTAATTGCATGTTCTAAAAAAACAGTAAAATCTGCAGGCGAATGGAACCTGGCAGAAATAATTATTAACGATGGCGGATTAACGCTGATGCTGAATGGTGTTAAAGTAGTATCAACAACATTATGGAATAAAAAGTGGAACGACCTTGTTGCAGGAAGCAAATTCATAGAAATGCCAGACTTTGGAAAATTCCAGTCTGGTAAAATTGCTTTGCAGGATCATGGCAACATGGTTTCGTTCAGGAACATTAAAATAAAAGAGCTGTAAATTTTTCTTCTTAGTAAAAAAAATCCCGTCTCTTCATAAATGAAGAGACGGGATTTTTTATTAAGGAAAATAACGTTTTACAATTCCCTTATCCAGATATTTCTAAAACTGATCGGTTCACTTTTATCACCATGATCCTGGAGTTTTATAGCGCATGCACCATGTGCTTTGTACTCTGGCTGGCCAATATACCTTGTAGCGCCTGTTAACTCCACATTATTCTGCACCAGTACTCCATTATGTAATGCTGTTACTCTTGCAGCAGATTTTAATGTACCGTCTTCATTAAAACGTGGTGCTGTCCATATCACATCATAGGTTTGCCATTGCCCTGGTTTTTTGCAGGCGTTGGCCAATGGAATTTTTTGTTTATAAATACTTGTTGCCTGTCCATTCACATACGTTTTGTTCTTGTAATTATCAAGTATCTGCATTTCATAACCTTCATCCCCAGGCCCGGTAGATGCAAGGAATACACCACTGTTGCCCCTCACCTGCCCTTCGCCATGTATCACTGCAGGGATCTTCCATTCAAGGTGCAGTTGATAATCTGTAAATACTTTTTTTGTTTGAATATTACCTGTCCCTTTTTTTACAGTAAAGAATCCTTTGCCCAATGTCCATCCTGCTGGTTGTGTGGTATCTTTTACAGATTCCCATTCATTTAAATTTTTTCCATCAAATAAAATGATGGCATCCGATGGTGCTGTATTTACTGCACCCGTTTTTACCATTTCGGGTTCGGGTTCCCATACTTCTGTTGCTTTGGGATCGCCTTGTTGTGCATATACATTAAATGATAAAATTGAAACAGCAAAAGCTGATAAGGCAATAGTTTTTTTCATATAGCTTGTTCTTTTCTTTAAAATGAAAAAGAGAAATATATTATGTAAGTTACTTGCTGTAATTAAATAATCATAAGTTTTAGTTTCTAATTTTTTGTAATACTGATGATAGTTTAACAAAACATGATACTATCCTCACAACAAACGTTTGTGGAGTTTTCTAATGTCAATGATGAAGTATATTCAACTTTATTTTTACTAACTTCAAATTCATATTTCTTTTAAGAAAATAAAACGATTGCTCTATGGGAGATACACTCCAGGTAAAAAAACAATCCAAACAATACGATGCGGTGATAGTGGGTTCCGGCGCAGGCGGAGGTATGGCAGCTTATGTATTGGCAAATGCAGGACTTTCAGTTTGTGTGATTGAAGCAGGCCCCTATTATGACCCGGCCATTCATTCATCACAATTAAAAAATCCCTGGGAATCCCCACGCCGTGGCGCCAGTACAAAATTTCGTCCCTTTGGAGATTATGATGCCAGCTTTTGGGGATGGGAAATTGATGGTGAACCCTACACACATGCAGAAGGCGATAAATGGGAATGGTGGCGTGCAAGAATGTTAGGAGGAAGAACCAATCATTGGGGAAGAATTTCTTTACGCTTTGGCCCAAAAGATTTTAAAAGAAAAGATATTGATGGACTGGGAGATAACTGGCCGATTGGTTATGAAGACATCAAACCTTATTATGATAAAATAGACCAACTACTTGGCGTATTCGGAACAAACGAAGGTTTGCCCAACGACCCCGATGGCATTTTTCTTCCGCCACCAAAACCAAGATTGCATGAACTGTTCATAAAAAAAGCGGCTGTTGGGTCAGGTGTTCCCGTTATACCTTCCCGTTTATCAATTCTTACAAAAGCTTTACCGGGCAATAAAGACCGTGCTGCTTGTTTTTATTGCCGCCAATGTGGAAGGTCATGCAAAGTGTACGGCGATTTCTCTTCTTCATCCTGCTTAATAAAACCTGCTATTGCCACTGGTAAATTAGATCTGGTTACCAATGCAATGGCAAGAGAAGTATTAACGAATGATGAGGGCTTGGCAACAGGTGTTTCTTATGTAAGCAAAGAAGACCTGCAGGAATACCAGGTAAAAGGCAGAGTAGTTATTCTTGCTGCAAGTGCTTGTGAAAGTGCAAGACTCATGCTCAATTCAAAATCAAAACAACACCCTAACGGCATTGGCAATTCAAGCAATGTGGTAGGAAAATATTTACATGACAGTACTGGCGCTGCCGTAGGTGGTGTGTTGCCTGCTTTGTTTGGAAGAAAAAGATTTAATGAGGATGGCGTTGGTGGAATGCATGTGTATTCACCATGGTGGGGCGATAATAAAAAACTGGATTTCCCCAGGGGCTATCATATTGAATATTGGGGCGGCATGGACCAACCTGCTTATGGTTTTGGTTTTGGTATTGAAGCACAAAATGGAAAATACCCCGTGAATGGCAAACAAAAAGAAGCTGGTGGTTATGGTGCGTCTTTAAAAGAAGACTATAGATATTTTTATGGTGCGGAAGTTGGTATGGCGGGCCGTGGCGAAGCGATTGCAGTAGAATCAAATTATTGTGAGATCGACCCGAACGTGGTTGACAAATATGGCATCCCTGTTTTACGCTTTAATACCAAACACAGTGAGCATGAAATAAAACAGGCTAAGCACATGAAAGAAACTTTTAAGGAGATCATGCACAACATGGGAGCCGTTATTACCTGGGGTGATATCGACAATGAAAAAAATAATTACGGCATTGCCAATCCCGGCAACATCATTCATGAAGCAGGAACCGTACGCATGGGTGAAGATGCAAAGAGATCAGCGCTCAACAAATGGAGCCAGGCGCATGATTGCAAAAATTTATTTAACGTGGATGGCGGGCAGTTTGTATCACAGGCCGATAAAAATATTACCTGGACGATATTGGCATTGAGCATGAGGGCAAGTGAATACATTGTTGATCAATTGAAGAAACAGAATTTATAAGACACCCCTCCGCCCCTAAAGGGGAACTAAGGCAAGAGCATTAGAATTTAAACGCATGAAAAAAAATAAAGCACTCTAAAAATTTATACTCCAAAAGCCCCTTTAGGGGTTTGGGGCAAAACTTATATTTTATGGACAGACGTAAATCCATCAAAGCACTCCTCATCGGTACCGCAGCAACTGGCGTAATGCTGGATGCCTGCAAAACAGAAGATAAAAAAACGGATGTTGCTAAAGCAACCGAAGATGAAACTAATGCCGACCGCATGGCAGAAGAAAAAGTGTTCAACAAAAAACTGAAAGAAGAAACTTTTTTCACCGCAGCTGAAATGGCAACCATTACCATTCTTGCCGACATTATCATTCCCAAAGATGCAGTGAGTGGCAGTGCCAGCGATGCAAAAGTCCCTGACTTTATCGAATTCATTGTAAAAGATATGCCGCAACATCAAACTCCCATGAGAGGTGGCTTGCGTTGGCTCGATGTAGAAAGCCTCAAGCGTTTTGAAAAATCATTTAGTGTCATCACTCCAGAGCAACGCATACAAATTGTTGACGACATTGCTTATCCTGCTAAAGCAAAGCCCGAAATGAAACAGGGCGTTTCGTTTTTTAATCTCATGCGTAATTTAACCGCTACTGGTTTTTATACTTCTGAAATTGGTGTAAAAGATGTTGGCTATATGGGCAACAAACCCAACCAATGGAACGGCGTACCTGATGATGTATTGAAACAATATGGCCTCTCCTACTCAGAAAAAGAATTGAAAGAGTGTATAAGGTTTGAATAAGGAAGTAAAGCATTCATTTCTTTCCGTGTTTCCGTGGCAATCACATCGTGCCCATTCTTCGTAAAAAATCCGTGTCTATCTGTGTAATATGTGGCAAAACCATTCGTGCCCATTTGTGTAATTCCTGGCTACTCTCTTTCCGGCAACGTATGCGTTAATCCACTTCAAATACATTTCCTTGTATCACATATCCCCCCTATTTTTGCAGCCACTTAATGAAACATTTATGTCAGTATTAGTCAATAAAGATTCC
>JAZKGV010000111.1:0-13897 GCA_040385725.1 Bacteroidota bacterium | reverse complement strand
TACCCCATCTCCCCTATCTTTGCTAAAATTTGTAATTTTTCATTCCTAATTCTTAATTGCTATCAATGTCAGTTCTAGTAAATAAAAACTCCAAAATCATTGTACAGGGTTTTACCGGTACAGAAGGAACTTTTCATGCCACTCAAATGATTGAGTACGGCACACAGTTGGTTGGTGGTGTTACACCAAATAAAGGTGGCACTACACATTTGGATAAACCAGTTTTTAATACTGTAGCCGACGCAGTAAAAGCAACCGGCGCTGATGTAAGTATCATTTTTGTACCACCGGCTTTTGCAGCGGATGCCATCATGGAAGCCACCGATGCAGGCATTGCATTGGTAGTGTGTATCACCGAAGGCATTCCGGTACAGGACATGGTGAAAGTGAAGAATTTTTTAGTTGGAAAAGAAACCCGTTTAATAGGCCCTAACTGTCCCGGCGTAATCACTGCCGATGAATGTAAAGTAGGTATCATGCCCGGCTTTATTTTTAAGAAAGGCCGCATTGGTATCGTATCAAAAAGTGGTACGCTTACTTACGAAGCAGCAGACCAGGTGGCAAAAGCCGGCCTCGGTATTTCTACAGCCATTGGTATTGGTGGTGACCCGATCATTGGTACTACCACCAAACAAGCGGTTGAATTATTTATGAACGACCCTGAAACCGATGCCATTGTAATGATTGGTGAAATTGGTGGCGGCATGGAAGCCGAAGCGGCTGAATACATTAAATCAACCGGCAATAAAAAACCAGTAGTTGGTTTTATCGCCGGGCAAACTGCCCCTCCCGGCCGCCGTATGGGCCATGCCGGTGCTATTGTTGGCGGAGAAGATGATACAGCAGAAGCGAAGATGAAAATAATGGCAGCCTGTGGTATTCATGTTGCAGCAAGCCCTGCAGATATTGGTAAGACAATGGCAGAAGCGATTAAGAAATAATTTTTTCCGGTCGGCACCGTAGTCAGACCGGTTACATAAAATTTAAAGAAGTCCGGTTGTGTTGAGCAGCCGGATTTTTTATTGGGGCGGGGCGCTTCAAGTGACCTGAACCATTTTCTATTTGCGGCTGTCAACAATTGAGTTTTTAACCAGCATTTGTCCCGGCTGTTCATTGCAAAGCCGGCACAGAAGCCCTGCACAAACCTTCACCGTGTTTTCCATTTTCATCCGGCAGCCTGTGGACGGAATATCATTTTTCAGCTGTGGCGTAAATGACGGTAGTGTATCAGTTTGAAATTTCGTTAATCCCCAAAGTAGGCACAAACGTAGCTCATAACCATTTCTGAAACTGAATCAGGGATAACATCTTCAAAGTCTTTGTAATAGTCTGCCGAATCTATTACGTCACCCTTAGAATTGTAAACAATTATTTTATGGTCCTTCACTTTTTTTAATTGTCTCACTTTTAGTATTGACTTTAAGCCAAATTTTTATTATGCCATCCTGCTTGCTTACGTATGTACGTCTAAAGTGCCAAACATCGTTTCCGTTATCTGCTGTGCCTGCGTAAAGCCAATCTGGAGTAGGTACTATAAGTGCAGAATCCACTTCACTTTGCGAATATGTTTTTACTAGAAATATTGAGAGTATTATAAGTGTGGCTATGATTTTTTTCATGTAAATTATTAAGGTATTTTATGCGACAGTGTTTTTCTTTTTATAATTACCTCTTTCCTTTGGTGCCTCGATAGATGCAAGGTTAGCAATACCCTCAATAGTCATTACTCGTTTTGTTAAGCCAGCTTGCATCGCTGGGGTTACACTTAATGATTTATGAATTTTAGCGAAGTTGTAATATACAAAATGTAATGCTATTGCATAGCAGTGGTTTTCTATTTTTTTACTGAAAGCATTTGTAAGTCTTGTAAATCTTCCCCATTTAGTCCAAGCATATAAAAGAGTTTGCATGGCGCAAGGTTGTAGGGAAGGTAAAGAGCGTTGGCAATCCTTGTGCCTTTCAGTTTCTAACTGTAGAAAATCGCAACCATCATTAATTTGCAACCCGTCTTCTTCAGGCTCAGACTGATAGTATAATCAGGCAAAAATAAGATCCCCTATAACTCATAGAATTATTAAATTCCGCATTTTCTCAAAACCACATGAGCCGAATAAATTCCCTAATCGGCTCATAAAATAGCCTATATTTGAGCCGAATAAATCTCCTAAACGGCTCATGATTATCTACAACTGGCAACAAAAAGACTGGCCTGGCTTCACTTTCAAGCAAAAAGAAGTGGAGCATTCGCTGTTGCTGCTGGCGGAGAAAGCCGGGCATATCACCGGCATATTAAAAGCGCTGCCAGCCAACATACAAATGGAGACAGTGATAGATGTAATGACAGCCGAAGCCATCAAAACATCGGAGATAGAAGGCGAATTTGTAAGCCGCAAAGATGTAATGTCATCCATCAAAAAAAACTTAGGCTTGCTGGCAGATAAAACAATCATCAAAGACAAAAAAGCTAAAGGCGTAAGTGAACTGATGGTGGATGTGAGAAATACTTTTAATGAACCGCTTACAAAAGAAAAATTATTTGCCTGGCATACCATGCTGTTAAGCAGCGAAAAAAATATGGAGATAGGCAAATGGCGCACACACAAAGAACCCATGCAGGTGGTGAGCGGCGCCGTGAACAAACAGAAGATACATTTTGAAGCACCCCCTTCTGCCAAAGTGCCGAAAGAAATGGAGCGGTTTATAAAATGGTTTAATGAAACGGCGCCGGGTAGCCCAAAAGAAATAAAGAAAGCAGCCATACGCTCTGCTATAGCACATCTATATTTTGAAAGCATACATCCTTTTGAAGATGGCAATGGAAGAATAGGTAGGGCTATTGCAGAAAAAGCATTGTCGCAGGGAGTGGGCAGGCCGGTGATGATAAGTTTATCCAAAACAGTAGAAGCAAATAAAAATGCTTATTACACTGCACTAAATAAAGCATCGCACCATAATGAAATAACCAACTGGATAAATTATTTTATTAAAGTGGTACTGGATGCACAAACAGAAACAGAAGAGCAAATTGATTTTACCCTGAAAAAAGTAAAATTCTTTGATAAGTTTAAAGAACAGTTGAATGAGCGGCAATTAACTGCAATAAAACGCATGTTGGACCAGGGCCCGGATGGTTTTGAAGGCGGCATGAATGCAAGAAAATATATCGGCATTACCAAGGCTTCTAAAGCTACTGCTACAAGAGATTTGCAACAGCTGGCGGAA
Organism: Bacteroidota bacterium; assembly: GCA_040385725.1. GTDB lineage: Bacteria > Bacteroidota > Bacteroidia > Chitinophagales > Chitinophagaceae > Ferruginibacter. Next base: position 10,675 of record JAZKGV010000111.1, on the reverse strand, counting down.
ATAAAAGCATTGGTTGCATCTGGCGGCGGCAGAAGTACCAGCTACCTAGTAAACCTTTAATAAAAATGGCAAAATCAAAACCCATACATCCCGACTTTCTTTTTCTCTTAGACTTAAAAGAGAAAAAAATAATCGACCTGTTTAAAGATGTACGGGAATACATTTTGGAAATTTATCCGGAGAGCAATGAATTGCTATATCATACCCATGCCTTAACAACTGTATTCTCCATTTCAGATAAACTGTCTGATGCATTTTGCATGTTGCCCATTTATACCAATCATTTAAATCTTGGATTTAATAAAGGAACTTTATTAAAAGACCCACATAAATTACTAACCGGCACTGGAAATTTAATAAGACATATCCCGGTGGATATACCAACAGATTACAGGAATAAAAAAGTAAAAGACCTGATTAAATCAGCCGTGGATTTTGCCATTAAGGATATGGACAAGCCAACCAAATCAATTGGTGCAACTATATCAAAGATCACAAAGAAATAACGGGGCTGTTGCTTACATTTATATTTCAAACAACAACTGCTGTATGAAATTTTTCAACAACACGTTCCTTCTCCGCTTTGCCGTAAGCATTATACTCTTAATTCACGGCGTGGGTGGCATGTTCAATAATGGTGTAAATGATTTTGGTACACATTTTCTTGCACCATCAGGATTTGGTGCTTTAGGTGTTCCGTTGGCCTGGGCAATTAAATTATCACATGTTGCAACAGTCATTTGTTTACTGACTCAACAATTTATAAAACCGGCCTGTATTATCACCATCGTCATTCTTATTGCAGGTATCATTATGGTGCATTTTCCAGAAGGTTGGTTTGTGGTAGGTGGTGGAAGAAACGGCATTGAATTTAATTTCCTGCTGATCTTTGCTTTGCTTACCATCATGTTTCCCAATGGCTTTATAAAAGCAAATCAAAAAGCCGTATAATTTTATGCCTGCTGTAGCTTTTCCGCAATATTTTTCAGTTGCTCAATATGCCTTTGCGTATGTATCATATGAAAGGCGATCCATTCCATTCTTGTAAAATTGCCAAAGCCCGGCACGGAAAAATCAGTACACTCTTCTGTAAGATCGAAAGCATCAACAGCATCTATCAACCTGTCAAACTTTGCAGTAAGTAAGGATAGTTGTTCTGCTTTATTATGTGTCGTTTCTACAGGAATTATAAATTCAGGTGCATTAAATTTCTTTGTAAAATCTAAAAATATGGATCTTACAAAAGCAATTTTTTCATCTGCCGGCCTGTTCACTTTTTGCACATTGCCTCTTAGTACACTTGAACTTACCGATTTATATAAATGCTCCAGCAACTGCCCTGCAGTCCAGCTTCCTTCAAAGGGAATGGTATCATTTTTATCATCGCTGATAGAGGAAACAACATCAATAAGTGACTGTTGGGTTTGTTTGAGTTCTTCAATTAAAGCTTGCATATCGTTATTGTTTTAAACAAAAATAGCTGGTATAACACAAAAAACCGGGTGCCAAAAGCGACAAACTAAATGCTGATACCGACAAAGCCATTCTCACAGGCAAGATAATCTGTTATTTTGCGTTTATATTACAGCTAAAAATAAAGGCATTTGAATGGACGGTAAAAAATTACAGGAAAACACTGATACGCAATTGATACCTTTTTCTCCCAGGGCCATTACCCGTGTGCTGGTATGCTGCATTGCATTATTGGCGCTGGCGCATATTGCTGCCTTTATAGAAGATTATGTTCGTCATGCTTATTCAAGAACAGCAAAAAATATTATCAAGTGGTTTGATTTTAACCGTGAAAGCAATGTGCCTACATGGTTTTCCCTGGTCATACTTACCCTTGCTGCCCTGTTATTTTTTATCATTTACACCCAAAAAAAAAATAACAAAATAAAAGGCGCTCATTACTGGCTTACGCTTGGCTTTATTTTTATTTTTCTTTCTATTGATGAAAGTGTGCAGGTACATGAGGAAGTAGCAAAAATATTAAGGCCTTCTGTAAGCAATAATGTATCAGGTTTGTTATATTGGGCATGGGTAATACCTTATGGCATTTTTGCCATTGCAGCGGCTATTTATTTTTTCCGGTTTGTAGTAAGCCTTCCGGCAAAAACAAGAAACCTGTTTTTTCTCGCCGGTGGTATGTATGTATTTGGCGCCTTGATACTGGAATTAGTAGAAGGGCATTTCTATATCAAGTATGGCCTCAACCATATCTACAACCGCATTTTATATTTTATTGAAGAGCTGTGTGAAATGGGCGGCGTTACGGTTCTTATTTATGCATTACTCAGCTATATGGCCGATCATAATATCAGTATTGCCATAAGAAAAAAATAAGAATGGGGCAGGCATATATTTCATTATCTTGTTGTCACCAGCAACAAAAAAATATGTCAACTGCTTTATTACCAAAACAACGGGTAGCCTCCATTGATCTTCTTCGTGGCGCTATCATGATCATCATGGCGCTAGACCATGTGAGAGATTATTTTCACTTTAGTGCATTCCAATTTGATCCACTTGATCTTGACAAAACAAGTGCACCCATATTTTTCACGAGGTGGATAACACACTACTGTGCTCCGGTATTTATGTTCCTTGCAGGCACTTCTGCTTTTTTAGTCGGACAAAGAAAAGGCAGAAAAGAACTGGCTGGCTTTTTATTAAAGCGTGGCTTGTGGCTGGTGTTTCTTGAATTGGTGGTGGTGAATTTTGGCTGGAACTTCGATATACAATTTCATACTATATTATTCATCACTATCTGGGCATTGGGTATCAGCATGATCGTATTGGCGGGAATAATTTATTTGCCAAAGAAAGCAATATTGGCTGTTGGGATCTTACTCGTATTCGGACATAATCTTTTAGATGGTATAAATGCTGAGGGACAAACAGCCTCCGCCTTTGGCTGGTCATTATTGCACCAGCCTAACCTCTTTCAATGGCATGGAGAAATAATCCTGGTTGGTTATCCTGTCATTCCATGGATAGGTGTGATGACATTGGGATATTGCCTTGGCAACTTTTATGTTTCTTCTTTTGATGCGGCGAAAAGGAAAAAGATATTATTACAAATGGGTATTGCTGCTATTGTATTGTTCATACTGCTTCGTTCAGGTAATTTTTATGGCGATGCACAACATTGGGAAAAACAATCATCGCCGCTTTTCTCTTTTCTTTCCTTTATAGATACCAGCAAATACCCACCATCACTATTGTATATATTAATGACTCTTGGCCCTGCATTGATCTTTCTTTCGTTTACAGAAAATGTAAAAAGCGGTATTTCAAAGATCGTATCTGTGTATGGCCGTGTGCCGATGTTATATTACCTGCTGCATATTTATTTGATTCATATTGTTGCCATGATCACTTCTGAAATATTTACCGCCTATGACTGGAGCAAATGGTTTTTAAAAGAACCGCTTTGGTTTACACAGGATTTCAAAGGCTATGGCTACCCGCTGGCAATTGTTTATCTCGTTTGGATCTTGATCGTTGCGGCATTGTACCCTTTGTGCAAACGCTACGATAAATACAAACAGGCGAATAAAGAAAAATGGTGGTTGAGTTATTTGTAAATCGTAACTCTTACTTTCGCTTTTATATTAATGGACAAAAGCCTCAACAAATATATAAGTGAAACTGGTTTCTGCAGCCGCAGGGAAGCAGATAATTATATTGACCAGGGAAGAGTAACCATCAACGACAATGTGGCTATTAAAGGCAACCGTGTAATGCCCGGCGATGTGGTGGAAGTAGATGGTGAACCGATCAAGAAAAAAGATAAGATAGTTTATATTGCTTTCAACAAACCTGTTGGCGTTACCTGTACTACAGATCTGAAAGACAAAACAAATATCATCTCATTCATCAATTACAAAAGCCGCATCTTTCCTATCGGCCGTTTGGATAAACCATCAGAAGGATTGATCTTTTTAACCAATGACGGCGATATTGTAAATAAGATATTACGTGCCGGCAACAATCATGAAAAAGAATATGTGGTTACCGTTGACAAACCCATCACCGGGGAGTTTGTTCACAAAATGAGCAGCGGAGTAAAAATAATGGGCACGGTTACAAAAAAATGTTTTGTAAAACAGGAAGGGAAAAACCGTTTTAGAATTATATTGACACAAGGGCTAAACAGGCAGATACGCCGCATGTGTGAAGCGCTCGGTTACAAAGTGGATACTTTAAAACGCAACCGTATCATGCATATAACGCTGTCCAACATCCCAACAGGAAAATGGCGCTACTTTACACCCGATGAAATAAAGACAATGGAAAAATCTGTCGCACTATCATCTAAAACTGCAGAAGGAGCACAGGCCGGCGGCTGGGATGAATGATACACCAGTATACTAAAGAACTGCAACTGTATTTCACCCATACTTAAACCTATGTAAGTAAAGCTCCTATCTCTGTAATGTTTACTGATGGTACAAAATCTTTGCTTTCGTACAATGCAACTACTTTGTCTTTATCCACTTCGTCAAGGTCTGTAATATGTGTGCTGCCTTTACCAACTTTCCAAGCGCTTTCCCATAAAGAGGCCAGGTAAAATGCCCCATTAAAAAAGATACTTCCTGTAGTGCCTTCGCCTACTTTCTCCCACATTTTTTCTGCTATTGCCGCCTTGCCAAGGTCTTTATGCTTCTCACAAATATTTACCAGTTCTTCCGGCTTTATGGTTGCAAAGGTTTTCTTTATCAATTCAACTGTTGCACCACCAGCTTCTTTACCAGACCTGATATTAATTAAAGCCTTCCTGTTATTCTTCACTTTGTCACCGGCATTTTTTAAAATGTCTGGAATAAACTTATTTATCATGTTTGTTTCATACACCGAATGCACTCCTTTTCCTTTTACACCCTGTGCTGTCGGCTTCCCATCAAACATGTGTGATATGTGCAATGGCTGGCAGGCATCTCCTACATAGTGAGACAGGATACCTGCAGCAGTAACAAACTCTGTTACCTTCCCCTTTTCAAGGAAGTCGACCATGTTTACAAAAAATTGCCAAACCCTGAATGGCAAAATGCCTTTGCTTTTGTCTTTCACTGCATCATCATTATAATATTCAAGCCACTCGTCTGGAGTAAGAAAGGCAATGTTTTTATAAGTGCCTGTTGACCATTCAAGCAATGTTTTTCCATACGAATCTTTTTTATCCATATCAGCAAAATGATTAGGGCTTTCTTTTCCTCTTTTAATACCAGCAACCCTTCCTTTCCATACCAGGTCGGGAACATCTGCCAATGGCACAAAACCAAATTGCTCTTTCAGCAGACCCAGCCCTTTATCGATCTTACTAATGGTAAGATTATCATAATCGAATGTTATCAGTTTGAGATTATTTTTTATAAGCTCCTTCAGTTTCCTGTCCTTAACAAGGCTGCATGCAAGTGTTGCAATTGAAAAATGGCCCAGTTTCCCCCAGGAATAATCACTATCAACATTCCAGTCTCTCACTAGGTCCACTTCAAGATTACGCAACACATTGCTGAGACAGGTAGCCAATGCATACGCACCTGTTTGCCTGCTATCGGTAAAACTGTGTGAACCCCATTGCAGTGCTATCGGTAAAAAATCTTTTTTCTTTGTATCCTCATCTTCTGCTTCCAGCATCCACAAAGTGCCTGAATCTCCCTTTTTAGTTTTTAGTAACTCGTTATCTCTTGGGCCTATTAAAAAGTCTGCTGCATACTCGTATCCTCCCACAGATTTATACCGGTAAAACATGGCTGCCACTTCTCCCTTCAACCTGCCTGAAACAGAACCGTAGGCTGTAACCTGTGCGCCAATAAGTTTTAATGATAAATTGTGGGTATTAATATCTGCAAGCTTTGAATAAGTGCCCACCTGGAATACATCTGTTTTCCAGATATTAATATCATCTATTTCAATAAGGCCAACATCTGTATTGATAAAAAGATTGGAAGATGCCCAGCCAGGGTAAACCTTTGAAAACTCCAATGTGCCAATTTGTTTACTGGCACTTTTGCCAATTCTTGTAAGCACACCTTTCATTCTTGTATAAATAACAGTGCCGGGTTCTCCCGTTACATGTTTATTAGTAAGGGTATAATATTTATTACCATCGTACACCACACATCCTATGGATGCAACTCTTTGTACGCCCTGCGATTCTATTACTAACGGGAACCCACCGCCCACAAAATTTCCGGGGAAAATAATGCTGGAAGGCTCGGCAGTATCTTCTACATAATCATTTTTTGTTGCCTCCACCACACATATAGGCACGATCCTTCCATCAGGCAAATAAATTCTTGGTGGAATAATATCCGTATAGTTCTCCATCTTTTTATAATCGTCCTCATATATCCATTCTTTTACAAACACCAAAATACATGGCCATGAATATTCCCTTACCTCAGATGAAAAAAGGGTACGCTTGGGCTTACGTTTTTGTTTTACATACTCTCCGTAAGGCCTTGTATTTGGCCAGGGTTCTTTTTTTCTTATGCGGTATAAGCCTACTGCTGTTGCCACCACATTTTTTTTGTTCATCAGGTGAACATGAAACATTTCCCTTGCATCAAGCAGGTCTTTTAATGAAAGGTCTGCAAAGCTAAAATCTGGTGTAAGGATGCTGTTGCTGTTTGTCTGCATCATGATAATAAAGTTTTACTATTTCAAATCAGGTTTACAAAAACCGGAACAGGTATTTAGTTTTTGTCTTGCAAAGCTTATTGTAAAATGAAACTTATATTTTGCCTGTGCAAGGGTGTTTTCACCGTTTTTTGCAGGGTGTTTTAACGGTATGCTGGCGGTGAAAACACCGGCAGTTAATCAGGTATAAATAAAAAAGAGAAAGATGAAAGGGTTGGTATGGAGATATTATTTCACTTCTTCAAACACACCGGTCTGTTTATTCTTCCGAACGTTGTTCCAGTTAAAGCAACGGCCATTCATAGCCACATATACACCGGCAGGTAATGTTTGAGCAAAGGCAAGGGCGCTACCAAGGTTAAACAAACCATCACTACTACCAAACTTAATAGGTATCATAGCGCCGGTAAGAACAATGGTTTTATCTTTTACATTTTCTGCAATTACTTTAGCAGTATCCGACATCGTATCGGTGCCATGCGTAATTACAATTTTTGTTTCATCGCAGTTGTTGCATTGGTAAACTATCAGCTGCCTGTCTTCATCTGTCATTTCAAGACTGTCCACCATCATCAGTGTCCTTATATCCACATCCACCCTGCTGCGGCCCATTTCTAAAAGGTCGCTCAGGTGAGAATCTTTAAAATAGAGCTGGCCGTTGAGTTCGTTGTATTCTTTATCGAAAGTGCCGCCGGTGATAAAAATGCGGATGGACATAGCAATGTTTTTTAGAAGGTGAAGATAGAGGAAATTGGGAATTATTATGTACTGGACTCTGGGGCTTTGTGGTGCTGTAGTGGCGTCGCACTCTTATACGGAATTTCTTTATTGAGCTTTTATGAAAGCGGAGATAAACTTCCCGACGTTTTACGGAGAACTTGCGTAAACAATCATACACTGCCCCGGAGGTGGTTTTTACCTTTAAAAATTATGAGGTGCAAAAACTGTTGTAGCGAAACCCAGACGCTAAATACTCTAAGGCGAAGATGTTCAGTGTATCTTGTTCCGAGATGTGGTCGCTCTTTGTTTTTTTACAACTTTGTTATCAATTAAATCGTAGACTAATGGTTTTCCTCGTTCTTCAGGATTCCAACCAAGTAGTAAAGCCTGTCTAATTATTGTTTCTGATTCTTTTGGTTTAATGATTTTTAAGTTCAAATTGTCAACATTTGGAAACTCTACCCAGTAAGAATTGATGTCAGTGTCAAAGTAAACTTCAATGATGCGTCCTTCAACTCCTTCCTTTTGAGCTACAAATACGTTGTACCCGTCATTAGGTCCAACCAACCAACGATATTTGATGTTGTCAATTAGAATAGTTCTTGACTTCTTCTTAGGTAATGCCATTATGTTTTCACATTAAAGGTTTGCGCCTAACGGACGGGTATTTCTGCAGTAGCGGAAGTCCGTGTTACGTCACCGTAAATTTATTACTAAAGTTCAATAATGCTTATTCGTTCAGTATTTGTTCGTCTGTCGCTATTGCAGGAATACCATGTTAGCAGCCGTACTATGCAATCCAAACATGTTCAATATGGTCAATTGTCCATTTGTTTTGTACCTGCTTAATAAAAATTCGATAACCGTTTCCACAAAGTCCACCACAGACATATTCACCCGTTAACACGCCTTTCTTGTGTTCCTTATCAAATACTATTCTTGAAAAGGAAAGCTCTTTCAAAGCTCTATCAAATGGGTCAACCGTGGGTTTGTATGTGGAAGCTAAAACAATTTTAAAGCCTTTGGTTTGTATCTGAGGATCCAAATCAATTTTGTAGCCATTGCCAAAAGAGTTCTCAGAAAGTACATACTTAGATTGAAATTTAAGTTTTTCATCCTCAGCTAGGGGATGGATAGTATCATTTAAAACAATGGTAATTGCTGTTGAATCTTTTTTATGCTCATACAGTTCATTTCTAATTTCTTCCTTCAAGAGTTCAGTTTTGCCAGACGGTCGCATTACTGTCTTGCCTGAAACACTATCAAATATTTCCTCTACAGGTGGTGGTCTCATTGCAAACAATATTTCAACATACATCGAGTCAATAAGAGAAGGAAAAATTTCTTTCATTACGGTCTTGTCCATTTCTGGCTTAACCTCTTTTCTATTCTTACATGAAAAGGTAACTATGGCAAGTCCTATTAGAATGATTTTGAAGAATCTGGTCATGTGCGTATGGCTGCTAACTCCTGTAGTGGCGCAATTCAAACATACATTATTGCGACAATGCCGCCAAATATCCTATACTGCAACGCTGATAGAAAAAGACTATTGAACGGCTGCCGGATGGAAGCGGAAAGCTCCGACGCTGTGGTCGGAGTATGTGACCCGGCAGGAGGACTTGCAGCGTACAGCCGGAACCAAAGTTGCCATCTGCACAACTGCCCACAGCCCCAAAACTTCCACTTCTCCCCAGCCAATTTGACTGTAAAATGCCCCTTGGCAAACCATTTGACAATTGTACCTTTGCCAACCGAAAAAACGGGATAAAAGGGCATTTATACGTAAACGACAACATTTAGCATACTATGGAACAAAAACAAACCGTTGAAAGCGGCGAAGGAACGGCAGAAGAGATAAAAGGCTTTACCGATATTGACATTAATTCCGATTCTGACATACCCGGAAATTCTCATTTAAGCAACCCGGAGGTTGAAAATATTACAGACAAACTACAGGCTGAACTGGAAGAGCAAAAGGATAAATACATCCGCCTGTTTGCAGAGTTTGACAACTTTAAAAAACGCAATGCCAAAGAACGTTACGAACTGATGCAGACTGCCGGCAGGGATGTAATAACTTCCTTACTGGATGTGCTGGATGATTGCGACAGGGCCGAAAAACAATTGCAGGCAAGTGAAGATGAACAATTAAAAACAGGACTACAGTTGGTGTTTAATAAACTGAGAACTTCATTACAGGCAAAAGGATTAAAAGCAATGGATGCGATCAACACAGAATTTGATGTGGAGAAGCATGAAGCCATTACGGAAATTCCTGCACCAACAGAGGAAGGAAAAGGCAAAGTGGTGGATGAAATTACAAAAGGCTATTACCTGAATGATAAGATCATAAGGTTTGCGAAAGTGGTGGTAGGCAAATAATACACCCCTCCGTCCCTAAAGGGGAACTGGAGCATTCGAGTTAAACAGCTTTTATTTACAAATACAGCCTGAATTACCAGGCACCAAAATTCCCCTTTAGGGGTTAGGGGCATGAAAAAAGACTTTTACGAAATACTGGGCGTTTCAAAATCTGCATCGCAGGATGAGATAAAAAAAGCATACCGCAAAGTGGCTATGCAATACCATCCTGACCGCAACCCGGGCGATAAACCTGCGGAAGAAAAATTTAAAGAAGCAGCAGAAGCGTATGAAATATTAAGTGATGCTGATAAAAGAGCTCAGTATGACCGCTTTGGCCACCAGGCATTCAGCCCGGGTCGTGGCGGTGGTGGTGGTGGCTTTAATGGCGGCGGCATGAACATGGATGATATCTTCAGCAACTTTGGAGACATCTTTGGCGATGACAGCCCGTTCGGAAGTTTCTTTGGCGGCGGTGCCGGTGGCGGCAGGCGTTCTTCGGGTGGCCGTGCCCGTGGTGTACGTGGCAGCAATCTTCGTGTTAAAATAAAACTGAACTACGAAGAGATGGCCAAAGGCGCCAGCAAAACCATCAAGGTTAAAAAATATGTTAGCTGTACCACCTGCAATGGCAGTGGCGCAAAAGATAAGAACAGTGTGCAAACCTGCGGTACCTGCGGCGGCAGCGGACAGGTAAGAAGGGTACAGAATACTTTTTTAGGACAAATGCAAACGGTCACTACTTGTCCTACCTGTAATGGTGAAGGAACAACTGTTACTGCAAAATGCGGTAGTTGTAAAGGCGAGGGAAGAGTGTATGGCGAAGAAACAGTAAGTATTGATATTCCTGCAGGTGTACAGGAAGGAATGCAATTAAATATAAGCGGTAAAGGAAATGCAGGTGAAAGAGGCGGATCTGCCGGGGATTTGATTATACTGATCG
>JAZKGV010000110.1:30287-47422 GCA_040385725.1 Bacteroidota bacterium | reverse complement strand
TTCGCACATTGCCATCCTGATTTTATCGTAGCAAAGGAAGAAGGGTATGGGCTACAGGTAGAAGCACCGTCATTACCAGATGCAAATACATGCTGCAATTCATTGTATGCTTTCATTTGCAGGTCTCCATAGCGGCTGAGGCTGTTGTATTCCTGGTTGCCCACACAACCTGCATTGGCAGTATGGTAAGAGTTATTGGTAACCACCATATCATAATCAGTAATATAAGATGGGGCATACACAATTACATCACTAAAGTATTGGTTTACGATAGTGGCTTTTGAGGCCATGCCACGGTGTTTTGGATTGATAATACCTGCACCTGCGGCGGTACCAGTAGTGTGTGTACCATGGTTGGTAGGTGTGGCAGGTGAACGATTGATCATTCTTCCGCTGAAATCAATATGTGTTGATGCATCTGCATTATCGCCTATGCCAATGGTCACCCCTTTCCCATTCAGATTTTTTCCACCCCATGCGTTCAGCCCACTTACTGCATGTGCGGCCCTGCTATCATAATTAAGCAACTGGTCTTTTATTGGTTGCAAACCCAGGCTGCTTACAAATGGCAATGCAGCTAAAGAATCAACAATTGCTTTATTGTATTGAATAAGAATAAGGCTTGCTGCAGCAAATTTTTCTGTAATGATGATGGCGCCTTTTGATTGCAATGTTGATACAACCATTGCTTTATCTGCCTGTTCAAAATAATTTACAGCGATCGCTTCCTGTTCATCTTTATTAAATGAAGGTTTGTAATTAGCCAACCGTTTATGGATCTTATAAAAGGAAGGGATACTGTTGATGGAAATAATATTGAAACTTTTCGCCTTGCTGAAATCAAAAGTATTTTTTATGGCAGCTAAATAGGTATGCTCCGGCAGGTAATTGTTTAGTTCAATTCCTGCATCTTTTAATTTTTGCTGCATGGCCGTTGATGGCAGGATGCTGAATTGAACTAATACAAAATAGGTATCGCCCCAAAGCGTATTACTTATTTCCTCTTTCTTAAAAGTATTTTTTTCTATGTTATTACCAGTTACAAAATTGCCATTAGCAAAGCGAACGGGCCAAACATTATTTTGTGCTGAAGCGGCAAGCAATGAAAAAGTAAAAATGAATGCAAATAAAGCTTTGTAAAATATCTTCATGAGAAACAAATTAGTAAATAACTGCAAGCGGAGCAGAATCCCGAAAATAGTGCATTTTAGCCTTTTAAAGAGCATTTGTTAACCCTTGTAAAGGAACGTTTTGTTTAAGTAAGAAGTTGCCATGTATAGTACAACCTGGTTATCTTTGCGCCACGAATGAATTTGGAAGTGTTGAAGAAGGAGTATGCAGATAACCCCCGCTGTTTTCAGATAGCGGACAGGATAGTATTGTCTTCACCGCAATATCTTCACCTTTCAGGGCTGTATGGCAGTTCACCTGCATTTGTTGTTGATGCTTTGTTCAACAACCCCAAAGCTTCGCAGATAAATCATGTTATTATTTTAAGGGATGCAGAAGAAGCAGCCTATTTTCATAACACATTAGAGAATATCACCGGCGCCCTTGATATTTTTTATTTTCCTTCTTCTTTTAAAAATAAAAAGAATTACCGCCTGCTCAACAGCAGCCATGTAATGTTGCGTACGGAAGCATTGACCAAAGTTGCCAGCAACAAAAACTTCACCGTCAATAAAAAAGTATTTGTTACTTATCCCGAGGCTTTATTTGAAAAAGTAGTGCTCTCAAAAACGCTGTCAGAAAATATCATCTCCATAAAACAGGCGGAGACGATTGATGTAAATGGCATTTTGGAAAAGTTTGTGAACAATGGTTTTGTAAGAACTGATTTTGTATATGAGCCGGGCCAGTTTGCTGTTCGTGGTGGCATCCTTGATATTTATTCTTATGGAAATGAAAAACCATACCGAATAGAATTATTTGGTAACGAAGTGGACAGCATCAGGATATTTGATCCGGAAACACAGCTAAGTGAAAGAAAATTGTTACAGGTAAATATTATTCCAAATGTGGAAACTCAATTTGAAGCAGGAGAGAAGGTTTCGTTGTTTGAATTTTTGCCAGAGAATACCGTAGTGTGGAGTGAGGATTGGGAATTCATCAAGGAAAAAATAGAACAACAGGAAGAAGATCTGGAACTATTTTTAGAAGTAGTGAAAAGCGGCAGCTATCATTCCGCTGCTACAGAAGAAGATGCTGACCTGACAGAAAAAAAAGATGTATCACAAGACGATTTTGTAAAAGCTGAAGAAATAGAAAAGCAAATTAAACTCCGGCATATAATTGAGTTCGGTAAGAAAGCTTTCTTTCTTACGGCCAAAGGTCAACGGTCAACAACCAACGATTCATCAACGATCAACTTTTCTACAAAAGAACAACCAGCATTTAACAGGCAATTTGATCTGCTCATAAAGAATTTAAAAGAGTACGAAGCAAAGCATTATAATATTTATCTCTTTGCAGATAATCCAAAACAATTAGAAAGATTACACAGCATCTTTATCGACCTGAAAGCGGAAGTACAAGTGATACCAGTTACTGTTTCTATTCATGAAGGTTTTATTGATGATGACCTGAAATGTGTTTGCTACACTGACCACCAGGTTTTTCAACGCTATCATAAATACAAAGTAAAACAGGCTTTCAGCAAGAACAAGGCGCTTACTTTAAAAACATTAAGGGAATTACAACCGGGAGATTATGTAACACATATTGATCATGGTGTAGGTGTGTACAGTGGCTTGCAAAAGATAGAGGCGAATGGCAAGATGCAGGAAGCGGTGAGGATACAATACAAGGATGGTGATCTGCTGTATGTAAATATTTCATCGCTGCATAAAATAAGTAAATACAGCGGCAAGGAAGGCAATGTGCCGAAGATGAATAAACTTGGCAGTGATGTATGGAGCAAACTGAAGGAGAAAACAAAGAAGCAGGTAAAAGATATTGCTACTGATCTGATAAAACTATATGCACAGCGAAAAAGCCAGGAAGGTTTTGCTCACTCTCCGGATAATTATATGCAGACAGAACTGGAAGCAAGTTTTATTTATGAGGATACGCCAGACCAGGCAAAGGCAAGCGAAGATGTAAAACGTGATATGGAAAAACCAATGCCGATGGACAGGTTGGTGTGTGGCGATGTTGGTTTTGGTAAAACAGAAATAGCAATAAGAGCTGCCTTTAAAACCTGTTGTGATAATAAACAAGCTGCTATATTGGTGCCTACAACAATTCTTGCTTATCAACATTATAAAACATTCAGTGACCGGTTAAGGGATTTTCCTGTTAAAGTTGATTTTATCAATCGCTTTAAATCAGCAAAGGAAAGAAAAGAAACATTAAAGAAACTGGAGGAAGGAAAGATCGATATCATCATTGGTACCCATGCCATACTCAGCAAGGATATGAAGTTTAAAGACCTGGGTGTGATGATCATTGATGAGGAACAAAAGTTTGGTGTGGCAGCAAAGGAAAAATTGAAACAGTTAAGGACAACAGTTGATTCGCTAACGCTTACCGCCACCCCAATACCACGTACACTGCAATTCAGTTTGATGGGTGCCAGGGACCTGAGCATCATCAATACGCCGCCACCAAACAGGCAACCGATACAAACGGAGGTGATGGTGTTTAATGAAGATGTTATCCGTGATACTATTTATTACGAAACAGAAAGAGGCGGACAAATTTTCTTTATTCATAACCGGGTGAATGGCCTGAGTGAAATGAAAGGTTTGATACAGGGACTTTGTCCTGATCTGTCAATTGCCTTTGCACACGGGCAAATGGAAGGTGATCAACTGGAAGATACCATTCTCGACTTCATGGATAAGAAATATGATGTATTGGTTTGTACAAATATTGTTGAAAGTGGTGTTGATATTCCGAATGTGAATACCATTATTGTAAACAATGCACACCAGTTTGGATTGAGTGATTTGCACCAGTTACGTGGAAGGGTAGGAAGAAGTAATAAAAAAGCATTCTGTTATTTACTGGCGCCACCAATGAGTACATTGCCGCCAGACAGCCGCAAGCGGTTATCTACTTTGGAACAATACAGCGATCTCGGCAGTGGTTTTCAAATTGCGATGAGAGACCTTGATATACGTGGAGCAGGAAATTTATTAGGTGGAGAACAAAGTGGCTTTATTGCAGAGATAGGTTTTGAGATGTACCAGAAAATTTTAGATGAAGCGGTAAAAGAATTAAAACGTTCTCAATTCCGTGAATTGTTTAAAGAAGAGATACAACAGCAGGATGATTTTGTAAGTGATTGCAGTATTGATACAGACCTGGAAATTTTAATCCCTGACAGTTATGTGGAAAGTATAACAGAAAGATTAACGCTTTATACAAGATTAGATAATAGTGCCAACGAAAGAGAACTCGTAGAATTTCATACAGAAATGCAGGACCGCTTTGGTCCCATACCAGCGCCTGTTGAAGACTTGTTCACCACTGTACGTACCAGGAAAATTGCAGTTGAATTAGGTTTTGAAAAACTCTTCTTAAACAACGAAGTGCTGAAATGTTTCTTTGTCAGCAACCCCGATTCGCCTTATTTCCAGAGTGAGACTTTTAATTTAATTCTGCAGTTTTTACAGAAGGCAACGAATAAAGCAAAGTTGAAGCAGGTTGGTAAGCATGGAATTTTGGAAGTGCAGCATGTGGAGACGATGAGTGATTTGTATGGGTTTTTGAAGAAAATGCATGTGTTCGTAACAAATGAACAAATACAAACAGCGTAGTTTTTTTGAATTTGGGCGACTTAATTTTATACAGTAATGGATGTACAAACCTATTATCCCAAAGATGCCACTCTCAAAAGGTGCATTGAGTACTATTACTTTTTAAAAACGGATTCACAAGAATATTCCAGTACCTATTATGCCTTTCCTAATACGCTTCAATCATTTAATATTCATCAATATGCAGGCTGCGATATAGATACCTCTTCAATCACTGTGTATGGTGATAAAAAGAACAAGTATCTTATGATCGTACAGGGTCACTATGAATTGCCCTTGTTTGTTCAATTAAAGGGTTTGCTTGATAAAATAACTATTCTTTTTAAACCACTCGGTTTAAATCATTTTATAAAAAAACCATTTGCCGAGGTTGCTGGTAAAACGTCACAGGTTTTTACTGAGTGGTATGATGATGAAAATTGCATACAATTTTTGACTGACTTTTATAATACAGGTGATAACGATGAAAGGATCACGATTCTTGAAAAATACCTGTTAACCCTTTATCATTCATATAGTGAAGAAGAGATCATGCAGCATGCGATTGACCTGCTAACTGATTTTAATGAAGAACTTTCAATAGAAGCAATTGCACAAAAAACAGGAATGAGCAGCCGTACTTTTCACAGGATGTTTATTAAACACCTTGGTATCTCACCGGTCGGATTTAAAAAGATTGCACGTTTCAGGCATTCAATGGAGAACAAATTATTTAAAGACCAGTTTAAAACGCTTACCAATATAGGATATGAAAGCAATTATTATGATCAATCCTATTTTCATAAAATGTATAAGAAATTGACAGGACAAAACCCTTTGAAATTTTTTGACTCTATTGAAAAACTTGCCGACGACCAGTTGATCTTCAAATTTGTTAATAAATAGGCCTGTCTGAAAAGTACAATTTGGTGTGGGTATTCTTGTTTTTCTTTACAACTATTAAAAATAGAGAAATGAAAAGAATAAAGATACTGGCAGCTATACTTATAACAGTACACTCGGTATTTGCACAAAGCAGATCTGAAACAATAGATATCCCGTCGGGAATATTTAACGAGGTCCGTAAGGTCAGGATTTATCTGCCGGAGGGATATGCTGATTATCCCAATAGAAAATATACAGTAGCTTATTTATTTGATGCACAATCCGATGCTTTTTTCAATTTCATAAAAGCAACTTTCGATTATCTCAGTTCTGATGGTTATATAAGCCCCACGATACTGGTTGGTATTTCATCAGGTAACCGGCAATTCGAGTTTACACCTAAACCTGAAACAGTTGGAGGGACAAAGTCTTTTGAAAAAAGCGGCGGGGCAGCGTTGTTGGCATTGCATTTAAAAGAAGAGGTATTGCCCGCCATTGAAAAAAAGTATCGTTCTAATGGTTATACTATTGGTATCGGGCATTCACTGGGCGGAACCTTTCTTACTTATGCATTGATAAATTACCCGGAAATTTTTAATGCTTTCATTGCAGTCAGCCCCAATTATGAATATGACAATGAGCAACTGGTTCATAAATTTGATAGCTTATCAAAGCCACAGCTACTTAAAAATAAATTTTTGTATATCGCCTATGGTAAGGGCGATATGTATGAAGAAAAATTTAAGGCGGGCACGCAAAAAATAGAAAGCCTTCTTTCAAAGAAAAATATTGCTGGTTTAAAATGGCAGGTAAAAAGTATGGACAATGACAGCCACGGAACTACTGCAACAGAAGGTATTTTTAAAGGAATGATTGCCTTATACAGGGAATTTAGTTTGCCTTATGAAAGACTAACGACTTTTCTGAATGATTCTTCAAAATCTTTTATTAAGAGCGTAAAAAAATATTATGCAGTACAAACAAATTGGGCAGGCGTTCAGTTGCCATTGGTGAATGATATCAATGGTATCGGTTACAATTGTTTTTATTCCAATAAAAAAACAGAAGCAATAGCGATTTTTGAATGGGCAATTTCATTATATCCTGGTGATGTTAATCTCTATGACAGCATGGGAGAAATTCAACAGGCATCAGGAAATAATAAAGAAGCACTGAAGTATTTTTCTAAGGGGCTTGTGGTATTGGAACAACAAAGATCACAATTACCCCAGGAGACTTATGAAAGATTAGTTAATGGATTTAAGGAGCGTATTAAGTATGTTGGTCCTTGAAAAATCTATTCTCTTGAAAAATTAAAATTGTATTTGTATGATTGGGTCCCAAGGAAATGCAGATCGAGATTAAACTTTAAAGCACCTTCATTTACCGGAAACTTCTGTTGCCGGATAGCGCTTTGAATAATATCTGTCAATCGTTGACCCCATCCTGACAATAAAACAAATTCATAGGCCCTGCCTTTATCATTTACTTTAAAACGAAGGACTAATTCATTGTCTTCTTTATAATCCCATTTATGAAACGGGCTGTTAAGGTCTTTTTGAATCTGCCAGTTTAACTCCGAACGTAGATCTGAATTGAACCGCTGCATATCAAAAGAAAAAATAAGCGGAGCAGATATTTTTCCTTCACTGTACGGCACATTTTTCATGCATTTTGAAGAAAGAAAAAATTCAAGCTTCTTTAAATAATTATTGAGAAAAAAAGTATTCAGGTAAGATCTGTCAGTATAAGTAACTATTCTTCCCATAACTGATTCAGGGAAAGTGCCTGTAATAATCCTACCTTTTTCAAACTCTTCTTTACAGTAAGGCAGACTATCTAAAAAAGTAGCAACCCACTTTCCTTCAGGCTTTCCATTCTCAATTTTTCCTGTTGCGGTAATTGGGTGTGGATAATCAGCTACTTTATATAAGCCTGCTACAAACCCATTAAATTCTCCAACGCCATTATCAACTTTCTTTTTTCCATTCTCATCAAACAGGTCCATCAATAAAGTATCTTTTTCAGAAAGCATAAGAATACGGTCTGTTGATCCATTCCCGTAAAAAAATTCCCATTTGCCTATAGGTATATTATTAATATAGTTTCCTTTGCATTTAATACTGCCTTCAGGAAAATATATTTCAAAATATCCATTCTTTGATCCATTGGTATATTGCCCTTTCCCTATCAATTTTTTTTCAGTATCCCTGTCTTCAAAATATCCATTAAAATTACCTGCGGTATCAATTTTAGTATAACGTATAAAAGCTGCACATTCTTTTTCTGTGAAACGATAATCTTTATTAATAAACATCATTAAGCTATCATCTTTTATTGCTTCAAAAAAAACTAATGATTGTTCTTGTGCAAATGATAAATTAGTAATGATAAGAAAAGAGGTTAATAGATATATGTGTTTACGGGTCATTGGTAATTATGAATACAAAAGGAGTTAAAAAAGAGTTTTTTATAGATCTTTGATTATAAAATTAAGGCAATTAGGTAGGTTTTGTGTTGCCAGACGTATTA
Source organism: Bacteroidota bacterium (assembly GCA_040385725.1). Classification (GTDB taxonomy): domain Bacteria; phylum Bacteroidota; class Bacteroidia; order Chitinophagales; family Chitinophagaceae; genus Ferruginibacter. Next base: position 39,263 of record JAZKGV010000110.1, on the reverse strand, counting down.
ATCTTTTCCAACCCTCTTTCCAGGTCCTTAATCAAATACTCCGCTTCCTCCAATCCCACATACAACCTCATCATCCGGTGGTCTTTATTCTCTGCATTAAATTTTTCTCTTTTTATACCAGCACATTTTGGAATGATCAAACTCTCATGTCCGCCCCAGCTTACTGCCATCATAATATGTCGCAGGCTTTCACAAAAACGTTCCACTTCATCAATGCTGTTAGCTTTAATGTAAAAACTTATGAGGCCACAAGCGCCGCTCATTTGTTGTTTGGCTAAATCGTATTGCGGAAAGTTTTTATCAAAGGGAAATAATACTTCTTCTACTTTAGAGTGTTGTTTTAGAAACTCAATCACTTTCCAGGTAGTTTTAGTGATGTGCTCTAAACGCATGGGCAATGTTCTTAATCCACGTATTAACAGCCATGCGCTAAAAGGAGAGATGCCACTGCCAATATTTAAGTATTCGCTGTTGAAAATTTTTGTCATCATTTGTTTGCTGCCGCTTAATACACCGGCAACAACATCACTATGCCCACCGATATATTTAGTAGCAGATTGCAAACTCATATCAATACCCAACTCAACAGGCCGTTGATAAATGGGGGTACAAAAACTATTATCACAAATGGTAACTATGTTCTCTGCTTTGGCTAATTCAGCCACCGCTTTCAGATCCTGTATGGCATAATCCCAGCTATTGGGTGTTTCTAAATAAATAACGGTTGTGTTGGGTAAAACTGCCCGTTCAAAATTTTCTATGTCGGTTCCATCAACATAAGTAGTGGTAACACCAAATCTTGGTAAAATAACATTGAACATTTTTTTCGCCCATGTATAAGGATTCTTCACACTCACAATATGGTCACCGCTTTTTACATTGGCCAGCACGGCAGCAAAAATGGCTGCAGCACCGCTGTTAAAAACCAGGCAATCTTCTGCACCATCTAACGCAGCTAATTTTTTACGGAGAATATCAATAGTAGGATTATTGCCACGGCTGTACAACAAAGCGGAATATTCATCTGCAAAGGCATTCCGCAGGTCATCTACTTTATTAAAAGCAAAATTGCTTGTCTGCATTATTGGTGGAGCAATGGCATTAAAGTATTGTTCCCTGTCTTCGCCAAGTTCATTGATGATGTATGAAATGTCCATATAAGATCTTTCAATTTTTTCTGTTTGATAAAAAGTAAAGTACCGTAAACACAGCCAGTAGAATAATACCGGTTAATGCTGCCTGTGGATCAGCAATTGTAATACTTATGCCTACAAAAAGATAAGCTGCCATAAATACCAATGGCATAATTGGGAAAAGCCTCATTTTATAAATACCGGTGCCATCCAGCTCTCTTGTTTTTTTACGAAACCAAAAAATTGTTCCGCTGCTCAATACCATTCCAAAACAGTCAAGAAAAATGGAGAAGGTTAATATCTTTTCAAACTGTTGGGAGAAATATAAAATGACGATGCATATTATTGCAAATACAGTCAACGAAAAAGTAAACACCTGGTTCTTTTTATTTTGCTGTGCAAAAACTTTTGGCAGGCTTCCATCATCACCCATGGCATACATTACCCTTGGGTTACTCATGAGTAATCCGTTTACATACGCAAGTACACCAAGGAATAAAAACGCAGAAAAAATTGTAGCGCCTGTTGTTCCGGAAATTTTATTCATCACTACATAAGCAATTTCTCTTTCGCCTTTCATTTGCTCAAAGCCAATCAGTTTGTAATAACTAAAATTCACCAGTAAATAAAGAACGATGATGATGCCAATGCCAATAAAAATTCCTTTGGGAATATTTTTAGATGGACGGTCCACTTCACTCCCAAAATTGATGGTTTGCTGGTAACCGCCATAAGTAAAAGAAACGGCGATCAGGCTAACGCCCAGGCTTTTGATCCAATCAAGATAATTTGAAGATTGCTCAATTTGAAGATTTGAAAATGACTGCTCTGCATATTTAGATGGGAAAAATAGAGCAGCGATCAAAACAACCACCATTGTTATTTTAATGAGCATCAAAACATTTTGTGTTCTTGAACTCATCCGCAAGCCCATCAGGTTGATAATATAAAACATGATGATAGCAGCAGTACTTACCAATGCTTTGTCAATATCGGTCCAGTTGCCGGGAAATAATTTTAATAAATAACCACTGCCAATTAAAGCCACACCGCTAAGGCTGGCGGCATTGCTTACCAATATCAAACAATTAATAGCAAAGGCGATACTTGGATGATATGCTTTTGCAAATACTTTATAATAACCACCGGTAACAGGGTAGCGGCTGCCGATCTCTGCATACGTTAAGGCACCACAAAGGGCTACGATGCCACCAACGATCCAGGCGCTGAAATAAACAGAAGGCGCTATGGCATCTTTGGCGCTGGTAGCGGCAGTACGGAAAATACCCATGCCAATTACCAACCCAATTACGATCATGGTAAAGGAAAAAAGATTGAGCTGGTTGGTTTTATTTTCCATTATTGTAAGATATATATTTCCCACAAAGCCACAAAGCCAGCAAAGTTCTTCACTTGATTTTCTTTGTGCCTTTGTGGGATACATTGAAAATTCCACCTGTTTCAAACTTGCACAAAAAATCCCTATGTTTGTACAAACAAAAAGACAATGAAAAAAGCATTACAATTAGCAGTTATATTACTGGCTTTTTTGCCAGCCGTTAGTTTTGGGCAGGCTCCAGCCCAGGCTCAAACTGAAACTCCAAAAAACGTATGGCCTGAAATGACCAGCTTCCATACGCTTATGTCAACTTCTTTTCATCCTGCTGAAGAAGGAAACTTTGCACCACTGAGGACAAATGCAGACCAACTGTTTGCCGCAGCAAAAACTTGGCAAAAATCTGTAGTACCGGAAGATAAATTCAAACCAAAAGAAACAAAAGCTGCTTTAAAGGACCTGGTGATTGATGTAGCGGCTGTGCAAAAAGCAGTTATTGCAAATCAAACAGATGCTCAATTATTGCCGCTAATTACAAAAGCACATGATACTTTTCATAGGATTACAGGGGAATGCAGGCAGCGTGACTAAAAAATATTAAGCCAATAAAAAAGCCGCCCCCAACTTGTTGGGGGCGGCTTTTTTATAATCGGTTTACCATAACTGGTTTCTATTGGGCCGGTTCTTTGCTGCCCTTTTCATTTGTCTTTGCTGCACTGCCCTTATCAATATTTTTCTGAATTTACCTTCGGCATTGAACAGGCGGTTCATGCGCTGCTGGTTGCCTAATACTTTTGTAAATTGGTCTTTATACTTTTTGCGGATGTTCAGTACTTTTTCCTGGCGATCAATCACATCAACATCATCACTTTTTTTGATCTTTATCACCGCCTCCATTTCCTTTTCGTACTGGTTATAAACAGGCCAGAATTTTTGTGCTTCGTCAGGAGTGAGGTCAAGTTCTTTTGTAATGAAAGCCGCCTTTAATGCCTCTATATCCTGTTGTTTCTTTTCAGAAACCTCAGGTGTTGCTGCAGGTGCATCTTGTGCAGTAGTTATTGCAGCAAGGCAGAAAAATGATATTACCAGGTATAACTTCTTCATGTGTTTCAATTAATTTTTCAAATCTATATCTTCTAAAAATTTATCCAGTGTTGTTTCATCTGTAAAATATTCTTCCTGGTCAGGCAGATCTTTTTCATCAATACCAGATGATAATGCTGCCAGGTCTTCTTCTGAACCGTTTTTCTCTAAATATTTTATGATGTCTTCTTCATTAACATTATCTAGTTTTTCATTAAACTTTTTCTCATCCATTGCTACAGGTGTTTCAAAATGTGTGGTGGTGGTATCAACATATTTGTAAACACCCAAAGCAGCCACACCTGTAAATACAGCAGCCACTGCATATTTTAAAAATGTATTGCTGCGTTTAGGCATTGCAATAATTTTTGCACCACCCTGTTCTTTTACCTTCTTCAATACGTTACCTGCCAGTTGCTCAAAATACCCTGCAGGTACTTCAAACGGCTGAACTTTATTAACGCCCTGCAACACAGCAGGCACATTATCTTCCGCAACTAAAGAAGTGGTATTACCGGCCACCTGTTCAAAATAATTTGCAGGCACTTCATAAGGCGTTAGCTTTTCCAGGCTGGCCATAAAAGGTGAAATTTCCTGTAATTCATGGGCAACAGTACCGTCAATTTTTGACAATATATTGTTTGACAGCGTATCAAAATAACCGGCAGGCACATCTGCACCTGCTGAAATTTCATTGTTTATACAGGCCAGTACGGTGGCAGGCACAGCTTCAAAATACCCTTCCGGCACTACAAACACATTTGCGCTGCCAATACCGGCTACCACCGGGCTTATTTCATTTAGTTCATTCAATATGTCAACACTTCTTTCCATTTCGTTATTTACTGACGAATTAACATTGTTTTAGTTTAATGATTGAGTAAATAATCCTCAATTTTTTTTACCGCATGATGATAACTTGCTTTCAGCGCTCCCTCACTGGTTTCCAACACCCGGCTCATTTGTTCGTAAGGCATCTCATCGTAATACCTGAGATTGAAAACCGTCCTTTGTTTATCTGGTAATTGCTGCATGGCCAACTGTAGTTTCCACTCTATCTTACTGCTGTCAAAATTTGTTTCAGCCTTCAGCTTATTTTCAAGCCCATTCTCCACATCACCCAACGAAACAGAAGCTTTCCGCTTTTGCTGCTCTAAAAAAGTAAGGCTTTCATTAGTAGCTATCCGGTACAGCCAGGTGTACAACTGGCTGTCTTCCCTGAAATTATCGAGGCCATTCCAAACCTTAATGAACATATTCTGCAATACATCATTGGCATCTTCATGCTGTACCACCATACGGCGTATGTGCCAGTACAGTTTTTCCTGGTATTTTTTTACGATGGCAGTAAATGCCCTCTCTTTAGTTGCTGCGTTTTTAAACTGCAACAGCAGTTCTTTATCATCTTGATGTATGGCCATAGTATCAGGTATAAAAATAGAAAAAGCACAGCTAAGATGCTATTTTTTGTAAAAGGTTTAATCGGCAAAGGCCTTTCTCACAAAGGCACAAAGATCGTTAAGAAAACTTTGTTTGCTTTGTGTCTTTGCAGGAAATATGTATATCTTACTGTTTCAAAAAAACTACCGGTAATGAAACGGTGCCTGCTTCTTATAACATTTTCTTTATTTTCTGTTCAATGTTTTTGCTGGGGCTTTTATGGTCACAAAAAGATCAATTATTACGCTGTATTTCTTTTACCACCGGAGATGATGGTATTGTATAAACCCAATATTGAGTTTTTAGAAGAACATGCTGTAGACCCGGATAAGCGACGGTATGCGGTGCCCGAAGAAGGGCCAAGGCATTATATTGATATTGACCATTACGGTGAGTATCCTTATCCCAACCTGCCACGCAAGTGGAAAGATGCGGTGGAAAAATTTGGGGAAGATTCTGTGAGGATGTACGGTATTGTTCCCTGGCATATACAAAACATGTTATACAGGCTTACCGATGCGTTTAAAGAAAAGAATTTTAGTAAGATACTGAAGAATAGTGCGGAGATAGGCCATTATATAGCCGACAGCCATGTGCCGCTACATGCCAATAGTAATCATAACGGGCAATTCAGCAATCAAAGGGGCATTCATGGTTTTTGGGAAAGCCGTGTACCTGAATTGCTGGCTGAAACAAAATTTGATTTTTTTATAGGGAAAGCACAATACATAAAAGACCCGGCAGATTATATCTGGAAAAGAGTTTTGGAAAGCGCCATTGCATCTGACTCTGTTTTACGTTTTGAAAAGGATCTGACGAAAGAATTTCCTGCGGATCAAAAATATAGTTTTGAAACAAGGAATGGGGTGGTTATAAAGCAATACTCAACTGCTTTTACAGAAGCATTTGATAAAAAACTAAATGGTATGGTGGAACGCAGAATGCGTTTGTCTGTTTCTTCTATTGCATGTTTTTGGTACACCGCATGGGTAAATGCAGGTCAGCCAGATCTAAAAAGCCTGGTAGGCCAGAAATTTTCAGAGGAAGACCTAAAGGAATTTGAAAAACTAAACAGCAGCTGGCAAAGCGGCGGTAAAATGATCGGGAAGGAAGAAGAATAAAAACTTCTTTCTTACTTTTTACCAGTAAGCCTGCTGATAATAAAAACAATAATACCAACAACCAGCGCCACTAATAAAATACCAGACCATACACCTGCTTTAAATATTGCTCCAATAGCTTCACAACTGCTAAGGCTTACAACACAGCAAAGCATCACAAGAACCAGGGATAAATTTTTCATGATTTAAATTTTAAAATTGAAGCGTTTTAGTTTATATTATTAAATCCTGTCAAAAGAAAAAATTTCAGCATCCTTATCTTTTTTACCCAGCACCTGGTTGCAGATGATAGTAGCTGCCACCTGGCTGAAAGTAATGCCATTGCCACCAAACCCCAACGCAAAATAACTGTTGGGTAAAGGTTTGTAAGCGCCAATAAAGGGTAAGCCATCTTTGGTAGCGCCAAATGTACCTGTCCAGTTAAACTCTGATTTAAAAGGCAATTGAGGGAAAAGTTTTTTAAAGTCGCCTGATAATTGTTTTGCCTTGCTCTCTATCAGCTTATCTCTTTTTGCCGGGCTGTAAAATTCTTCATCCCTGCCCCCAACAAGTATACGGCCATCTTTTGTTGTACGCATATACAAATAAGGGTCAGCAGTATTCCATATCAATACATCTTTGTTCCAAAATGGCCTTTGTGTTTCAGTTTGTTCAGAAACAGTAGCATATGTTGACAGCAGTTTTACGATCGGCTTATTTATATAATTTATTACTTCGTAACCAGTGGCATACACTATTTTTTTTGCCGTAATAGTATAGCCGGTTTCTGTTGTAAGCACCACATTGTTTTTGTTATGCTGTATGTGTGCAATGTTTGTTCTGTCAAAAACCTGCAGGCCTTTTTTAATACCTGACTGCAATAAGTGATGCGTAAACATATAAGCATTTGTTTGTGCCCCATGCTTTGAAAGAATAGCAGCAGGCGCATCAAAACCAAATTGTTTTTTTATATCGTTTGCATTAAGCAGGCTTACTTTAAATCCATGCTGTTTTCGAATGGTAAACTCTTTCTCAATAAAGGAAATGTCTTTTTTAAAAGCAGCATAATAAAGGCTTTGCTTCATTTCAAAATCAGTAAACCCGATCTTTCCTGCAATATCACTCAACTCATCAATGGATTGCCTGCACAAATGATAAGAACGTGCCGCATGTTGCAAACCAACTTTGTGCTGCAGTTTACTAAGTGGCTCATCTATTTCATACTGCAGCAGGGAAGTGCTGGCGCAGGTGCTGCCAAGCCCGATGGTTCTTGCATCCACCACTATACAATCAATGCCGTTGTTTATAAGCTGCCATGCGGTTAAAGCACCACTTATGCCACCACCCATCACCACCACCGTTGTTTTTTCATTTGCAATAAGCTGGGGATAGGCAAATGGCAAACCGTGTTTTATTAACCAAAATGGATAGCCAGCTCTTAAGTTCATAATAATTCTGCCAGGTTTATTTCCTTTTTATTTCGGTCTCAAAAATTTTTACAAGGCTATTTTCTACGCTTAAATTTTTATGCCGGATTATTCCTTGCATCTTCCAATTCCCACACCCTGTGGTTAGCAATAGCCGTAATAAATTTTTTCTCAAAATCATTTTCGCCATCTTTAATTACCGCTGTGTCTTTATGTTTTTTTGAACTGATATTGCTTCCATCAAAAATTACTGCAGTGTCCTTTCCAAAAGCAATGGCCTTGCAATGCTTGTATGCCTCATTTATAAATAATAATGTACCCGGCTGGTTTTCTGTATTCATCAATGTATCTGCACTTTTTTTACCTCCACATATATACAAGGCATCAAATAACACGCTGGCTGTACTTGTTAAAGAATGATGAGGAGTAAAAGAGGATTTATCTACAGCAGCAACAGGTGCCATACTTGCTGCAATAATTTCTACCACAGCGCCTTCTTTTTCCAATTTCGATTTTAATTCTTTTACAGCCTTTGCATCCACGCCATCCGCCATTATAAAACCAATCTTTCTTGTTTTGATAGTATTTTTTACGGTGCCAGCCATGCTGAGTGCCGCAGATTTTTTAAGCGACATTTGTTTTTCTTCACTTTGATAATCTTTTGGATCAGCACCTGCCGGAAAACTTTGATTAGGCATCTTTGGTTTTATTGGCTTAATGCCTAATTTATCACCTACATTTTTTGCAAGCCCTGCATCAATAAAACTTAACAGTCCAACTACCCGTTCTCTTATTGCCGGAGTTTGCACTTTCGACAATTCAAATATCAACGCATTGGTAAGGTGTTTTTGTTCCGGCGCAGACTGGCTGTTGAAAAAAAGTTTTGCCTGGGAGTAATGGTCAACAAAACTTTTACTTCTTGTTCTTATTTTATTTCCATCAACCCTTTGGTTATGAGAAGTAAAACCACCTTCTTTCATCATTGCCTGGTATGGGCAACCGCCTGCTAAAGTGTTAGGTTCATAACTCACCTTTCCTTTTGCAATTTGCTGGCGCATGTGGCCATCACGTTGATTATTATGTACATCGTTCAGCGAACGGTTAATAGGTATTTCATGAAAGTTAGGCGAACCAAGTCTTGACAACTGTGTATCCGTATAAGAAAATAACCTGCCTTGTAATAACGGGTCATTACTAAAATCGATACCTGGTACTAAATGGCCAGGGTGGAATGCCACCTGCTCTGTTTCTGCAAAAAAATTATCCGGGTTACGGTTTAATGTTAGTTTGCCTACAATTTGTACAGGTACCGTTTCTTCCGGAATTAATTTAGTGGGGTCCAGTAAATCAAACTCAAATTTGTGTTCATCTACTTCCGGTATTAATTGTACGCCCAATTCCCATTCAGGAAAAGCGCCTTTATCAATAGCTTCCCATAGATCCCTCCTGTGAAAGTC
>JAZKGV010000110.1:5674-30277 GCA_040385725.1 Bacteroidota bacterium | reverse complement strand
CCAGAAATTTTTGTTGCTTCATCCCAGCATACTGAATGTACACCCAGTAATGGTTTCCAGTGAAATTTTACAAAATGGGATTTGCCTTTGTCGTTAATTAATTTAAAAGTATGTACCCCAAAACCTTCCATCATCCGAAGGCTGCGTGGTATAGCCCTGTCGCTCATGGCCCACATTATCATGTGCATACTTTCGGGCATCAGCGAAATAAAATCCCAAAAAGTATCATGTGCTGATGCTGCCTGCGGAATACCATTGTCAGGCTCTGGTTTTACCGCATGTACTAAATCAGGAAATTTCATCGCATCCTGGATAAAAAACACAGGCATATTATTACCAACAAAATCATAGTTGCCTTCCTGCGTATAAAATTTTATTGAAAACCCACGTACATCCCTTGCCATATCTGTAGAGCCTGCTCCACCGGCTACTGTAGAAAACCTTGTAAAAACCGGGGTTTCAATACTGGTATCTGTAAGAAATTTTGCTTTAGTGTATTGCTGTAAACTTTTGGTAAGTTTAAAAACACCATGAGCAGCAGAGCCCCTTGCATGCACAATTCTTTCCGGTATCCTTTCATGATCAAAGTGAGTGATCTTTTCTCTTAGTATAAAATCTTCCAGCAAGGTAGCGCCACGTTCACCTCCTTTTAAAGAGTTTTGATTATCGTTTATTTTAAGGCCCTGGTTGGTGGTAAGCATTTCGTTATCATTAATAACGCTGTGTTGCCCCAGCTGCTCAATTTTATCGTTAGCTGCTGTTGTTTTATTTTTAGCTTTGGCCATAAAAATAATTTTAGGAGATTTATAAACTGGCTGGTTAATAACCAGCCAGTGAGAGAGAATTGTATAGAATTAATTTAACGCAGCAGTATTAAGCGTTGTATCTGCAATACTGGTGAGCAGCAGATCACATTTTTTTTCTTCTTCTAATGTTGCTAATAAATTCTTCAGGCATTCTTTTTCGTCAAGCACTTTTGCAAAGGCCGCTAATGTGCCGTAAGTAGCAATTTCATAATGTTCCACTTTTTGAGATGCTGCAATAATACCTGCATCCCTTACATCACCTGGTGCTGTTTCTTCCAGTATGCTCTTGCCTTCTTCGAGCAAACCTTCCATCGCATCGCATTTTTTCGCTACTGCTTTTTTATCTATCGCTTCAAAGCAGGCTTCCAAACGCTGAACATGGGTTTCGGTTTGGGCAAGATGCTCAGTAATAGCTTTTTTAAGTTTGGGAGACGTAGCATTTTTTCCCATTTTAGGCAAAGCTTTTACTAAAGCTTTCTCAGCCCAGTAAATGTCTTTTAATCCATCTTCAAACAGATCTTTTAATTGTTTGGCTGCATCTTTTTTTGCAGGCACTTTGGCTGTAGCAGTTTTTTGTTCCATAGTGTTAAATTGTTTTTTATGTATGATGAATGCTTAAGTTTTTAATTTCCCTTCTATACGTCATCCATTTCAGTAGAAGGAAAGGCAAATCGCTATTTTTAAAAAGGCAATTTGCTGGCAAACCATTTTCCTTGTAAGGATGGATGTTGCATTTACTGAACACCGTAAAAATTCTGATAGTGATGAATTACAGAAGGCAACAATCAATAAAGTATTCTTTTACTTTACTTCCTCAGGGGTTTCTTCAAGCGAAAAAATAAGTTGTTCATCCCTGTCCTGCACCTGTATCTTCCTGATGTAATCATCGTATGCTGCATCATGATTTGTATATACACCATACGCATCAATTGAGTAACCAATTAATCCGTCATTGGCCTCTATCACATACAATATTGATGAATCAGAAGGATCAGATTCGCCTTCAAAGCGATATGTTTTTATGATGGTCAGGTCTTCAGGATTGTATTGTTTATTATTACCGGCAACAAAAAAACCATCACTCATTACAAATTCATTATCGTGTCTTTTAAGCCTGAGCTTTTCAAGTACCTGGCTTAAAGTCCTCATTTCATTGATCATCTTTTCCATGGTATTATTTTTTTGGGTGATTAACTAGTGTACCTGCTGTTATTTCATTACCTGTTTTATACAACAGTATATAGGAAAGGCAATCGCTATGCCATTGGATTTTATACTTGTTTTTTGTAAAGTAATGAGCATAAAATTCCCCGTATGGAATAATACGGGGAACTGTTACCTTGATTAAAACTGTTGGCTGAAGTAGTTTAATTACACTTTACTTTCTTCAAAGTTTTTTATTTTGTTATAGAGGGTCTTCCTGTCAATTTTTAAAATTTCTGCAGCTTTTGTTTTATTAAAATTTACCTGCTTTAATACATTCATTATAGCATCATATTCGGCACTGGCTGCTGCGTTTTTTAAACCTGCAACAGGCAATGTATTTTTTTCTGTTGCTGCAACGGATGTTGTATGTCCTTCATTTAATACCGGGCCACTGATGATCTCCCAGGGCAATACATTTTTATTGATCAATCCGCTGGTGGTAAGCAAGCCTGCACGGCGTACCACATTCCTGAACTCACGTAAATTACCCGGCCAGTTATATTCTAAAAACAACTGCATTACATCATCTTCAAAGCCGTCTATTTTTTTATTTAATTCTGTGGCTGTTTGTTCCAAAAAGAATTTTGCAAATAATGGAATGTCTGTTTGCCTGTTTCTTAATGATGGTATGTGAATAGAAAATTCATTAAAACGGTGATAGAGGTCTTCACGGAATTTTCCGCTCAGGTATGCCTCTTTTAAATTTTCATTAGAAGCAACAATGATCCTTACATCGGTTGCCATTTCTTTATTACCACCCACCCGTTTAAACTTTCTTTCCTGTATCACTCTCAGCAATGCCACCTGCACATCCAATGGCAGGTTGCCCACTTCATCCAAAAACAAAGTGCCGCCATTGGCAGTTTCAAACATGCCTTCTTTATCATTTAGTGCACCGGTAAAAGAGCCTTTCATGTGCCCAAACATTTCACTTGCAGCCAGTTCTCTTGATAATGTACCACAATCAAGCGCCACAAATGGTTTACTACTTCTGTCGCTTTGTGTATGGATTGTTTTTGCCACTACTTCTTTACCGGTTCCGCTTTCTCCATAAATGATAACACTATAGTTAGTGGGAGCAATGGTTTTTATCTGCTCATACATTTGCTGAACCGCCGGATCTTTACCAACCAAAAAACCAGCTGATATATCTGAACCGGCTACAGTTGTTTTTTTAATAGTACCATTAGTACTGCCATTTGCAGATGGTATTTCGGAAGCTGTACTGTTGAGTGCTTTGTTTACAATATTCAGCACTTCATCGGGTACAAGTGGTTTTGTTATATAATCGAAAGCACCCTGTCGTATTACCTCTACCGCCATTTTTATATCGGAGTAGCCGGTAATAATTATCACCTGCACAACTGGATTTATCTGCTTTATTTCTTTTAACACTTCCACGCCTTCTTTATCGCCAAGCCTGAAATCACAAAGCACCAGGTCAAACTGTCCTTCTTTAAAAGCAGCTATTCCTTTATTGCCGTTTGATGCTGTTGCAGTTTCAAAACCCTTGCGTTGAAGAAACCTTGACAGTAACTGGCACATATCCATATCGTCGTCAATAATCAGGATCTTTTTCATAAATGTGTAATGGTGTTGGTTAAAAATACTGATACTTTATTATACCCTCTTTGTAATTTTTGCGTTTGTTAGATAGATAAATAAAATAATGCCAAACAGCCGGTTGCTTTAGCAAGGTTGATGTTTTTTATAGAATCAGTCTTAAAATGGCTGATTATTTGTTAATCAATGTTGTAACAAACAACCAATAATAATGTGGAAATAGAAACAGCAATAAAGCCATCACTTACAGCCCTTATTATTGATGATGAGTATGATATCTGCTTTTTATTAAGTCGCATACTCAAAAGTAATAACCTTGAAGTACAGTTTGCAAATACTATCAGCGAAGGCAAAAAATATCTCTCCAGCCTCAATCCTAATGTACTTTTCCTTGATAACCATTTGCCTGATGGTTACGGGATAGATTTTATCAGCTATGTAAAGGAACAATATCCCCACACAAAAATTGTGATGGTAACTGCACATGATACCAGTGAAGACAGGAAAAAAGCGCTTGAGGAAGGTGCGGATATTTTTATTTCAAAACCATTTTCTGCAGCAGAAATTAAAAATGCCATTCAGCAGTTTTACCGGGAGTAATATAATTTATGAGATAAAAAATACCCGGCTGTAGAATTTATTTCCCAAAATGTGAATGATATACAAAGCGTTTATCACCATAACTGTCTCATTTTCTTGCTAAGATGCAGGCAAAGTAATTTTAAAACTACTGCCTTCACCAGGTTTACTGCTTACAGTGATATTTCCCTTGTGATTGAAAATAACGTTTTGTGTATTGGCCAGGCCAAGACCATTGCCATTTTGCTTATTGGTAAAATAAGGTTCAAATAATTTACTCAATGAGGTTTCATCCATGCCACTGCCATTATCACTGATGATAACCACACAATTGCCCTCTTCTTTTTTAGTAACTATTTTTAATTTTCCTTTGCCAGGCTGCATGGCTTCCACCGCATTGATGATGATATTGAGAAAAGCAATTTTCATTTTATCTGCATCCACATTTATCACGATATCGTCCTTGTATTCCTTTGTTAGCTGTACCTGGTTCAGCTCTATCCTGTCTTTAGCAAGCGCCAGTGTATCATCAATGAGGTTGTTTACTGAGATGCTTGAAAAATTGAGCTCAGAAAATTTTGTGGTTTGCAACAGGTCTGATATAAGCTTGTTGATACGGGTGCTGTTTCTGTCAATTACATCAAAATAATAAGAAAGGTTTTCGTCTTTTGAATCGAGGTCGGCTTTTAACTGTGAGGATGCAAGATCAATATTTGTTAAAGGGTTTCTTACTTCATGTGCAATGGTACGGGCAATACGGCCGGTGGCAGCAAACTTTTCCATGCTACGCATTTGCATCAGTTGGGCATTTACATTATTTAATTCATCGATACGGTTACTGAGTTGTTGCTGGTAGTCTTTAATGTTTTGCAGTGCAGTTTTACGGGCCCTGCTTTCGCTGGTGTAAGAAACAAAGCCAATTATTACAAGTACCAGTGTAAGTAACAAAGAAGTAATGGTGATGGTATTAATGGAGGCGAAAGTGGCCTTTTGGTTTTTATCTCTTTCTTCCAGCAATTTGGTTTCCTCTTTTTGCATCATATTTACCACTCTACGGATATTATTCATTATCCTTTTAGCTATCAATTGCTGATCTATTATTTTGTAAGCGGTATCAATTTGCCCATTCCTTATGTAAGCAAGGTATCTTTCAAAAACAATAAATCTTTTGTCATAACTATCTTTTAATTCTGCAAGGTGCATTCGTTGCACAGGATTGTCGTAGGAGGCGTTCCATAGTATTTTATAGAGTGAATCCACATTTTCCTGGCTATGGTAATATGGCTCCAGGAAATCGCTGTTTTTGGTAATGGCAAACCCCCTCACACCTGTTTCAGCATCTTTTATTCTTGATAGAAGAGATTCCAGGTCAAGCTTTACCTGGTATGTATGTTCTACCAGCTTTGTTTTTTCCTTAAGCTTGTTATTTGCTACAAGTGTTACCACGTAAACCACGAGCAATAAAAAAAGCGATGTACTATAGCCAATTATGATCCTGCTGTCTGGTTTTACTTTTTCAAAAACTCTTTTCATGATGTTGATTAATGCCGGTATTGAAATGCTTATTTATAAAAAAGTATGCCACAAGTGCTACGGCCATTTCCCGTAGTGCGGATAAATGTACACGGTTTTGTTATATCAGCTAATAAAAGACGATGGAAACGGCATGGCACAGATTTTTATTATAAGAGGTGAAAACATTGTAGAACTTATAAAATTATATTTTATGTTACGTTGGTCAGCAAGTTTCTTTTTAGTTGCAATAGTAGCTGCTATTTTCGGATTTGGAGGTATAGCATCAGGAATAACATCATTAGCCAAAGTGTTATTCTTTTTATTTATTCTTTTGTTTTTGCTGTCGTTATTTTTTAAAAGAAGCAGTGCTTCATAATTGAATGGCTTTTAAAATTTATTTTTCACTATAAACCTGTAGTATGAAAAGGTTAATTATAACTATAAGCATTGCATTGTTAGTATTCTGGGTACTTGGCTTTTTTGTACTACAGTATTCTTCCTTTATTCATGCCGCACTTATTTTGTCAGCCATACTTTTTTTGAAATATGCCATCATGTGCCCGGAAAAAAGGCTGGAGGCAAGCCGTACAGAATAGCATGTGTTTAACAAGGCCCGTTTTTAAATCCGTTTTTAAATCATTTTATAAA
Source organism: Bacteroidota bacterium (assembly GCA_040385725.1). Classification (GTDB taxonomy): domain Bacteria; phylum Bacteroidota; class Bacteroidia; order Chitinophagales; family Chitinophagaceae; genus Ferruginibacter. The sequence continues at coordinate 23,960 of JAZKGV010000110.1, read as the reverse complement.
AATAAAAATTACAATTTATGAGCAACACTAAAACAGTATTAGGTTTTGTGGCAGGTGCCGCAGTAGGTGCATTGGCAGGTATTTTACTGGCACCAGACAAAGGTTCTAATACAAGAAAAAAAATTGCCGGTAAGGCAGGTGATGTAACAGATTCATTAAAGTCTTCTTTTGATGATTTTGTGGACGGTCTTAAAAAAGCATACAGCAGCGGTAAAGAAGGTGCAAAAGAAGGCGCAGAAGAATTGGCTGAACATGCAAGAGCGAAAATGAATGCCCTGAAAGCTGAAACCAAAGCTAATCTTTCATAATGAACACCTGAAAATTATACAATAACCAACCGGGACAAAATCTGTAGCAATGCATTCAACGATAGAAAATATTGAACAACTGGTAAGCGATGTAAGTGACATGGCTGAAACTAAAGTGGAGTTGTTGAAGCTGAAAGCAGCCGGCAAAATTTCCGCATCCCTCTCAAGCCTAGTGGCTTTAATGATGGTGATGGTTTTTGGGGGCGCTGCACTTACCATATTAAGCTTTGGATTTGCCATTTGGATAGGCAGTGAACTTAATAATGCGTGGGCAGGCTTTTTCATCGTTGGCGGGTTTTATGCCCTGGTTGGTTTATTGGTATATGTAAACAGGAAGAACTGGGTGCAGCGGCCGTTAAGTAATTTATTCATTGATAAAATAATCACGTAATGAAAAATACAGTCGCCACAATGGATGATTTGAGCGCAAGAATAAAAGAACTGGAAGCCTTGGAAGCTACGCAGATGGATGTGGTGAAAGCACAACTGGTTGTTGTAAGGGAATCTTTAAAACCCTCGTCCCTAATAAAGAACTCATTTAAGTCAATCGCCACTCCTGGTGGTATAAAGAATACTGTTATTAGTACATCGGCCGTTGTGGCCGCAGGATGGATGGCAAAAAAATTATTTGTCAGCAATTCACCGGGGATTGTTAGAAAAATACTTGGCTATGGTCTACGGTATATTACCACCAGCGTCGTTACAAAAAAATTATCAGCACTCAGAGAGAAGAAAACAGCTATGTAGGGCTGAGATAAATTTTATTTACTTATTATTCTGGAAAACCAACAGGCTAAAACATTGGGCAGGTAATAATTTCCACCGGTTTTTATTTCAAAAAATTCAAAGCTTTTCTTAATACGATAGTACCATCTACTTCTGTACGTTCTTGTATTACAGAAGTTGAAGGAAAGCATACTCTATCCGGTTTGCCAGTAATACTCACTTTAAATTAGCAAGCCTGAAAAAAGTTACCTCCAAATCGTTATTCATTATTAACTTGATAAATTATTTACAATACGCCTCAGCAGTATTGTAAATTTTACTTTTTACTATTACTATCATGGGCAAGATATTTAACGACAGGCTAAAGCAGGTGTTTTTTTTAATATTGATACTGCTGTTGGTAAGCATCGTTATTAAAGAACTCTCTGCATATGTACCTGGAATGCTGGGTGCTGTTACGTTGTATATTCTGAGCCGTGAAAATTATTTTCAGCTTATTTATAAAAAGAAATGGAAAAAAGGATGGGCAGCTTTTGTATTCCTTATCTATTACACATTACTCATCGGCTTGCCGGTGTACCTGGCAGCTACATTGATAATGCCAAAGCTTAACCCCATTTTACACGACCCTTCTGCCACGCTTACCACCGTAAAAAATGTACTGCTTACGGTGCAGCAAAAAACAGGCTTTAATTTTACTTCTGAAAAATCGATCAACAGCGCTACAGAAAAAGTTACGAACTTTTTGCCTTCGCTGTTTAGCAGTACTGCCAATGTTATTACTAATATTGCCACTATGCTTTTCCTGTTGTATTACATGCTGTACTCGGGCAGTGCAATGGAGCGTACTTTATGCAAGATCATTCCTCTTAAAGATGAAAACATTGCCTTGCTGGCGGCCGAAACAAAAACCACCATTAAATCAAACGCTATCGGTATTCCATTGATAGCATTGATACAGGGTTTTACTGCAGGCATTGGTTATATGATATTTGGCGTAAAGGATGCAATACTCTGGGGTTTTCTTACGGGGATATTTTCTTTTTTACCCATTGTCGGGTCTATGATCGTGTGGGTGCCGCTATGCATATATATGTATGCAACCGGCGAAAACGGGCTGGCCACCGGCTTGCTGCTGTACAGCGTGATTGTTACCAGTAATATTGATTATATAGCCCGTATCACCATCATGAAAAAAATTGGTGATGTACATCCTATCATTTCTTTATTTGGGATAATTGTAGGATTGAATTTATTTGGCTTTGTCGGATTAATTTTTGGCCCACTGCTGGTAAACTACATCATTGTACTGTTTGATATTTACATGAATGAGTTTGTAGAAAAGGTAGCGGATGAAGTAGAGGTTATTGTAGAAGAAGAAAAAAAGGATAACACTAAAGAAAAGTTATTATAAATGGTTGGGATTTTTTTGATATGGCCTTTTTTGCCAGGTACAACAAGGTAAGAAATCAATGCCCTGATCTCTTCAATTGCTTTCTTAGTACAACCTTATTTTTTTAAATGCCTTGCTTAATTTTCCCTCTTCAATTTGATTTTCTTTAATTATCACACTCCTTTACGGGTTAAAAATAAAAAATCTATTTCTCAATTACTTCTCCAAAATCGCTTTCAAAAAGTTACTTTTGCCGTTCAAATTTTTTAACCAATAACAGAACAGGAAGTGGTACACAATTTTAACGCAGGGCCTTCTATTTTACCAAAACAGGTTTTTGAGCAGGCTTCACAGGCAGTATTGAATTATAATAATTCAGGATTATCTATTCTTGAAATAGGCCACCGTACTTCCACTTTCCAGGCGGTTATGGATGAGGCAAGGGCATTGGTAAAAGAACTGATGCACCTGGATGATAACCATGATGTATTGTTTTTGCATGGTGGTGCATCCACACAGTTTATGCAGGTGCCGATGAATTTGCTCGATGATAAAAAAACAGCCGCATACGCTGATACAGGTGTGTGGGGACAGAAGGCAATTAAAGAAGCGAAATTATTTGGGAATGTTGAAATGGTTTGTACTGGCAAAGAAAGTAACTACACTATTATACCAAAAGATTTTGCAGTGCCAAATGACGCTGTTTATTTTCATATCACCACCAACAATACTATTTACGGAAGCCAGTGGCAAAAAATTCCTAAGGTAAGTATCCCTTTAGTGGGAGATATGAGCAGTGATATTTTCAGCCGTGTTATTGATTTTAATGCATTTGACCTGATATATGCCGGCGCACAAAAAAATATGGGCCCTGCTGGTGTGAATTTAGTGGTGGTGAATAGAAATATCCTGGGCAAAATAAAACGCCCTATCCCCACTATCATGGATTACCGCAACCATATAAAAGATGGAAGCATGATGAACACGCCGCCGGTATTTGCCGTGTTTGTATGTATGCTTACGCTTCGCTGGCTGAAAGAGCAGGGTGGTGTGGCGGCAATAGAAAAACTGAACAATGAAAAAGCAGCGTTGCTGTATGAAGAGATTGACCGCAATCCATTATTCACCGGAACTGTGGCAAAGGAAGACCGTAGTAAAATGAATGTTTGTTTTGTGATGAGTGATCCGGTGCTGGAAGAAAAATTCATGGCCTTTGTAAAAGAAAAAAATATTGTTGGTATCAAAGGCCATAGGTTGGTGGGAGGTTTCAGGGCATCGCTGTACAATGCTTTGCCAATAAGCAGTGTGCAGGTGCTGGTGGATGCGATGAAAAGTTTTGCAGAACAGCAGGTGTAATTTTTTTTAATCTATTTTTACCGTTTCGATAAAGAGCAATCAATGGTTAGTATTTTCCCTTTTAAAGCTTTAAGGCCCGAGGCCCAACATGCAAAAAATGTAGCATCACGCCCTTATGATGTATTGAACAGCAAGGAGGCAAAGATTGAAGCACAAGGCAATCCGTACAGTTTTCTACATATCACCAAAAGTGAGATTGATCTGCCGGAAGATACCGACATTCATTCCAAACTTGTTTATGAAACTGCTAAGGAAAATTTAGATGCATTCATCAGCCGCAATGTTTTATTCAGGGAAAGCAAACCCTGTTATTATATCTATCAACTGATAATGAATGGTGCCACACAAACCGGTTTGGTTTGCGGCAGCAGCGTGGATGATTATGAAAATGATCTGGTAAAAAAGCATGAATACACGAGGCCGGAAAAAGAGAATGACCGTATCAACCACATCAAAACCACCGGCGCACAAACAGGTAATGTTTTTTTAGCCTATAAAAATGTGGATGAAATTGATACGCTGATCGCAAAGTGGAAGAAAGATAAAAATCCGGTGTACGATCTTATTGCAGATGATAAAGTGCAACACTCTATCTGGATCGTGAATGATAGCAAAGTGAGTGATAAAATAACTGAACTGTTTAGATCAAAAGTCCCTGCCACTTATATTGCTGATGGTCATCACAGAGCAGCATCTGCGGCAAAAGTTCGTAAGGCGTTGGGTAAAAAAGCACCTGCAGGCGCCGATATTTTTCTTACTACATTATTTCCTTCCAATCAATTGAGGATAATGGATTACAACCGTTTGGTGAAAGACCTGAATGGTTTAAGCAATGAAGACTTTTTAAAATGGCTGGATGTGAAGTTTACCGTTGAAAAATCAAAAGAAGCAGTTGCACCTTCTCAATTGCATGAGTTTGGTGTTTATATAAAAAAGCAATGGTATAAACTTACTGCAAAAGAGGGTACTTATTCTGATGACCCGATCGGCATATTGGATGTAACCATTTTGCAAAACAATGTACTTGATGAAATGCTTGGGATCAAAGATCCACGAACAGATAAGCGTATTGATTTTGTTGGCGGCATTCGTGGGCTTGCTGAATTAGAAAAAAGGGTTGATAGCGGTGAAATGGCTGTAGCCTTTAGCTTATATCCTGTAAGTATTCAGCAATTATTTGATATTGCCGACAGCGGAAATGTGATGCCACCAAAGAGCACCTGGTTTGAACCGAAGTTGAGAGATGGGTTGTTGACGCACCTGATAAAGGACTAAGAATTCGTTAATGATATTACTATAAAAAAAGAGGTGCTGTTTCAGTACCTCTTTTTTCTATCTTTACCCGGATGAAAAAAATTATTCTTCTGTTTTGTTTATTCTTTGTAATAAGCAGCAGTGTATTTTCTCAAACCGCAAAGGAATTGCAGGAAACAGCCCGTTCATTTATGCAGCAGGGCGATTATTCCAATGCAGTACTTGTATTGAACAGGGCCACACAATTAGCCCCCAATGATATCGATATTTCAAAAGACCTTGCATTGAGTTATTACCTGCAAAAAGATTTTGATAAAGCACTGTCGATAATAAAGCCATTGCTTGAAAGGGAGGATGCAGACGACCAGTGTTACCAGATTGCCTGTAATATTTACAAGCAAAAAGTTATGCTGGCCGATTGCGATAAACTTTTAAGAAAGGGGATCAAAAAATTTCCCACCAGCGGCGCTATGTATAATGAATTGGGGGAGCTGTTATCGGCCCAGCAGGATTACACCGCTATAAAGCATTGGGAAAAAGGAATTGAAGTGGATCCGGGTTTTTCAAAAAATTATTACAATGCTGCCAAGCATTATTATTTAACTACTGATAAAATATGGGCTATTTTATATGGTGAAACCTTTATTAATATGGAACCGTTCAGTAACCGTACTATTGAGGTTAAAACTATTTTGCTTGATGCCTACAAAAAGTTATTTGCAGATGTGCAGGTAAGCGTACCTGCCGCAGGGAAAAATAAATTTACAGATGCTTTTGCAGCAACGATGAATAAGCAAGCCAATGTTGCTGTATCAGGCATCAACCCTGAAATACTTACGATGATACGCAGCAGGTTCATCCTTGATTGGTATAACGAATATGCTGACAAACTTCCTTTTAAATTATTTGAACTACACCGCCAGCTATTGCAGGAAGGAATGTTTGATGCTTACAATCAATGGTTGTTTGGTTCTATACAGAATTTAGCGGCATACCAAAACTGGACTGTTAACCATGCACCCGAGAATGATGAATTTGTAAAATTCCAGAGAGCACGGGTGTTTAGAATGCCTGTGGGGCAATATTATCATTAGGCAGGAGTAAAATGAACCTGAAAGGCTATCTCTTTTTGACAAGGATAGCTTTTTTATTTATCTTAGTTACCGCTACTTCATTCACACAAGCTTGTTATATGGATCTCAACTCAAGATTATTCGATTGCCTGCAATATCAATTAGATAAGTTTCCCAAAGCAGATATGCTTACCGGGAAAGAAAACGGACAATGGATCCCATACAGCACACAAGCCGTAAAGGAAACAGTTGATAAACTGGCCGCAGGCTTATTGGCACTTGGGGTAAGCGGCAATGATATGACGGTGGAGCGGCAGGATAAAATTGCACTCATCAGTAAAAACCGCCCCGAGTGGCTGATGCTGGATATGGCATGCCAGCAAACGGGTGCCTTGCTTTGCCCGATCTATCCCACCACTAATGTAAATGAACTGGAGTTTATTTTTAATGATGCCGGCGTTAAAATGGCTTTTATCAGTGGCGATGACATACTATCTAAAGTAAACAGCATTAAAGACAGGGTACCAACACTGGAAAAAGTATTTTCATTTGATGAGTTGCCCGGTGTGGCTTACTGGAAAGAAATATTATCAAAGCCATCGCCAGAGCATGTTGAAAAATTAGAAACAATAAAAAGATCTATACAGCCCGACGACTGTGCCACTATTATTTATACATCGGGCACTACAGGTTTTCCAAAAGGTGTAATGCTTAGCCATAGAAATGTGGTGAGTAATGTTGTTAACTCATGCGATACTTTTCCTTTTGAAGAACAGGTAACCTGGAAGTCGCTGAGTTTTCTGCCGCTCAATCACATTTTTGAAAGAATGGTTTCTTATATCTATATCCGCAGCGGCATCTCTGTTTATTATGCTGAAAGTTTGGAAACAATAGGAGAGAACCTGAAAGAAGTAAAGCCCCATTTATTTTGTACAGTGCCAAGGTTGCTGGAGAAAGTGTATGAAAAAATTATGTCGAAAGGCGCAGAGCTTACAGGCATAAAGAAAAAATTATTTTACTGGTCTGTTGATGTTGGTAATGAATATGATGTTCAAAAAAATAATGGGTTCTTGTATGATATCAAACTTTCCATCGCCAACAAATTAGTGTTTAGTAAGTGGAGAGAAGCATTGGGCAATAATGTGGAGTTTATTATTACAGGAGGTGCTGCCTGCCAGGTAAGATTGATAAGGCTTTTCAGTGCTGCTAAATTACCTATTTATGAAGGATATGGCCCCACCGAAAACAGTCCTGTGATAAGTGTAAACTGTAAAGTAAAAGGCGGAACAAAATTTGGGACAGTGGGCCTTGTTATTAAAGGGCAGGAAGTGAAACTGGAACCTGATGGAGAGATCTGTGTAAAGGGGCCAAGTATGATGATGGGCTATTATAAACGCCCTGAACTGACTGCCGAAACAATTGTAAACGGCTGGTTACATACGGGAGATATTGGTGTGTTTGAAGACGGTAAGTATTTGAAAATAACAGATCGTAAAAAGGAACTGTTTAAAACAAGCGGTGGTAAATATGTGGCGCCGCAACCAATAGAGAACAAAATGAAGGAATCACCATTTGTTGAACAGATGATGGTGGTGGGAGCGGAGCAAAAATTTGTTGGCGCTTTAATTGTGCCAAGCATTCCCAATTTAAAAGAATGGATGCGGCAAAAGAATATTCCATTTGTTACTAATGAAGATGCGGTGAATAACCCCGAAGTGTTGAAACTGTTTAAAGAACTTATCGACAGTTTTAATAATTTCTTTAACCATGTGGAGCAAATAAAGCGCTTTGAATTATTGCCAAATGAATGGACAATAGAAAGCGGTGAATTGACACCTACATTAAAGCTGAAACGAAAAGTAATAATGGAAAAATATAAAGACGCTTACGAAAGGATCTACAGGTAGCATCAACCCTTAGTTGTTTTCTTTTTTGCTTTGGTTGGATAAACCGTTTTGTTTACCGGAACAGTGGTGCCTTCCAATAGTAATTGCACACACTCATTCAATATTGCATATTTGTTGGCAACAAATAATTGCATTTTATCAGGAGGTAGCCTTAATTCATAATTGCTGGTTGATGAAAGTATTGCATCAAAATCCGGGTTGTAATGATTAAAAGACGCAATATCCATTGAAAGGTTTTTAGCGATCACCAGCGAATTGAACTTACCGCTTACAGGCAACATTTCCACTTCTTCCAGTTCTGCCTCAGTTAGATTACTCTGCTGTTTCATCCCGCCAGTACCGTTTTCACTATAGCCATATGCACCGTTGCCACCTGTTGTAGTTACACCGCCGCTTCCTTCCATTATGTAATGTGTGGCAATAAAACGTTTTACATAAGTCCTCGATTCTTCAGGCAAATAATATTGAAGGCTCCAGAAGTTCTTACTGCCGCTTTTTTTAATGGCACTGTAAACCCTGCCCGGCCCACCATTGTATGCTGCCATCACCAGCAACCAGTCTTTTAGATCCCTGTATAATGTGAGCAGGTACCTTGCAGCCGCATGTGTGCTTTTGTGATAATCCCTTCTTTCATCAACAAATCCATTTACACTTAAGCCGTATTCCCTTGCGGTGTATGGCATAAACTGCCAAGGCCCACCGGCACCTGCATGGCTGGTGGCGGCCGTACTAAGGTTTGATTCTATTACAGCGATGTATTTTAATTCCCTTGGCAAACCATATTGCACCAGTATATTTTCAATCAGGTTAAAGTAAGGTTGGCCCCATCCTTTCATATCGGTAAGATGTTTACTATGCCGCCTCATGTAATCCTGGATAAAACTTTCTGCATTGGGATTAATTTGCCCGGTATAAGGAAGCGATGCATTGTAAGAATAGTTTGAAAAAAGATTTTTGAAACCATACTTGGTTACCTGGCTTACATATTTGATCTTTTCTTTTTTAGGTGCAGTCCTGTTTTTTATCACATCATCAATTGCTGCATTTTCTTTTACAGTGTCTTCAATGACCGTATCGGCAGGTTGGGGCAAAGCATTATTGTTTGCAGAAGGGCTTTGTGCAAAAGCCATTGCTGTAAACAGCGAAACCAAGCAATATGTAAAGATTATCTTTCTCACTTCTTTTATTGATGCTTTGGAGTGTTGTATTGCTGCATTAGTAAACGTGAAAACTCAAGCAAAATTACCTCATTGAATTTGCTTGTCATTACCTGCAGGCCAAAGGGCATGCCATTACTGTGTTTGTAAAGTGGCAGCGATATGCCCGGCACGCCGGTAAGGTTTGCAAAAACGGTATAGATGTCAGCGATATACATTGCTATCGGGTCATCTGTTTTTTCGCCAATAGTAAACGCAGTGGTAGGAACTGTTGGTAAAATAATAGCATCAAAATTCCTGAAGATGTCATTCACTTTATTCACCAACAATTGTCGCACCTGTTGCGCTTTGCTAAAATAAGCATCGTAATATCCGGCGCTTAAAACAAATGTACCCAGCATGATACGGCGCTGTACTTCTTTTCCAAATCCTTCGCTGCGGTTGAGTTTATAAAAGTGGTTGAGGTCTTCAATTTTTTCTTTTGTTTTATGTCCATAGCGTATACCGTCGTAGCGGCTGAGATTTGAACTTGCTTCTGCAGTGGTTAAAACATAATAAGCCGGCACTATGTAATCAAGCAGATCAAATTTTACTGCCTCAACTGTATGCCCATCATCTTTTAATTGCTGTATCGAATCTTTAATGGCTGCAGCTATTTCTTTATCTAATGAAGGATGGTTGATAGCTTCTTCAAAATAGGCAACCCTGTATTTTTTACTACTATCTTTTTGTGTTGAGTATGATGCAACTTCGGTTTGAGAAACGGTACTGTCAAAATCATCTGCACCGGCAATTACTTCTAATGCAAGTGCTACATCTTCCACATTATTTCCAAAAATCCCGATCTGGTCAAATGAAGAAGCATACGCAATTAAACCATACCTGGAAATGCGGCCATACGTTGGCTTTAGCCCAACAATACCACAAAAGTCTGCTGGCTGCCGTACGGAACCTCCCGTATCACTGCCAAGGCTTATCATACACATACCTGCCTGCACCGCCACTGCACTACCGCCAGAAGAACCCCCGGGAACTTTTGTTTCGTCCAATGCATTCAGCACATTTCCATAAGCAGAATTTTCATTACTGCTGCCCATGGCAAATTCATCACAATTACAACTGCCGATTATGATGGCATCTTCATCCAATAATTTTTGCACGGCAGTGGCATTATAAACAGATTCAAAACCTTCTAAAATTTTTGAAGCAGCAGTTACTCTATGGCCTTTGTAGCAGATAACATCTTTTATGGCGACAACAACACCATGTAATTTTCCAGTAGCAGCACGACTCTTTCTTTTTTCATCTAATGCGGCGGCGGTGGCTAATGCTTCTTCTCCATATACTTCTGTAAAAGCATTCAGCCTTTTATTTTCATTTATTTTAGAGAGAAAATAATTTACTGCTGCCACACAAGTCGTGTTGCCATTTGCAAGTTGCTGCTGATAAATTGTAATACTTGTAAACAAAATCGGGTGGAGTTACTATGTATGAAACCGGCTGGAGCGCCTGATAAAACTATCATTCACTTCAGCCGGGAAAATTTATTGTAAAATATTTTGCTAAGCCTGTTTCTGTTGGTTTACCTGTTCCCTTAACCTTCTTATTTCTTCGTCTTTATCTTTTTCCTTTATTCCGTCTTCTATTTCGCTTTTTACATTGTTCTTGGCATCATTAAATTCCCTTATGCCCTTACCAACACCTTTCATTAGTTCAGGGATTTTTCTGCCACCAAATAAAATGAGGATAGCAATTACAATCAATATAATTTCCTGTGTACCTATCATGCCCAAAAGCACTGTATTAATCATAGTAGTAATTTTAGGAAACAAAGATAGATTAATTCCTGACTAAAAGAAGCCTTTGTAACGCTTAAATCAGTTGCCCAAATGTTAAAGCATTTTTGGCCTGTCCGGATAATTTCGGGAGTTTCAGGCATAGGTTCATTGATGGGACATCGGTGGCGACGCTCCGTTCAGCATTTTAAGCTTTATTGTATCTTTTTTTAAATTTACTATTTCACGTATCTGCCGCATTTGGCTTTGCCATTGGCAGCTTCATAAACGGTAATACCTCTTGAGCAGGAACTCAAAAACAGGATTGCAGACAAAATAATTGCGGTGAAAAAAAGTGGCTTTTTCATAACGGTACGGTTTTGTGATTAGAAACGGATGATTGATAACGACAATAATCGTTCCGTAGTATGAGTGTGTACAAATAAAAAAGCGTCCCGGACTGTGTTCGGGACGCTTTTTCTATATAAGTAAGAAAATATCTTATTTCTTAAGTGCAACTGCCATCCTTTTTTCCTGAATACGGGCACTTTTACCGCTTCTGCTACGGAGGTAGAACAATTTAGCACGGCTAACTTTACCAACCTTGTTCAGCACAACGCTTTCAATATTTGGAGAGTAGAAAGGAAACAACCTTTCAACACCCACACCATCACTTATTTTACGAACTGTAAAGGAAGCCGTGGCACCCACACCCTGGCGTTTTATAACGTCGCCTTTAAAGCTCTGGATACGTTCTTTGGTTCCTTCAACAATTTTATAGTTAACAGTGATGTTATCACCCGCTTTAAAAGCTGGCAAAGCTGGCTTAGTGGTCAACTGGTCATGTACAAACTGAACTGCATTCATGTCTTAAAATTTTGGACGGCAAAAGTAGGGGAATTAATTTATAATTGAGAATGATTTGCCGGATAATTTTTAGAAAGGGAAAATTAAAAAAATGCTGATGATCCCCGAAGGCTTCATCAGCACATTATCAGATCAGCAAATTGGCTAATTACCTGGCAATATTTACAGCCCTTTTTTCCCTTATCACTGTTACTTTTATCTGCCCCGGAAAGGTCATCTCTGTTTGTATCTTTTGGGCTATTTCAAAGCTTAGTTTGTCGCTGTCAGCATCGCTTACTTTATCAGCTTCCACAATTACCCTTAACTCACGGCCAGCCTGTATTGCATACGCTTTTTCCACGCCCTGGTAAGCAGCAGCAAGGCTTTCAAGGTCTTTAATACGCTGAATGTATTGTTGCATTATCTCACGCCTTGCACCCGGCCTTGCGCCGCTGATAGCATCGCATGCCTGGATGATGGGGGAGATAACGTAAGTCATTTCCATTTCATCGTGGTGAGCACCAATGGCATTTACCACCGCTGGGTTTTCACCGTATTTTTCTGCCAGCTTGGCGCCTAATAATGCATGGCTCAATTCCGTTTCTTCATCCGGCACTTTACCTATATCATGTAATAAACCGGCACGTTTTGCCAGTTTGGGGTTCAATCCTAATTCAGCAGCCATGATAGCACAAAGATTAGCTGTTTCTCTACTGTGCATCAGCAGGTTTTGACCATAAGAAGAGCGGAAACGCATACGGCCCACCATCCTTACTAATTCTTTATGCAGGCCATGAACACCTAATTCCATTGCGGTACGTTCACCAATTTCCATTACCTGGTCATCTAATTGCTTTTTGGTTTTTTCCACCACCTCTTCAATACGGGCAGGATGGATACGGCCATCAGCTACCAATCTTTGTAGTGACAACCTTGCTACCTCACGGCGAAGTGGATCGAAGGATGAAAGTACGATTGCTTCGGGGGTATCATCCACTACTAAATCAACGCCGGTAGCGGCTTCAATAGCCCTGATATTACGGCCTTCACGGCCAATGATAGAGCCTTTTATTTCGTCGCTTTCAAGATTGAAAACGGTAATGGAGTTTTCAATTGCCTGTTCTGCAGCGGTACGCTGAATGGTTTGAATAACAATTTTACGGGCTTCCTTATTCGCTTTTTGCTTGGCATCCTCAATAATTTCCTGCTGTATGGAAATGGCTTTTGACTGGGCTTCCTGCTTCAATCCTTCAATTAACTGGGCTTTGGCATCTTCAGCAGAAAGGTTGGCTACTTTTTCAAGACGGCGGATATGTTCCTCCTGATGTTTTTCCAGTTCGGTACGCTTTACATTTACCACTTCGATCTGGCGATTTAGGTTTTCTTTGATGGCCTCGTTTTCCTTTACCTGTTTTTCAAGGTTTCCCTCTTTCTGGTTAAGGCTCTGCTCTTTTTGCTTGATCTTGTTTTCAGATTCAACAAGTTTCTGGTTCCGCTGCATCACATCTTTGTCGTGATTGGATTTTAACTGAACAAACTTCTCTTTTGCTTCCAGTTCCTTTTCTTTTTTGATGTTTTCTGCCCTTAATTCAGCTTCTTTTACAATTGTCTGGGCTTGTGATTGAGCGTCTTCTAGCTGTTTTTTAGTGTTTTTGGCAAAAACAATTTTACCCAGAACAATGCCTACTATTAAGGCAACTGCACCGGCAATGATGGAAATTATACTTTGGTCCATTGAATGATTTTGGTTTTAATCGGTTCACAATCTTATATATCGCCTTTTTAACCATAAGTTAATACACGGAGATTTACATAGCTGGCGAAGATAATATTTTAAAGTCAGAAATTTTCAGCCATAACTAATCCTTGGCAATCTTCTTCCGGATAAACCCTAAAAGCAAAAATCCGCTAACGCCACCAATAAAAAGTGTAAAAAACAGATTGAATGTAGTCGGAAAAGGATGGTCGCCGTCAGCTGAATCCATACTGTAAAACATGTCAAAAACGAATGTTGTTTCTCTGCTGTGGTAATAACAAGGGTCAGGGATTATCAGTGGATAAAGTAAAGCATAATTAGCAAAAAATGCCGCTATCATCCCGGAAAGTATTGCCAATAGCGTAATAACATTTCCTCTCATGGAAGAAAATTTCACTAAAACTATTGATAAATCTGTAGTAAAAAATTAGCGTAGCAACAATTCACAAGGTTTTATACCTGTGTGTTTTTTAAAGGCAGTGCTAAAGTGAGAGATAGAAGAATAGCCCAGCAAGGAAGAAACTTCTGTTACACTCAAACCTTTATCATACAATAAATATTTGGCGTGTTCCATCCTTTGGCTTTGATAAAAATCAAATATGGTGGTACCGAACAGTTCTTTAAATCCTTTTTTAAGGTAACATTCGTTGATGGCAACTTTACGGCTCAATTCTTTAATGGTAAGCGGCTCGCCAATATGTTGCAATAAAACTTCTCTTGCTTTTATGATCTTTTCCCTGTCGGCTTCGTTGGCCAAAAACTTACAGGTAAATACTTCTTCCTCTTTTTCACCCATCATACAATCCATGCTGTAGAGCAGCAGTATTTGTGTTTGGGCATTGATGAAGATGTTTTCTAAAGTATCAGTGTAATTATGGTTTAGAAGGGCTTCAATAGCCATTCTTGTTTTGCCACAAAGAGGTAATGTTTTTGAAAAAGAAGTGGTATGGGTAAAAGCCAGCACCCCATCAGTAATGGTAAGCTGCTTTTTACTTTTTACAAACTGGGTAAGGTAGTTTGGTTTGAAACTGAAACTCAACACATCCACGCTATCCACTTTTTCCACGCAGGTTTTAGAAGCGCTGAATTTGCAGAAATCACACTCAGACTGTTTTTGACGGCAGTACACATTGCCGCTTACACAAAACCTCAATTCAAGGTAATTGGCTGAAGGATTGTTTTTTTCGTAGTGATAAACCAGCATCCCTGTATCATCCATGTTCCAGTTGGTTTTTTTATATCGCCTGATAGCATAATTAACCGAACCGGGCACCGTACGTTCAATATCCTGCAAAACCTCCAGCTCGTTAAAAACGAGTGCTTGTTTTTGAGTAAGGCCTAATATGTCTGCAGATTGATACATCGATGAATTTCGATGCAAATATACGGCACGGATAATAAAAAACAGCAACAGATTTTACCTATTGCCAAACTTTTACCCTTCTATGACTTTAACCATACTTACTATTATAGATTATCAAGTTGTCGCCAGGCCGTTCCGTCCCAACCGTAAAAATGAGTCTCATTAAATACTATAGTACCGGCACCGCCCTGGGGAACAGGTGCTGTGGCGCCATTATTTATATTGGTATAATTTCCATTCTTTAAAGTAATAGCGCCGTTTACATGCAGTTTTTCAGATGGTGCGGTAATACCAATACCCACATTCACCGCATCAGGGCCTGTGCCACCAATAACAAAGCAATTGCCGGCACTCACTTTTGCATTATATCCTATTGCACCTGCATTTGCAAGGTTGCCAAAAGTACCTTCTGCAAAAGCGCCGATAAATGTATTGCTGTAACCGGATGTATTGGAAACACCTGCATTAAAACCTGCCGCTGTATTATAATTGCCACCTAAAGTATAAATGAGGGATGACAGGCCAATGGCGGTATTACCAGAGCCGGTAGTATTTGTTTTTAAAGAACTGCCGCCGATGCTTGTATTAAAATTACCTGTTGTGTTGCCCAACATTGCCCAATCTCCAACAGCTGTGTTTATGGAGCCGGAATCATTGGCAAAAAGGGCCTGTCCACCGATTGCTACATTATCAAAGCCACTTACATTATTGCGTAATGAAAGCCTGCCAACAGCTACATTAACACCACCACTTATATTGCTGAACATTGCTTTGTTGCCAAAAGCTGTATTATCTGTACCGCTGATGTTGTTTACCAGTGCGCTGTCGCCTAATACCACATTTGATAAAAAATTTCCACCGCCACGGCCCAGTAATAAACCGTTAATTTTTGCGTCACCGCCTGCTACATCCAGTAAAGCTGTTGGATTGCTGGTGCCAATACCAACATACTGTGTTTTTCCATCAATACAAAACAGTAAAAAGCTGCTGGTTATAAGGCAGATTTTGAGGATGGTTTTTATCATAAAAGCTGTATTTAGTGTTTCAAAACTTGCCATAAAACTACTGTGGAAATCTTTGGAAAAAAACATTGGTTTTTATACTTTTTAAAACACCTCAAACCCTTTATTATTTGTACATTTGCAGGAATACAGATTTTGAAATATTTAAAGAGATTTTACCCACATTATGAGCACAGAAATTGAAGAAGTTGTTGCCCCTCTCACCAATGGTTATGGCGCCGATAGTATCCAGGTTTTAGAAGGTTTAGAAGCAGTCCGCAAACGTCCGGCTATGTATATTGGCGATGTTGGCGTAAAAGGTTTGCACCACCTCGTTTATGAAGTAGTTGATAACTCAATAGATGAAGCTTTGGCAGGTTATTGCAAGAACATTACTGTAACCATTCATGAAGATAATTCCATCAGCGTACAGGATGATGGCCGTGGTATTCCCACAGGCATTAACACTAAAGAACAAAAATCAGCACTGGAAATTGTAATGACCGTATTGCATGCCGGTGGTAAGTTTGATAAAGACACTTACAAAGTATCTGGCGGTTTGCATGGTGTGGGTGTTAGCTGTGTAAATGCATTGAGCAAGAAACTGCTTGTAACAGTTAACAGGGAAGGAAAAAGCTTTGAGCAGGAATATGCTATTGGTGTTCCTCAATACCAGGTAAGGGAAACCGGTAAAAGTGATACTACCGGAACCTTAGTTCATTTTTGGCCCGACCTTACCATTTTTACTTCAGGTATTTACAATAAAGAAATTTTAGAAGGCCGTTTAAGGGAGCTTTCTTATCTCAATAGAAAGATCACGATCATTTTAAATGACCTGAGGGAAAAAGATGATGATGGTAACACCTATACTAAAACATTTTACAGCGAAGGTGGTATCACTGAGTTTGTACAAATGCTGGATAAAAATGGTAACCGTCTTCCTTTGTTGCCTAATGTTATTTATTGCGATGGATACGATGCCAATTCCAATGTAGTGGTAGAAGTGGCGATGATGTACAATGCCAGTTACCAGGAACATATTTTCAGTTATGTAAATAACATCAACACCATTGAAGGTGGTACGCATGTGGCTGGTTTCCGCCGTTCTATTACCAGGGTATTTAAAGCCTATGGTGAAAAAGAAGGCATGTTTGAAAAAGCCAAAGTGGAAATTGAAGGCGATGATTTCAGGGAAGGATTGAGTGCTATCATTTCGGTAAAAGTGCCGGAGCCGCAGTTTGAAGGACAGACAAAAACGAAATTGGGTAACAGTGAAGTAATGGGTGTGGTGGATACCACATTGAGCCGTGTGTTGAATGCTTATTTAGAGGAAAATCCCAAAGAAGCTAAGACAGTTATTCAGAAAGTAATATTAGCTGCACAGGCTAGGGCTGCCGCAAGAAAGGCACGGGAGATGGTGCAACGTAAAAGTGTATTGACCGGTGGTGGTTTACCGGGTAAATTGGCAGATTGCAGTGATAAAGATCCGGGAAAATGTGAATTATTCTTAGTCGAAGGTGATTCGGCTGGTGGTACTGCCAAGCAGGGCCGTGACAGAAGTTTCCAGGCGATACTTCCTTTGAGAGGTAAGATATTGAACGTGGAAAAAGCGATGGAGCATAAGATATACGACAACGAGGAGATAAGAAATATGTTTACGGCATTGGGTGTAAAAATTGGTACACCTGAAGATCCGAAAGCATTGGACATTACGAAGCTGCGTTATCACAAACTTATCATCATGACGGATGCTGATGTGGATGGTAGCCATATTGCAACACTGATCCTCACTTTTATTTTCAGGTATATGAAGGAATTGGTTGAGCAAGGATATGTTTACATAGCACAACCGCCTTTGTACTTAGTAAAAAAAGGGAAGGACCAGGAATATGCATGGCTGGAAGATGAAAGAAAAGCGTTGGTGGCAAAATTCGGGCAAGGTAAAGATGACAGCGTAACCGTACAGCGTTATAAAGGTTTGGGTGAAATGAACGCAGACCAGTTATGGGAAACAACCATGAACCCATTAACACGGACATTAAAACAGGTGGCATTGGAAAGCGCTGCAGAAGCAGACCGTGTATTCAGCATGTTGATGGGTGATGAAGTTCCACCAAGAAGGGAATTCATTGAAAGCCATGCTAAGTATGCAAATATTGATGTGTAATTAAAGGTTCTTATACAAAATATAAAAGAGGCTGTCCGTTTGCTAACGGACAGCCTCTTTGTTTAAACCACTTCGCTTGCGTACATGATATAAGTGCAGAATGGTAACTCATCTACTTTGCCTTTTATGCTGGCCACAATTTGACCACGGTGATAACTACTGTGGTTAATTAAATGAATGATGGCATCTTCATAACTCATTTTC
>JAZKGV010000110.1:0-5664 GCA_040385725.1 Bacteroidota bacterium | reverse complement strand
TGGGATTGGCTTCCCAGGCCGGCATAAATTCTATTGTTTGCTCTAAGTCTTCTGCTGATTTACCTGCCAGGAATTTTTTCCATCCTTCCAGGTTCTCATTCATTAACTGCTCACATTCATCCAGTGTTCTTTCCTGGAAAAGCGTACAGGTGAATTCTGTTTTGTTTACACGGCTTAGCCACATACAGTGAGAAGAAAGGTAGTGAGAGAAGAGCAGCATTGCCCTGTCGTCTTTTTCTTTTAATTTTTTCAGGGAGTTTAGGATGAGCTCATTGGCCCAAAGCTCAAACTCAAATTGTTTGATGAATTTATTTTTCATGGTTTATACTTTAACCACAAAAATAAGAAAGTAATTAGCCACGAATTACACTAATTGACACGAATAGAAATTAAGAATAATTTTTCAAGCCACAGATTGCACGGATGAACACAGATTTTTTTTAGCCACGAATTGCACTAATTGATACGAATAAATCAAGGATGATTTTTTAAAGCCACAGATGGCACAGATTTACACAGAGATAAAATCCGTTTTCATCAGTATCAATCTGTTTCATCCGTGCCTGCCTGCCGGTAGGCAGGTCTCTATTCTCCACATCAAATTACCACGTTTACCATTTTGTTCTTTACATAAATGATTTTCTTTGGCGCTTTTCCTTCCAGCCATTTTTGCACTGTTTCGTTTTGCAGCACCAACTTTTCTACATCACCTTGTTCAAGGCCAAGATCCATGTTGATGTTCGCTCTTACTTTGCCATTTATAGAAATCGGATATTCTTTAGATGATTCAACCGTGTATTTACTTTCGTATTTTGGATAAGCTGCATCTAAAATAGTCCCGCTGTTGTCTAACTTGCTCCACAATTCTTCTGCAATATGCGGTGCATACGGCGTAAGCAATATCAATACCTTTTCAAGAATTTCTTTCTTGTGGCATTTAAGATCTGCCAGGTCATTTACACAGATCATGAAAGTACTAACGGCAGTATTGAAACTAAAACGCTCTGTATCTTCTTCGATCTTCCTGATGGTTTTGTGCAGCACTTTTAATTCTGCATCGTTAGGCTTGTCTTCATTCCAAACTTTCTTGCCTTCATCACCTGCCTTCGCTGAAGCTTCAGCAGGTATAAAGAACAAACGCCAGAGCTTGCGTAAAAAACGGTGAACGCCTTCAATTCCTTTATCATCCCATGGTTTGCTTTGCTCCACCGGGCCGAGGAACATTTCATACATGCGGAAAGTGTCAGCGCCATATTTTTTGCAAAGCTCATCTGGGTTAACAGTGTTGTATTTTGATTTGGACATTTTCTCTGTTTCAACACCACAGATATATTTTTCTAATTTCCATTCGCCATCTTTTTTTGTTCCTGGCCTATAAAGCTGTGAGTCTTCGCAGATAAATTCGACATCAGAATATTCAGGTTTCCACCTTACAAAAGCATCCATATCTAATTCAACACCATCAACAAGACTTACGTCCACATGTAATGGATGTACGTTATAATTATCCTTACTACCATGCGAAACAAATTGATTTGTCCCGACTATTCTATATACAAACCTCGAACTCCCCTGTATCATCCCCTGATTCACCAACTTCTTAAAGGGTTCATCAAAACCAATAAAGCCCAGATCATACAATGCCTTTGTCCACATACGGCTGTACAATAAATGGCCAACAGCATGTTCGGTGCCACCAATGTATAGATCAACCTGGTTCCAGTAATCACTTGCTTTCCTGTCGCAGAAAGTTTCGTTGTTGTTGGGGTCCATGTAACGTAAAAAATACCAGGAAGAACCTGCATATCCCGGCATGGTGTTCGTCTCCAGTTCCTGGGCTACCCATTCCGGTATGTTGGCCAATGGTCCCTGTGCATCAGGGCCGGGACTGTAAGTTTCAACATGCGGCAACTCTAAAGGCAGATCGCCTTTCCATTCTTTTGCTACATTGTCTTTCCAGGTGATAGGAAATGGTTCACCCCAATAACGCTGACGGCTGAAGGCTGCATCCCTCATGCGGTAATTCACTTTCTTAATGCCAATATGAAGCTCCGTTAATTTATTAATGGCCACTTCCATTGCATCTTTCATCACCAATCCATTTAAGAAGCCACTGTTCTCTAAAACAGCTTCTTTGGTTGGGTTGGCTTCTTCACCATTAAAATGAGCGCCAATGATATTGGTAATTGGAATATTAAAATGCTGTGCAAATTTAAAATCCCTTTCATCGCCGCAAGGCACTGCCATGATAGCGCCGGTGCCATAGCCTGCTAAAACATATTCACTGATCCAGATTGGAATTTCCCTTCCGTCAAAAGGATTGATAGCATAAGCGCCGGTAAAACAACCAGTGATCTTCTTCTCCGCCATCCTTTCTACATCACTACGGCTTTTTACATACGCAATGTATTCCTCAACGGCAGTTGCTTGTGCAGGAGATCTTATTTCATTGATCAATTCTAATTCCGGCGCTACCACCATAAAGTCAACACCGAAAATCGTATCAGGCCTTGTGGTGTAAACTGTAAGCTTTGATGTTGATTGCTGAATCTTAAATGTTATTTCAGCGCCGCTTGATTTTCCGATCCAGTTTGTCTGCATATCTTTCATTGCATCGCTGAATTCAATTTTGGTTAATCCTTCCAGCAACCTGTCAGCATATTCAGTGATCCTCAAATACCATTGGCGCAATTTCTTTTTCACTACAGGATGTCCACCCCGTTCACTTACACCATTCACCACTTCATCATTTGCCAATACAGTTCCTAATGCTTCACACCAGTTTACCTCTCCATAGCCGCAATAAGCCAGGCGGCAATTCATTAATATGTTTTGCTGTGTTGCTTCGTCGTAGTCCTTCCATTCTTCAGCAGTAAAGTTGGTCGTTGTTGGTTGGCCGTTGGCCGTATTGCCTTCGGTTTCAAAACGCTTTATTAATCCAGCAATTGGTTTTGCTTTATTTTCTTTCCTGTCGTAAAAAGAATTGAATAACTGTAAGAATATCCATTGTGTCCATTTGTAGTAAGATGCGTCGCTGGTTCTAACTTCTCTATCCCAATCATAACAAAAACCAATTTTATCTAACTGCGATTTGAATGTGGCGATATTCTTTTTTGTGGTTTCTGCCGGATGTTGCCCTGTTTCAATGGCATACTGTTCTGCTGGCAGGCCAAAACTGTCAAAGCCCATTGGGTGCAGTACATTAAAGCCTTTTAATCTTTTATAACGGCTGTAAATATCAGATGCGATATAACCCAAAGGATGTCCTACATGCAAACCTGCACCACTTGGATAAGGGAACATATCCAGCACATAAAACTTGGGCTTATCTGAAGTATTAGAAACTTTGTAAGTGTTATTGCTCTTCCAGTTGTCCTGCCACTTTTTTTCAATCTCGTTAAACATTTCTTCTATTTTAACATTCTTACATCAACTAGTGATTGCGTAAGAAAATATATTTGAACTCCTGATTTTTCAATGCC
This sequence comes from Bacteroidota bacterium, assembly GCA_040385725.1. Lineage (GTDB taxonomy): Bacteria > Bacteroidota > Bacteroidia > Chitinophagales > Chitinophagaceae > Ferruginibacter. The sequence goes on along the minus strand of JAZKGV010000110.1, from coordinate 2,182 downwards.
GCCAAAAGTACATCAAAGCAGGTAAAAACCTTTACTTTTGCCGCATTGGTAAAGGATAAGATACTAACCAGCAGCTAAACCATTACATTCAATAAACTAACCCCTCTATGTCATTGTACGGAAAAAATACTTCAGCAAAACGCAGTAAACCTTCTTATGCGCTGGCCATTGTTGGTGTGGCGTTGATATTATTCTTATTTGGAATGGTGGGCTGGTTTTTCCTGAACCTGAAAAAATCCGGTGAAATTTTCAGGGAAAACATACAGGTGCATGCTTATATAGCGCCAGCCGCAAAAAAGAGCCAGATCGATACCATGCAGAAATATATAGCTGGATTGCCGTATGTAAAATCTGCTGAATACACTACTAAAGAAAAAGCAGCCCAAAAATGGAATGCAGAGAATGACAGCACCTGGAAAAAATTTATTGCCAATAACCCTTTGCCCGAAAGCATTGACTTTTATGTAAAAAGTACTTACATGGATAAAGACAGTTTATCTGCTTTAAAGGCCGACCTGGAAACTAATTTTGTTGGTGTGATGTCGGAGTTTCAATATCCAACACAAACAGTTAGCTCTGTAACCAGCTATGCAAAATATATCGGCGCAGGGGTGTTGGGCTTTACCATCCTGCTATCTATCATTGTGATCATTTCAATTGATAATACTATCAGGCTGGCGATGTACAGCAACCGTTTTTTAATAAAAACAATGCAGATGGTAGGCGCCACCAGGGGCTTTATAACAAAGCCACTGGATGTAAAGGCTATTATTAATGGCTTTATTTCGGCCTGCATAGCTATTGTGGCGGTTTATATTTTTGTAATGTGGATAGAGAACCTGGTACCGGAATTGCACCAGTTGAGGGATAGTACTAATATGGGCATCATAATTTTGGCCATTATTGTGCTGGGGGTTACCATTTCGCTGCTGAGCACACACCGCTCTGTATTGAAATACCTGAAGATGAAATTGGACGATCTTTATTAATATCATTTAAAAAAATAGTGCTTTATTTGCACCCTAAATTTTAATCGATGGCAACAGCAAAAAAGCAACCTGCAGCAAGTGTACCGGCAAAGCCCCTTTTTACAAAGGACAATTATGTATTGATGCTGGCAGGCATAGTAGTGATGGCGATTGGGTTCTTTTTAATGGCTGGAGGTAAAAGCGCCAATCCTAATGACTTTAAGGATGCAGAAATTTACAGTCACACCCGTATTACCATTGCACCTTTGTTGATCGTTACAGGATTTGTGATAGAGATATTTGCTATTATGAGAAAACCAAAAGGCGAATAAGGCGTATCATAACAATTAGTTTACTGACTTTGAGGTAATAACTTTTTTGAAAGCACTGTATATTGCGGTGCTTTTTTAATGCACTAAATATTTTTGTTGCTAATGAATTTTTTCCAGGCTTTTGTTATTGCAGTGGTGGAGGGGCTTACAGAATTTTTGCCTATATCATCTACGGCGCACATGAAGTTTACCGGCCCGTTAATTGGGATAAAGCAATCAACCCCTTTTACTGAAATGTTTGAAGTGGTGATACAACTGGCTGCCATACTGGCTGTGGTGGTATTGTACCGGAAGAAATTCTTCAATTTTAAAAGGCCTGAATTTTATATCAAATTAATATTGGCTGTAATTCCCTCCATTATTGTAGCGCTATTGTTTAAAACAAAAATAGATGCTGCTTTAAACAGCCTTACGTTTATTGCTTATGTAATGATTGGCGGCGGAATTATTTTGTTGTTTATCGATAAGATATTCAATCACCCCATGTTTGATGATGAGCAATCTATCAATTACCGCCGTGCTTTTGTAATTGGTTGTGGACAAACACTGGCTGTGATTTTTCCAGGGCTTAGCCGTAGTGCTGCCACCATCATCACCGGGATGGCACAAAAACTTACCAGGCATGAAGCAGCAGAATTTTCTTTCTTCCTGGCAGTGCCTACTATGTTCTTAGCTTCTGCAAAAAGTTTTTTTGATACTTATAGAGAACACCCCGAAGTGCTTAACACTTCTAATTTTGGGATATTGTTTTTCGGTAGTGTTATATCGTTTATTGTAGCTATGCTGGCAATTAAATTTTTTATTGGCTTTTTAAACAAGCATGGCTTTAAAGTATGGGGCATTTACCGCATCATTGCAGGCACCCTTATTTTATTTCTTATA
>JAZKGV010000109.1:11810-18291 GCA_040385725.1 Bacteroidota bacterium | reverse complement strand
TTCATTTTATTTATTTAAAAAATAATAAGCCATCGTTGTTTCTTGCCATGGCAAGTACTTTGTTGTTGCCTGCTGTACGCAGCAATTTTGCATCACGGAATTCTCCGTTAGCAGAAAAAATACTGTAACCGCTACGGATGCTGTTGGTGGTTTTATCAAAGTAAAATTGTGTAGGATACATGGCATTATACCTCCCTTCATAGGGTATCACACCATAAAAATTTCCCACTGCCATAAATGTTTTATCGGGCAAAGAAGTGAAAGAAAAAATGGGTGATAGCTGCAGTTCTTCCGGAAGGTCCATCCTGGTAAAATTTCCTTTGCCATCATTCATAAAACAGGATGAACCCAACACTTCTGCTTTAAACTCTTTATAGTCTTTAAACAGATCGTAAAACATATACTGTACTGTTTCGCCAGCCACTTCACTGTAAGTAAGATACGCTTTCTTTAACACCGGCAAAGCCCGTTCCAATTCATCTTTTGCAAGAAATGGGTATTCTTTTCCATCAATAGTATAACAAACAACCTGTTCTAATGAACCATTTTTATCAAAGTCTTTTACATACATTTTGCAGGTGCCGGTTTTGCCTGCATATAATTTTGTATTATGTCCCCAGTTACCGGCAAGAATATCTGTAAAGCCATCGCCATTTACATCCGTAGCGTACACTGTTTGCCACAACCCGGTTGATGCTGGTATTTCCTTTTTCTCAAATACGCCTTTATTATTTATAAAAGTGGTTACACCCATCCATTCTCCCACTACAACCAGGTCAGGCCATGTATCATTATTTACATCAGTAAATGTTGCACTGCTTACAATGCCGAGGTCATTCAGTTTTATAACATTGTCAAAAGTGCCGGTAAAATGCACCTGTTCTTTATTGCCGTCATTTAAGAAAAAGAAAGATGGCTTTAAGAAACCAAAAGCGCCGGCCATACCTGTGTTGCCAACAAACAAATCGATATCGCCATCTTTATCTATGTCTGCTGCCGCCACGCAACTTTTGTTTTCATATCGTTGCGATAAAAATGGGCCGGCAGTTTTAAAATGTCCTTTGCCATCATTCAAATACAACCGGTCGGTAAGCGATATACTGGTTACAGGTTGTTCATTGCCGCCACTTACCACATACAGATCCGGTGTACCATTTCCGTCTGCATCAAAAAATATTGCATCCACATCTTCACAAATTGCATCAATATTAAAGAGTGCGGTGTCAACAGGTTTAAAGGAGCCATCTGTTTGTTGCAGCATCATTGCACCCGGTTGAAACTTTGCACCGCAGGCATAAAAATCGTCGAGCCCGTCAGCATTTACATCTGCTACTGCAAGTTTTGGCCCACGGGTAGATTCCAAATGCGGAATAAGGTATTGTGTATTGTAATCTAAAAAATCATTTTCCTTGTGTTTCCAGCTTACAGTAGTATTTACATTTTCAAAATGATTTACCGGCTGCGTAAAAAATGTATTGTAATCAAATTTCCCTGCTGCTTCTTTTTCAAAAACTATGAGCGGTTTTTTTGCAGGCGCTCTTCTTAGTACCTGGTATTTTTGATTGGGCCACACAACTACTATGCTGTCAATTGCAGCCGTAGTATCAATACCAAAATGAAGTTTTGCCGGGCAGGAAGACTGGAAACCCCTGGTCAGCATCAATTGCTGGTATTGTGTTTTATTTTTTTGAAACAAATATGCTTTTGCACCAACACCAAATTTATTGGAGCTGTCTCCTTTAAAAGAAATACTGATTGAACTTTTATTTGTGGATGTATTTTTTAAAATTACTGCTGGCGCATTGATAGGATTGATCACCAGGTCAAGTGTGCCATCATTATCAAGATCGGCATAAGAAGCCCCGGTAAAATAGCCTTTCATTTTTCCTGTGCCCCATGCTTCACTCATATCTTCAAAATGTAACCCATCCTTATTTTTAAAAAGATATGGGTGTGAACTTCCGTCAGGCATTGCCTGTATAGCTTCATCATCAAATTTATCTGTTCTGTCCATGCCTTTCATTTTAAGGTCGGATGCAAAACGTACATAATCCAGGTCAACAGGCCGCTTTACAATGCCGCTTGAAATAAAAAGGTCTTTGTTGCCATCATTATCAAAGTCGGCAAACAGTGGCGCCCAACTCCAGTCTGTTGCAGATACGCCGCTTATTAAGGAGGTTTCACTAAAGTTTATTCCGTTGCCATTGTTTCTTTGCAAGCAATTTTTTGAATACTGTTTCTGGTATCCGTGTGCATCTAACTTTAATTTATATGTATCGGGATTTTCATCACTTCCATAAGTCTTTAGTGTCTTTTCATCCGGGGGGAGCATATCTACGGTTACCATATCAAGCTGGCCATCGTTGTTATAATCAGCCGCATCATTGCCCATACTAAAGCGGCTGTAATGATTAAAGTGCTGAGCGCCGCTTTCACTGAATGTACCGTTGCCATTGTTGAGATAGTAATAATCATTTTCATGAAAATCATTACCTACATAAATATCATCCCATCCGTCATTGTTAAAATCCGCAAAGGCTAACCCCAGCCCATAGCCCAAATTACTTTGATAAATACCTGCGTTTTTGGATACGTCTGTAAACTTCCCGGTAACATTAACATCATTCCGGTAAAGCCTGTCGCCGGACTGGGAATCATAACTCCTGCGGTTGGCTGTATCAACAATATTGGCATGTGGATGATGGGATTGGTTAAGTACATAACAATCCAGGTCTCCATCATGATCATAATCAAAAAAACCACTCTGTGTGGTAAAGCAGGTTGTATTTAAACCATATTGTGCTGACTTTTCTGAGAAAGTATTGTTGCCGTTATTAATGTACAATTCGTTATGTCCTGTTAATCCATATTTATTACTTACTGTGGAAACATAAATATCCAGCAAGCCGTCATTATTTACATCAGCCATGCTTACGCCACTACACCAATCTGAAATGCCGGCTACACCTGCTTTACCGGTTATGTCTTCAAACTTAAAATTGCCTTTATTTAGATAAAGCTTGTTATGCCCTTTGCTGTTGGCGGTAAAATAAATATCATCAAGCCCGTCGTTATTAATATCTCCTGTTGCTACCCCGCCACCATTATAATAATACAGGTAGTAAAGTATGTTCAGCATTTTCTTTTTCTCCAGCGTATTGCTAAAGTTTATTCCGGTTTGTGATTGGGGAAGTTCTGTAAAAAGGGCATCCTTGTTTTTCTTATTTGAACAGGAAGAAAAAAAACAAAGAGCGGCGCATGGCAGCACAAAAAATATTCGTTGGTATTTCAACACAATTATGGCTTCGGTGAATTATTGAAAAAATAAAGGGCTGTTACATTTTTATTTGTACAGCCCTTTTAATTGCAAATGATATGTTACTGTTTGTTAACGAACAAGCTTTGTATTTCAGAAACTGAGATATCTGTACTGTACATCCTAACCTGATCAAGGCTTCCTTTAAATGATGAAGTCAACCAATCATCAGTATCATACCCTGTGCCCGGGCCGGCACCAATCCTCAATTCTGTGATTGCGTCTTTATCAATATTTATATCTCCATGAGTACCCCATGACCTTGTATTACTGTTAGCAGTTCCATCAATATAAAGGGTCATTGTGCTTGTTGCATTGCTATATACTAATGCAACATGGTGCCAGTTGTTATCAAGCAACCCCGGAATGGTATTTCCACCTTCCCATGTAAACCAGTTATCAGCATTGGTTGCGTCTGCAATCATTACTTTAACTGCGCCTGCTGCGTTATCCCCTTCTAAAAATACCAGCAACTGTGCTCCCGACCAATGGCCGTTACTTGATTTTAAAGCCAACACATGCTCCGGTCCATTGCCACCAACATTGTTCTTTGTTTGTCCATCTTTTTTATACCAAAAAGAAATAGTGAAGCTTTTGGATTTTGCTGCCCAGCTATTTGGCTTTGAATATTTTATAAACTTTTGTGCTTCTCCCTGAACACCTTTGCCATTAACTCCATCTGTAGATACCAGTGGATTATCTATTGGAAAATTTGCCCTGGTACTGTCAACAGCATTCATGGCCGTATTAGCAGTAGCACCATCAAAAGCAACATAAAATTCAAGAGGCCCGCCGGGAGGGTTGGAATCTGCAGGATAAGTACCTAATGCCGGCTCTTTCATCTTCTGACATCCTGAAGCCAGTATTATCGCTGCAACAGGAATCAGTATTTTGTTTATTCTTTTCATTTTATAATATTTTAAAAAAATAAAAAATATTTTTTACAAAGCTGTAGTACGTACGGCTTTATGGATAATCTGGATTTTGAACAAGCTGAGGGTTAGAAGAAATAGCGCTTGATGGCAAAGGATACCAGTGATTCCTTGGTTGATATCCCAAAGCACCAAGGGTGGTAGTGGCATCACCCCATCTTACCAGATCCCAGAACCTTTCGAATTCACAGCCAAATTCAACCCTGCGTTCTTTTTTAATAGCAGTTCTCATTGCCGCCTGGGTAGTAAACAGAACTTTAGGTAGTATTGTTGCATTTCCGTTCCTGGCCCTATCCCTTATTAATTCAAGATAATCTTCTGCCAACTGGCTGGCACCTGTTTCATTAGCCGCTTCCGCTGCAGTTAAAACAACATCGGCATAACGGATAAGCCTGCAATTGTAGAAATATGAGCCATTCAAATCACCAGAAGCAGCTCTCTCTTCATCAGAAGTATAAACTTTTTTATTCCAGTACAATGCATTTGTATAAGCAGGCATTATTTTTCCATAGCCGCCATTTGCCGGATCATCAGACTGGCCTGAGAATAAAACAGTAGCCGCTTTTCTCGGATCATCTGTTTCATAGGCGTCAACTAATTGTTGTGTTGGTGTATTCCAACCCCAGCCTAAATTCCAGCCATCTGCACCATTTCCCCTTACACCCTGGCTTGTTCCAAACCAACTCCACAATTGTCCACCATCTCCGGGTGCATAAGCAGCCTGTATTTCAAATATAGATTCTTTGCTTAACTCATTTTGTGTTTTCCAAATACTCCAGTAAGGCCTTATCAATTCATACTGGCCTGAATTTATTACCTCGGAGGAAACAGCCAAGGCTTCTGCCCATTTCTGCCTCCAGACATATACTTTAGCCAATAATGCTTTTGCAGTATTGGTAGTTAACCTACCCTTAAATTTATCGGGCCAGCTTGGAGGTAAGTTGGTTACGGCATATTGCAAATCAGATTCAATCAAATCCAGTATTTCATTTTCTGGTGATTTTTCTATGTTAGCATCAGTTGGATTGTAAATCCTGAAATCAATTTTTGGTATTTCACCATAGTTTCTCACCAGGTCCCAATAAGAAAGCGACCTGAACCATTTTGCTTCTGCAATATTAACACGGGTAGTGGGGTCATCCTCTAATTCCAATGAGTCTGCAATCTGCAAAATAGTATTACAGTTACTGATCAAAAGATAATGCTTGTCCCAGAAAACACCAGAAGCCCAGTCATCCTTTGTGTATTGAAAATTGTCATACGTAGCATGCCATTGAGCAGCTCCGGGATCGGATACAATCTCCTGGTCATCGGAACGGAAACCCATTACTCCTGTCCAGGGTATGGATTGAAAACCATCACCGATATATGGTTCGGCGGCTGAATTACGCAGTGCTCCATATAAGCCAAGGGATTGTGCATCCAGCCCACCCTGGGCATAGTCATCCAGTGTTGCCGTAAGCGGCTTCCTGTCAAGGAATTTTTTACACCCTGTAAAAGTCATCAGTATAGTAACACTTAAGACCGATGTACAGAGAAACAAATATTTTTTCATATACTTAATAGTTTATTGTTTGTAATTAAAAGGTAAGGCTAAATCCTGCTGTTATTATTCTTGGTAAAGCTCCTTCTGCTCCACCTGAATCAATTCCAAAAGATGTAGCATTTCCACCATATTCAGGAGAATAACCAAGGTTACGTTTCCAGGTTTTCAAATTCTGAATATTCACATAAACCCTTCCTGCTTTGATCCTGGCCTTTGCCACATTGAAACTATATCCAAGGCCAAAATTCCTGATCCTTACATAGCTACCGTCTTCAATACCAAAACTGGAAGGCACTCTATTTGTCAAATGCTGTGCATTGGTTATAGGTACCCAGTTTGATGTACCTGCTCCGTTCCAGCCATCCATGAAATACTTTGGATAGTTATGCAACGAGTTTTTTTGCTCTGAAGTTGCCCAGTACCTGTATATTTCATTTCCATAAACACCAGCAATATCAATATTCAAATCAAAACCTTTATAATTTAAGGTAACACTACCACCGTAAGTAAAATCAGGAGTAGGATTACCAATATTAGTTTGATCCTGTTCATCCACATCACCATCACCATCCAGGTCTTTATATTTAAAATCGCCAGGATTTACAGGGCCGCCCGAAACTTTAACAACAGGAGATTTTAATATATCTGCATATGACTGATATAATCCTTCTACTACATAACCATAAA
>JAZKGV010000109.1:0-11800 GCA_040385725.1 Bacteroidota bacterium | reverse complement strand
CCCAATTGGTTGACCAGGTATGGTTCTATTTGCATATTGTGGATCAGCAGGTATTATCTGTGTCAAAGCAATAACCTTATTTTTGAATGTTGTTAAGTTACCAGCAACGGTCAAACTGAGATCCTTGTTGATCTTTTGATCCCATGAAGCACTTAACTCGAAGCCGCTATTGGATATTTCACCAGAATTGGTAAGCCTGCCCAAAACCCCGCCTTGTTTCAAAAACGCCAAGAGGTCTTTTGTGTTTTTGGTGTAATAGTTGATCTCTCCATGCAGCTTATTTCCAAGCATATTAAATTCTATGCCTACTTCTTTAGCATGAACTGTTTCCCATCTCAGGGTTGGATCAGGGAGATAATTATTTTCAAAAACAGAAACTGTATTTACTCCAAATGTTGCCTGCGTAGCAGTTACACCAGGATAGAAAGGATAATACCCTCCGATAGTGCCGGTATTAAAATTACCCAACACACCAATAGAGCCCTTTAATTTAAGAAAGTTAAAAACAGATTGGTTTTGCATGAAACTCTCACGGGTTATTTCCCATCCGGCACCTACAGCCCAAAAATTTTGTCCACTTTTTTCATATTCATTGATATTGCTTGCATAGTCTCTTCTATAGGAAGCAGTCAGGTAATATTTGTTCTTAAAATTATAAAGTGCCCTGCCCAAAAATGAAACCGTAGAGTACTCCCATTGAGATGAACGTGGATTAGCCGGAGTAGCAAAACCATTTGATGCATACCAAAAGCGCTTATCATCAGGTATTGGCTGGTCGCCGGTCACTGATTTTGATAGAATGGTGTTTTCATTGTATCCTGCTTTATACCAGGTATTACCAGCAGTTAAGTTTACAGAATGATCTCCAAATGTTTTTTTGTAGCTTAATATATAATCCTGTTGTGTTGACCGTTGATTGTAGTCCTTAACATTTACAGAAGATAGTGGGCTGTATAAAAAAGCCTGTTGGGCGGGATCTGTGGCAGCAGGGTTATAAGCATAATACACCGGCGTGTAGGTTCTTTCGTCACCAAATGTAAAGTCCTTATATATTGTAGTTCTCAAGCTCAGTTCTTTTGTAAAATTTATTTCTACAAAGGCGTTACCTACAGCCCTCAGCTTGTCACTTATCAATTTATTCCAGTTGTTTTCAATTGAAAGCAGTGGGTTACGTTCTGTATTCTGGATAACCGGTGTGGTTGAATACAGATTGTACATAGCACTGTCAAATACAGACAGGTATGGATTTCTTAATTTGAATTGTTTTGTCCCGTCTGGAATAATCGGCAAAGCTTTTCTTGCATCATACAAAGCGCTGCTGTTGTACGGCAGTTTTTCGCTGGAGCCAATAAAGTTGAAGCCAACTTTTATCGCTTTACTTAGCCTGTATTCATCATTAAAACTCACTGTATAGCGTTTGTATTCCGATCTTTTTACAAGCCCCTGGTCTAATGTGTAACCAAGGCCCATGTTAAACTTATTTTTATCAGATGCCGCAGCAATGCTCAAATTAGAATTGTTGAAATAAGCCGTTCTTGTAACTGCGTCCACCCAGTCTGTATTGCCTGTCCATTTGTCTAACTCTCCATTTAAGAAGTTTGTTAGCGTAGTGCTATTATTATCGGCCAAAGTGCTGGCAGCTTCTCTTGCTAAAATTGTTTTAAATTCACTTGCATTTGCCATTTCAATTTTATCTACGAGTTTTTTAGCACCAAAGTTTGAGCTGAGATTTATAGATACCTGTCCGGATTTTGCTCTTTTAGTGCTGATGGCTATTACACCCGATGCTCCTTTTACACCAAATATTGCCAGTGAAGAAGGATCTTTCAATATTTCAATACTCTCAATATCGTTGGGGTTTAAATAATCAATATTATCAGTAAAAATTCCATCCACTACATATAAAGGATTTACAGACCCCATACTGATTGTACCCCTGATACGGATATCGGGCTGAGAACCTGGAACACCATTATTTACAACACTTAAACCAGCCACTCTTCCCTGCAAAGAAGCTACAGGATTGGTATTGGGTTTATCAGCTACTACCTTGCCGGCTACTTTTGTGATAGAACCCGTTAAGTCCCTTTTGCTGGCAGTACCATAACCAATCACCACCACTTCATTAATATCTTTTGCAGCTATTTCAAGTTTGATATTGATTTGTGTACGGCCGCTAACAGCAGTTTCCTGTGTTATATAACCAACAGATGAAAACACCAATGTGGCACCATCTGGTGCAGATATGTTGTAAGAACCATCTGCCCCTGTAGTAGTAGCAACACCAGAGCCTTTTATCCTTACTGTAACAGCGGGTATGCCCTGTCCGTCTGCACCGGTAACTTTACCACTTACTTTTGTTTCCTGCACCATAAAGTCTTTTTGCGTAATAACCACCAGGTTATTATCAAGTACTTTGTAGCCGAGGCTGGTTTCAGTAAGAATGTTGTCAAGCACTTCTGTTACCAAAGCATTGGTAGCATTGATGCTTACTTTACGGTGGGCAGAAATAACATCATCGTTATATAAAAAACGATACATGCTTTTCTTTTCAATTTGTTTTAATGCTGTTTTAAGTTCAGTTCCCTCAAGCTTCAGCGTTATCCTGTCTTGCGAATAGGTTTTTGCAGAAACATGCAGTGAAGCAAACAACAGCAAAGCAATTGTAAATTTCATAAACAGCAGCAGTTTGTAAATGCTTTTCCGCTGGGGGGTCACAAGCATTCGTTTGGCATTTTTCATATTTTTACGTTTTGGTAGATACAAATGAGAACTATATGGCTTAAAAAGAATATGCGTTTTTTGTTTATGTCTATCGGGGAAATGTTAGCGCATTTCCCCTTTTAGTGTTAGAATTATTTATTTTTCGATATCGTTATTTCATCGTTTTTCATTGTAAAAGAAAAGGGACAGGCCAACTGCAATGCCCTGAATGCTTCTCCTACTGTTTCTTTTTCAAAATTGCCGGTTAACGGTTCATCCTTCAACTTCTCATTATTAAACTTAATCCTTACGTTGTACCAGCGTTCCATTTTCAATGCCACTTCTTCAAAATTTTCGCCGCTGAAAACGAGGCGGTTTTGCACCCATGCCGTTTCAATTACCGTACTGTCTGCAGGATAAAAAGTAAGATGGCTAAGCGATATTATTGGCTTTTCTACCAAAGTACCTGCTGTTTTACTTACTTCCTGCGCCTGCTTCCTGTTTTCTTTTACCGGTATGTAATCGTTGTTATTAATAACCAGCTTTTCATTTGGCTTAAGCATTATTTTTTCCTGCCTGTCTTTCAATGTTACTTCTATGCTTCCTCTTACCAAACTTGTTTCGGTGGTTTTTTCACCAGGATAGCACTTTACATTAAATGCTGTTCCGAGTACTTTAATATCCATTTTCCGGGTATGGATCAAAAACGGGCGCTCCGGGTTTTTTACTACATCAAAATAAGCTTCACCAACAAGTGAAACTTCCCTCAATTTATTTCCATAGTTTTTATCGTAAACAAGTTCGCTGCCTGCATTAAGCCAAACCTTGGTTCCATCAGGCAATACCAAACTTGTTTTGGAACCATTTTTTGTGCTGATCTGGTTTTTTAGTTGAGCCTCCGCTATCCCTGCTGAAGAATTTCCACCGCTTTGTAAAAAGTAGATGCCGCCTGCAATTAAAAAAACTGCTGCCGCTGATACTAAGGCAACTATCCACCTTCTTTTGCTGCTTTTTACCGGAGTTTCTTCTTCCTGGCTGTTATTAATAAAATGATCATCCTGGGTAAACCTGCCTTCATCAATTCCCATACTCTTTATCTGCTGCACCAATTCCTTATAACGGGTTTCAGAATACTGCCTGTCTTGCTGCACCGGGCTTTGCCACAAGTCATGAAATACTTCTTTTGGATATCCTGCATCCGGGTGCTGCCTTAACTGCTGCTCCAGCTCCTGCAACTCTTCAGTTGTAGCTTCGCCAGATAGTTTTCTTGCAATAAGCAGCCAAATATGTTCAGGAGTATTATCCATCTTGTTAACAGACACGGCAAAAATAAAAATCTACCAAATTGATTTAAACTTTTTTTGACACTATTATGAAAACTAACTCCTTATGCCTTTTTAAGATCGAAACTTATAGCAGTGCTTATCTTTTTTAAGGCAATAGCCATTTGGTTATCTATAGTTTTTACTGAAATATTGAGCAGGCGGGCTATTTCATTGTAGCGGAGCCTGTCTTCCTTTACAAGCTTAAAGATCAACCTGCACCTTGGGGGTAATTTTTGAATTTCAAAGTTTAGTTTTTTTACCGCTTCGGAAGTAATAAGTATCTGCTCCGGGTTATAGGGGCTCATGGAAGTATTAAGCGACATCTCTTCCAGGGAAATAATATCTTTTCTAAAATGGCGTGATAAATAATTTAATGCCGTGTTCTTGGTGCTTACATACAGGTACAGCTTCAGGTTGTCAACCTTCCCAAGGTCGGCCCTGTTTTGCCAGATCTTTATAAATACATCCGACACTATTTCTTCAGAAAGTTCATTGTTTTTGATGATAGAATTGGCAAACTTCAACAGGTATGGCATGTAGGCAATGTAAAGCTGGGCATAAGCATGTTGGTCGCCATTGCGGCTTATCTTATCCTGTAGGTCTTTGATCTCCTGTGCAGTTATCATTATCTTCTGGTTAAGCAATCGATTGCGTAGCTGCAATTTAGTAAAACAATTACTTAATTAAAGCATTGAAGATGAAATTTTTATTTGAAGTTTTATATGGATTAATGAAAACAGGACATTATTAAGCGTAGCAGACAAGAGAAAGCCTGTTTTTTGATGATGATTGATTGATGATCCCGATAGCTATCGGGATGATTTGTATGATTACCTTCTTGTGTGTTGCCTCCCTGCAAGATTGCCCTTTTGCCTGTTTTCCCTTTGTATATTTGCCGTGTTATGGGACAAAAGAAACTGCTGCGTTTTAATGCTATCAAAACATTTCCCAACGTGCTGGAATACCCGGAGAATATGCAGGGGCAATGGAAAGAACATTTTAAAAACAATCACCCCAATGTATTGGAGCTGGCTTGCGGAAGAGGTGAATACACCGTAGGGCTGGCAAAATTATTTGCGGACAAAAATTTTATTGGCGTGGATGTAAAAGGCAACCGTATTCATGCAGGGGCAAAGAAATGCCTTGAAGAAAAAATTACCAACGCCGCTTTTCTGCGTACGCAAATTGGTATGCTGCCTGATTATTTTGCAAATGGCGAAGTCTCTGAAATATGGATAACTTTCCCCGATCCACAACTGCGGACATCAAGGGCAAAGAAGCGGCTTACACATCCCATCTTTCTACGGTGCTATCAAAAGATATTATCTCCCGGGGGTTTTATTAATTTAAAAACTGACAGCCCCGCTTTGTATGGTTTTACAAAAAAGGTAATTGATATGTATGGGCTTACCTGTGTGGAAGATTATGACAATGTATATGCACAAACGAACAGTGATGTTTTAAAAATAAAAACGCATTATGAATCGCTTGATATTGCCGGCAGTAACAAAATATTTTATTTAAAATTTACTTTGCCTGATGAAATTGCAGATAAGGATAAAATGCTGCAGGAAATTTTAAAAGCAACAGAAAATAAAGAAACACAGTATGAGCAGGTTGGTTGAGGGTGAAGATTTTTATTATAATGAAGAAGGGTACATGGTGCTTACAGAAAAGTTTCATTTGCAAAAGGGGTTTTGCTGTGGTAACAGCTGTAAACATTGCCCATACAATTATGTAAATGTGCCTGAACCCAAACGAAGTACTTTGCTGAACAGCATGGAAACAAAAAAGAATTGAGATGAAAAAAGCTACCGGTATAAAAAAGCCGACTAAAAAAATTATAGACGCCAGCAAAGAAAAACCCAAGGCGGCTTCTTATTCATTTTTTGAAGATGTGTATGATGTGGTAAGGCAAATACCTAAAGGGCGTGTAACATCTTATGGTGCCATTGCCAATTATCTTGGAACAAAACTAAGTGCAAGAATGGTGGGTTGGGCCATGAACGCCTCCGGCCTGGCAAAACCAAAAGTACCTGCACAAAGAGTGGTGAACAGGAATGGGATGCTTAGTGGCAAACATCATTTTCCCACGCCTACATTAATGGAAGAATTACTAAAAAAAGAAAAGATCACAGTGAAAGATGATAAGGTAGTGGATTTTGAAAAATTATTTTGGGACCCGGCAAAAGAGTTGTCCTTATAATTTATTATCAAATTAATTTACAGCCGCAGATTAATCTGCGAATCTGCGACAACATATTTTACTGCATACATATTTATTGCGAGGCTATTTCAAATAAAAATCATGGATAAACAAACACTTTCCGGCACTATCACTTTTATCCATCATGAAAAAGATTATGCCACTATAGAATACCTGCATAATAACAAAACAAAATCCATTAATGGGAATATTAGTGAGAAGGAACAAATGAAGCTGAAAGAAATGAAGGCTATTAAAAAAACTCATTCCTTCCGTATTGGTGATGAAGTAAGTTTTGTAATTGTTCCTTCTGTAAAAGGAGATAAGATGGTGGCAGGGTTTATCGAGTTTCGTTTTAATAATGCATACAGCAATCTTATAAACAAAGCGGGCACTGAAAACAGGTTTGTTGGGTATTTAAAAAAAGTGGATGATGATTATTTTGTAAAAGAAACCGGCAGCTATATTCTGTTTCCATTAATTGTATCTCCCTGGGAAATACCGCCACACGAAAGCCGGATGAACGAGCCTGTGTTTTTTAAGTTAGACAACATTGACAAACCGAATGCTGTTACCGCTTCGCTTTTTAAAAGTGAATTTATTCCTGAATATAAAACAGCACAGCAGTATCATAAAAATAAAACAGCAATAGATGGTACTGTTTATAAAGTAACGCCTTTTGGAATTTTTATTAATTTCTTCAATAATAAAATACAGGCAAAAATTCCAGTTGCGAAGGATAAAAACAAAACAGAGAGTGAGGCAAACGTTGGTGATAAAATAAAAGTGATGATTACTTATCTGAGCCCTGTAAAAATTGTAGTGGAAAGGGTAGATTGAATTTAGAAGTTTTCCATTTCGGTTTCGTTTAACCCAAGCAATATCATAATTTTTAATTTCGCCGGGCCTGTTAATGCAAACCAAAGCATTAATGCTGCAGCCAATGCAAGAAATGCATAATTACCTGCCAGCATAAAACAGATAATGCAAAACAATGATGGCGCTTCAATCAATGCCCATTGAATAATGCTTGCCGAACGATATACTTCAGCTTTTGCTTTTACATCCGTTAATGTATCTTTTGCCTGTTGTATTTTCTTTTTAAATAATGATGCACCAATAAAAACTCCTGCGGCTGAAAATATCAATACCACAACCTGCAATACCTGGTCGAGGTGAGAGAGATTAAAATTCAGCCTGTTAGTGTACTGAAGAAAAAGCCCAATGGCAGCAAACATTATTTGCCCAAACAGCAATGCTTTGTGTAAAATAAACAACTGTCTTAATGTACTTTGGTTCTTCATACTTATTTGTAATACGGGCTTATCATCAGGTAAACAATCACACCGGTTATTGCTACATAAAACCAAACCGGCCATATTATCCTTACCAGTTTTTTATGCTTATCATACTCGCCTGTTAATGCCCGGTATGCTGCAAATAAAATAAACGGCAATGCTAATCCTGCCAATGGGATATGTGTTATCAGTATGGCAAGATAAAGTGTACGGCTGCTTCCGGCTGCTGCTCTTTCTGCATCGCTCAACCCTTTAATGCCGTCTGTTTCACCATACATTGTTTCACCTGCAAATAAATGATGGCAGATATAAGAAACCAGGAACAAGACTGACAATACCATTGCAGTCATCATCACCTTTTTATGCAATTCAAAATTTTTCTGCTTTGCAAAGTATAAACCAATCACCAACAGTAAAGTAACAATGGCATTGATAACAGCATTTACCAATGCAAAAATGTGCAGGTCAAAACCAAGGTCTATTTTTTTATCAGCAAGGTTGTATTTGCCAAGTATGGTAACTACCGAAAAAACAATAACAGAAAAAACACCAATAAGCCATTTTGCTTTACTGTCATTTTTTTCTAAAGAAGGTGTGAGCATATTGAATGACGGATTATGTTTAGATGATGATTATTTTATGATTGATATGATTTGATGATTATGCCTTTTTTGCTTACTTGCCTTTTGTCAATTTGCTTATTGATCCTAGCTTCTTCCAAAAAGCTCTTTTAAAAACTCTCCAAAACTCCGCTTCTTATCTTTCTCCAACATCAGCAATGGAATATCTCTTACCAGTTTTGCCTGCTTGGTTGAATCAAATCCATCATACCATCCTCTTACGATCCTGTTTTTATCTAATAAAAAAAAGTAGGGTGTGTGTATGAATATTGAATCCACATCCGAGTCTGCAACACTTGCCTTTAACTCATGCAGGCCAAAATCATAAATCTCTTTTTTGTCGCCGGTAACAAACCACCAGTTATCATGATTGCTTGTAAAACGATCCGCAAATTTTCTTAACTGCGGTACCGAATCATTTTCAGGGTCAACGCTGATGGAAATAAACTGCACAATACTATCGTTGCTGTTGGTGAATGACTGCTGTAGTTTTTTCATCCGCAGCGCAAGTCCCGGGCAAATATTGGGGCAACGGGTAAAAAAGAAATCAACTACAATAATTTTTCCTTTCAGCGAATCAAGAGAAACGGTTTTGCCTAACTGGTTGGTAAAGCTGATATTTTTTACCTTATGCCACGCCGTATCTGTTCTTATTTTACCACCGTCTTTTATTGTATCCACCCCATCATAAAAATACCGCAGCGGCATATGTACAGATTGTTCGCTGTAATATTTTACCAATACATAACCACATATCGGCAGTACCGTTGCCAGCAACAATCCCAAAACAGCTTTCTTGTTCATAGTTTACTTTAATAAAAAACCACCGAACTTATAAAGGACGATGGTTTAAAAAATATCTGTCTGATTATTTTCAACAACTAATCTTTCGCCCCCTGGTGATGTGCCGGTGCCACCTGTTCTGTCTTCGCTGGCTCACCGCCATATTTATTACGCAATTTTTTCCAGCTATCGCCATCCCAAAGAAAGGCAATGATAAACCAGATGAACAAACAAAGCGGAACAACAATGGTCATAATGAAATTCCTTATTTCATCGCCCAGGTGCATAAACACTGAAACAATATAATATGCTTTTGCAAAAGAGAGTATGCAGATAACACCTTTAATAAATAATATCCAGGCAGCACTGGGATACCAATGTTTGGCAATACCAAAACCTAATATAAGCTCTGCAACAGTTACAGCGCTTAACAACCAAAATATCTTCCATATACGCCCTGTTCCTTCTGCCGGTGGATGCCCGAAGGTTATTTCCGGAGACGATACATTATGCTCATGATTATGCTCACTCATAAAAACTTATTATAATTTTAACCCTTTTATTATTAGATAAGATAGAAACACAGGAACACAAATACCCAAACTAAATCTACAAAGTGCCAGTATAAGCCTGCTTTTTCAATCATTTCATAATGGCCTCTTTCATCAAAATGACCCAATCTTGTTTTGATCCACATCACCACATTTATCACCACACCGCTAAATACATGGAAACCGTGGAAACCGGTGATGCCAAAGAAATAACCTCCAAATGCAATTGGGCCGGTATGTGTTACATGTATATTTCCTTTTGTAATTGCATCAATCAGTTCTGTATTTGACAATGCTGACATATCATGATGAGCTTCCCCACCGTGGCCTACAGTAGAAGCAATATTTACCAATTGATCGTGAGGAGTACCCTGCAATGCTGCTGCTACGGCATCAGGATTTACATCAGCACCCCAAGGGTTCATCGTTACAGTAGTGGGAACAACATCCAATGTTCCATTACCCAACAATGCAACGTGGTCACCAGTTAATAAGTGCGTCCATTCCCAGGCCTGGCAAGCCAAAAACGCAAAGCCCCCGATGATAGTTAATATCATGTATTTTTCAACGCCTTTCTTGTTCATCTTATGCCCTTCATGTACTGCCAGCACCATCGTAACGGAGCTTGCAATCAGGATAAAGGTCATCAAGCTCACAAAAGCTAATGGCAGGTCCATACCATGCAACCCGGGAAATGAGTTAAATACCTTGTTAGGGTCTGTCCAGAAATTCTGGCTGAAACGAATAGTTCCATAGCTGATAAGGAAAGCGCCAAAAGTAAAAGCATCACTCATCAAAAAATACCACATCATCACTTTACCATAGCTGGCATTAAACGGGCTGCGGCCACCGCTCCACCATTTTGTTTCCTTTTGCATTGCTGCTGTTGACATACTTAAGTTATAAGTTATAAGTTATAAGTTCTGAGTCATAAGTTATTGTAGTAAAAATTATAAGTTGCCAGGCTTACTACTTATTACTTACAACTATTTTACTGCTAATAAAAACACCAATAAATAAATCCATAATAGGTCTACAAAGTGCCAGTAAGTTGCCATCACTTCTACCGGCACCACGTTATAGCTTTTTGATTTGGTCCGGAATGTTCTCAAAAACATTACCAGCAAAGCTACCACTCCACCCACCACATGTAAAGCATGAAGCATTACTATCACATATAAAAAAGAAACCGACACATTAGTTGTAAGCACCAATCCTTGTTTATACAATTCCCAAAACCCTATCACCTGTAATCCAACAAATAAAAGACCTAAAATAAATGTAACAGTGATCAGCCTTTTATAAGCGGCCATTTCCCTGTTGATAAACTTCTTTTTCGCCATCCATATGGTAACGCTGCTTGCAATAATTGCTGCGGTGCTGTACCAAAAAGCCAACGGCAGATCAAAACTTAAAAAATTTGCCTGGTTCTTTTTTACAATGTATGCACTTGTTAAACCTGCAAACATCATTAATATACTTGCAATAGCTACCCAAAGAGTAAACTTATGCGGATGTATTTTTTTTCTTTGCTCCATTGCCACTGTACTCATATAGCCCTTCCTTCGCCAAAAGCGAAAATTTTTTTACATGTTTATCATCTACGTGCCGGCGATTGTCCTGTCTGCAAATAACGCCAGCAATACAATCATTAAATAGAAATAAGAACTGAACATTACCATTCTTGCACTTTTCACATCCATCTTTAAAAACAATTGTATACTTACTGCCACCATCCATAAATTACAGAGTAACACAATCCACATACTTACCACTCCACTCATCGGCATTGTATAATCAAACTCAGAAAGTGGTACCAGGTGTGGCAACAAACCAACCGGTATCATTAACGCACTGTAAATTACTGTTTGCAATGCGGTAAATTTTGTTGGCCCTTTATCTCCCGGCAATAATTTAAAACCTGCAGCCGTGTAATCGGTATGAGCTATCCAGGCAATTGCCCAAAAATGTGGGAACTGCCAGAAAAACTGGATGCCGAATAAGATCCATCCGCCTGCACTGAAATCTCCTGTGGCAGCTACCCAGCCAATCAGGCAGGGTATTGCTCCCGGAATTGCACCCACCAACACCGCAATGGAGTTTACTTTCTTTAACGGTGTATAAATAAATCCGTATAAAAAAAGGCTGAACAACCCTGTTAGTGCTGCCTGGTAATTAAACCAGTACCACAAAATAAAAACACCCAATGCGCCTGTTATTACTGCAAACATGGTTGCTTCATTCACACTCATCCTTCCACTTGCAACCGGCCGTTTGGCGGTACGTTTCATTTTAGCATCGGTATCCTTTTCAG
>JAZKGV010000108.1:19057-47510 GCA_040385725.1 Bacteroidota bacterium | reverse complement strand
TTGTCTTCAAAAAAAGCAAGGTTGTAGTAAATGCCAATGGTCATGTTCACCATCATCCACAGCAAAGCCATAGCAAGTGAATTTATTATAAGTGCCAAAAATGCTTTTACCTCTGGTTCCATTGTAATAATTGAAATATAAAGTTCGGTATTAGCAATAGTATTTAAAAGGCCTGTGTAATTATTTTACCAGTATTTGTTTAAAATCTGCGCTGTCGCCATTAAAAACATTAAAGTCAACATGAGCATCAATACCATTTACACGGCCTGCTTCGTTGTGTTGCCAAAAACTCCAGTTACGGTTTATCCTCGGTTTATCTTTTACTAAGTAATGCGCCACCCACAATGGATATTCATCAAACTTACCGCCAAGATATTTTTGATAGAAACTGGCGCCTGTGTAAATGATAGGCTTTACTTTATAATATTTCTCAATAATAAACAGCCATACCTTAACTCTTTGCTGTAGAATTTCTTTTGGTACGTTGCCAGCCTGCTCAATATCCAGCACCGGTGGCAGGTCATATTTTTGCAGCTTTACTTTAGTAATAAAATTTTGTGCCTGGGAGCTGCCATCCTTATAAGGGTTAAAAAAATGATAAGCACCTCTTGAAATACCAGCTTCTTTTGCAGCCCGCCAGTTTCTTTTAAATCTTTTGTCAACATCATCACTGCCTTCGGTTGCTTTAATAAAACTAAAGCGGATGGAGATAGTATTTATATGCATCGCTTTCACATCTGCCCAATCAATGGCATCCTGGTAGCGGCTTACATCAATACCATGTATGGAGTAATTCACGGGTATATCAATACCAAAATCTTTGTAGTGAACAAATTTAGGTTTGCTCATGTACCAGGTAAGCCCTGCCGTTAGCGACAGCATCACTACCACAAAAACAATGATCTGCAGTTTTTTCTTATTCTTCTTTTTTGCCATGTTTAAAGCCGTGTGTAAAAATGAGCAAACCCTTTTACATAGCCATAAAAATGTGAGAACGGATAATTTCAGATAACATTAACTGTTTATACAGCCGGCCGGCGCTAAAAAGGCAATATTTTTAAAATCCGGTCGTTAATTTTGCACTCCTTGTGAAAAAAGGGACAAATTCAATATTCATGAAAAAGACGAAAGAGATCCGTTTTCGCCTTCATGGCTTTTTTTGTTTTATCAGCTTGCTGATAACAATGGCCGGCACACGGGCATATTCCCAGGCAGCATTTACTGAGGTTGACACTGCAGATATTACCGAACAGGCAGTAACTAAAGAATACGTAGTTACTGAGTCAAATGTAGAGTTCCCTGAGATCTTAAAAGGCAATGAAGAAGCCGCTTCTGATTACATTGAAAAATTCAGTGAAAGAAGAAGGGATTACCTCGTTCGCATGTATACCAAGGGAAAAAAATTATTGCCTAAGGCCGCAGGCATTTTAAAAAAGCACAATCTTCCGGAAGAGTTAAAAGTGTTGATGATATTAGAATCTGCTTATAATGGCAATGCCGTTTCAAAAGCAGGTGCCGTTGGCTACTGGCAGTTTATGGATGCGGTGGCTAAAGAGTATGGACTAAAATATGTGCCAAGACAAACAAAATTTGAAACGGTAGTTGTAAAAAAGACAATTAAAAGAAGGGGAAGAAAAATAATTATTGAAAGAAAGGAAAAAGTAAAAAAGAACATTGCCCAGAATAAACAAAAAGGAAAACTGGTTGATGACAGGAAAAATTTTAATA
This sequence comes from Bacteroidota bacterium, assembly GCA_040385725.1. Classification (GTDB taxonomy): domain Bacteria; phylum Bacteroidota; class Bacteroidia; order Chitinophagales; family Chitinophagaceae; genus Ferruginibacter. The sequence goes on along the minus strand of JAZKGV010000108.1, from coordinate 45,782 downwards.
AAGCAACCATAGCCGCAGCAAGATATTTGAGAGACAGGCGTGTAAATCTTGCAGATAACTGGCTGCTGGTAGTAGCAAGTTATAACTGTGGCGTGGGCAATGTGTGGAACGCAATGGAAAAATGCGGAAAGGAAAACCCAACATTCTGGGATATTAAAAAATATTTGCCGGAAGAAACAAAAGCTTATGTAATGAACTTCATCGCATTGAATGTTATTTATAACAACTACGATAAGTTTTTAAAAAACAATATGATATTTAAGGATGTGAAAGCAGAAATGCCTGGCGAAAAAGCGGAAGATTATTTTGAAGAGGAAATGGCGGATACCAAAGCTGCCATGCAATAGATCACTCTATCTTAATCAGATCTTTTTTTAATACAAAGCCCGATGAAGATTGGGCTTTTTTGTTTTCAAAATATACTTCTACAAAGTTTTTAGTTTGTAAGTAGGAAGAAACAACATCTCCTTTAAGCAAATATCCTTTACGTGGTTTGCTGCCAATTTTTGGATTGTTATAAAAGAAGGTTTTGGCAGCCATTACCCTCCATTTTGCTTCGGTATAGTTTGGAAAGCTGTTGAACTCGGCTATTGAAATACTACCAAGTTCTGTAGCATCTATTGTTGTTTCCGTTGCAGATTTATCCAGGTCTTCATCTGTAACATGATAGCTTGATGAAAAATCCCTGTGTAAGTACCAGTTCTTTTTAGCAGCGTTGTATTTAAAAAAATAATGGCGGCTCCATCGCCAGGAGCTTCCCCCATAAAAATCAATATCAAAGCCGGATTCATTTATTTCTATTCCCTGGTAAGGGTCTCCAAAAACACCACCGCAACGGTAGCATAAAATGGCGCTGTCGTTTCTTACTACCTGCTGCAATTTTCCATTCGTTTGTCTTATCAAAATAACAAACGGCCTGTTTACATCAGTGTCAATAGTGTCTTCTCCTGTTTGTTTCAATACCAATATAGCATCAGCCTTTTTATCATTGTTTAGATCACCGGCAATGTAGTCCAGCATTTCATAGCCCGGAAGCAAAAATGATCTTGCTTCTTCGGGCAATGTTTTGGTTTGTGCAGCAATAGTTTGTATTAATAAAAGGGAAAACCCACTTAGCATCCATTTATACATAAGGGAAATTTTTTGACTGACAAGATAAAAACAAATTTACCAACGTTACATTATCAAGTAACTTTGCCCTATGCCCCAAATAAACTGGAACGATAGTTTTAACCTGTTGAGTAAACTCACACCAAAACGTATTTGGAATGGTGTAAAAGTACTCAGCAGTTTTTATGTAAGCCGCTTGCTGAATAAACCAGTGCAATGGGGTTATCCGGTTTCTATTTCATTTGAACCCACCACCAGTTGCAATCTTCGTTGCCCGGAATGCCCAAGCGGTTTAAGGGCTTTTACCCGGCCAACAGGAATGTTGGAGAAAGATTTTTTCAGCAAGACGATTGATGAGATCCATAAAGAATTATTGTACCTCATATTTTATTTCCAGGGAGAGCCATATTTGAATCCGGCTTTTTTAGATATGGTGAAATATGCATCAGAGAAAAAAATTTACACCGCCACCAGTACCAATGCACATTACCTGAATGACGAAAATGCAAAACGTACAGTAGAGAGTGGCCTGGACAGGTTGATCATTTCCATTGATGGTACCACACAGGATGTGTACAAACAATACCGTGTTGGCGGCAATATCAATAAAGTGATTGAAGGCGCAAGGAACATTGTGAAATGGAAAAAAGAATTGAACAGTAAAACGCCCTTTGTGTTTTTTCAATTTCTTGTGGTAAAGCCAAACGAACATCAAATAGAAGAAATAAAAAAGCTGGCGAAGGAAGTTGGTGTGGACGAAGTGCGTTTTAAAACCGCACAGGTGTATGAATATGAAACAGACCCAAACAACTTAATACCCACCATTGATAAATTCAGCCGGTATAATAAAACCGCAGATGGAACATACACTGCAAAGAATAAATTGGCCAACAGGTGCTGGAAGATGCAACATGCCAATGTAATTACATGGGATGGTTTGGTAGTGCCTTGCTGTTTTGATAAAGACGCAACACACAGGCTCGGCAATTTAAAAACGCAGTCTTTCAAAGAAATATGGCATAACGATAATTACAAACAATTCCGTAGCGAACTGATGAAGAGCCGGAAGAATATTGATATTTGCGCCAACTGCAGCGAAGGCGTAAGTGTATGGAGCGAATAAAATTCAGGCTTACGCTTTGAAAACGCAGATCATAGTTATAACTTTGTAACAGATTTAGAATTTGTTTTTTTATAACCCCCAAAGACAGTACTGCCAATGAGCATTGAACAAGATATTAATCAGCGTAAATTCCGAAGTGAATACCAGAAGGCCATTGTAAATCTGATATACACCTACAACTGGACAACAGAACAGCTAAAAAAAATTTTTGATAAGGAAGAGATAACAATGCAGCAGTTTAACATGTTGCGTATTTTACGTGGCAGCGATAAACCACTTTCCACATTACAGATAAGGGAACGAATGTTGGATAAAATGAGCGATACCAGCCGTATTGTAGACAGGCTGGTGGCAAAAGGGTTTGTAAAAAAAACCACCTGTGAATCTGATAAGCGCCTGGTTGATGTAATAATCTCCGACAAAGGAAGAAAGCTGCTGCAAAAATTAGATGTATTTGATCCTGAAATGGATGCCATTGCACAGGCTCTTACAGAAGAAGAAGCAATAACATTTAATAGTTTATTGGATAAACTCCGCCAGTCAAATTAATATCCGTATTAATGAAATTACTCACCCGCCTTTTGGCAGTTGTTTGCATTTTATTTGTTGTTTCAAAAAAAGCTAATGCACAAGCTCCGGCAAAAGAGTTTCGTGGCGTATGGGTGGCCACGGTGGATAATATAGACTGGCCATCAAAAGGAAATTTCGACAGCGATTCACAAAAGCTGGAGTTTATAAAATTGCTCGACATGCACCAACGCAATGGCATGAATGCGATGATTGTGCAGATCCGTCCTTGTACAGATGCTTTTTATCCTTCGCAATATGAGCCGTGGAGTGCATGGCTTACAGGAGTGCAGGGCCAACCACCATCTCCTTATTACGACCCTTTGCAATTTATGATTGATGAAACACACAAACGCAATATGGTGTTTCATGCATGGATAAATCCCTACAGGGCAGAGTTTAATTTAAAAGATGACCTTACTGCTGCAACACATATTACCAGGCTGCACCCGGAGTGGTTTGTTACTTACGGCGATAAAAAATATTTTGATCCCGGTAATAAAGAAGCACAGGATTATGTAACAGACGTTGTTACTGATGTGGTGAAAAGATATGATGTGGATGCCATTCATTTTGACGATTATTTTTATCCTTATCCATTGGATGGAAAAAAATTTCCCGATGATCAAACGTATCAATTGCATGGAAAAGGAATGACAAAGGAAGACTGGCGCAGGAGCAATACAGATTCTATCATTGCACATTTATACGCTGCCATAAAAAAGGAAAACAGCAAATGTATTTTTGGAGTAAGCCCTTTTGGCGTGTGGCGTAATATTGATAAAGACCCCGTGAATGGCAGCAAAACAAATGGCTCACTTTCTAATTATGATCATTTGTATGCAGATATTTTATTGTGGCTGAAAAATGGTTGGGTGGATTATGTAGCGCCGCAGCTTTATTGGGAATTCAATCACCGCCAGGCACCATTTAATACTTTGCTTGAATGGTGGAGCAAAAACAGTTTTGGTAAACAATGCTATATCGGCCTGGGTATTTATAAAGCTGGCAGCAATGCCGCATGGCGGGATAAAAAATTGTTGCCAAAACAAATAGAAGCGATACGAAATACGCCTAATATACAAGGCATGGCTTTTTTCAGCAGCAATAGTTTTGAAAACAATCCCAATGGATGGAGCGATAGCTTACGATTGAATTATTTTAAAGAGAAAGCAGAAGTGCCCGAAATAAAATAACTTTAAAATATGAGCAAATTCCAAAAATGGCTGCTTGTAGCAAAGGCACTAATGGTGGTGCTATATCTTATCCAGGTAATAGTATTTACTCCCACAGACAACTTTAAGTTATTCATGGGTATAACTATGGTGTTTTGCTGGGCGCTCCTCTTTTCATTTGATTTATATGATTATAACAAAAGCCGCAAAAATAAAACCTGACACTTACAGGCTGGTAAAATAATACGCTTATAAAAACGTTTAGCGGTAATGAACCGCAGCAAGGAAATAGATTTTCTAAGGGGCATCGCCGTATTACTGGTGGTGTTTTTCCATTTTCCTGTAATTGCCGGTATTGACAGAATGGGCTGGATAGGCGTGGACCTCTTCTTTGTCTTGAGTGGTTTTTTAGTATCTGGCCTGTTGTTTAAGGAATACCTGCGCCATGGTAAAGTGAATGCAAAAAGGTTTTTGATCCGCAGGGGCTTTAAGATCTATCCGTTGTTCTATCTTTTTATGGCTGCTACTTTTATAGTACGGCTTTGTTTTCATGAATCATTTACGGCAAAAGAAACGATAGGCGAATTACTGTTTGTGCGTAATTATACAGGCGGTTATTGGGCACATACCTGGTCGCTTTCTGTAGAAGAACACTTTTATTTTTTGCTGGTGTTTGGCGTATTGTTCATGGTGAAGAAAAACCTGATGCAGCGTCCCAAACTTATCACAGCCTCTTTCATCTCCATCATGGTTTTGTGCCTGTGCGTACGTATCATCAACAGCATTGTTGAAAGCCGCATAGGTTCTAACACTTTCTTTAATCCCTGGGCCAGATATGTGCATACACATTTCAGGATTGATTCACTCCTGTTTGGCGTGCTGCTATCCTATCACTATCATTTGAATAAAGAAAGGTTTGTAAAATTTGTTTCGGGCAAAAGAAAAATACTGCTGCCATTATGTGTGTGCTGTGTTTTACCTGCTGCATTGCTGGATAAAGAAGGAATATTTATATCAACCATTGGCTACAGCCTGTTGTACCTTGGCTTTGGCGCATTGTTGTTGTATTTTATTACTGATGATGCCATGCAAAGAAAACTGGAAAAAATATTCAGCAGCCAGGTGGTAAAAATGATCTCTTATGTTGGTATTTATTCTTACTCCATTTATATATGGCATGTGTTTGTAAGGGAATATTTCATTAAACAAATGGATGGTATCTGGGGCCTGAATAAGAACATCGAGTTTGTTATATATGTAGCGGTAAGCCTGGTCTTCGGTATTTTTTTATCTAAATACGTGGAGTTTTATTTTATAAAGGTCAGGGATAAGTTTTTCCCTTCAGCAGCGGCTTAGTTAATCTCATCTTCTCTTTCCTTCCAGCCAATCACATTGCTCCACACTGCCCAGCCTGAAACGGAATGGCACTTTTATAACCTTATCCATTTTTATTTCCTGCTTACAAACAAACCCCAATTGTTTACTGTAAAAATCAGCAGGTAAAAAGGGTTTGTAAGGGGTTGTGATGATTACAGGCTTCTTAAAATCAAATAGTTTTGACTTGTCTGTTGTCATCTGTAAAATGGGTAATAAACCCTTGTTTTCCAGGTATGTTAGCTGGGAGTGGGCGGCGCTGCCCACAACAATCATGCAAAAAAATAAAATTTTAAGTTTTTTATTCACAACACAAGTATGTTTGTATGTAAATTTACGCTGTTACAGACTATATAGTTTGCTTTATCCGTTAATAAAGTGACTATTGGCAAGATATTTTTTAACAGCAAACCAAAGTGTGAAGGGATTTGTTGAAGAATTTTAAAAAATTTATAAAACCACTTCGTTTACCCCGAAGAAAACAAAGACGAAAATGAGTTTAAGCCAGGGTTTATACCAAAAGCAGCTACAAAAATTATCTCCCCAGCAAATTCAGTTAATGAAATTGCTGCAGGTACCAACTGCCCTGTTGGAAGAACGCATAAAAGAGGAACTGGAAGAGAACCCGGCATTGGAAACCGGTGATGAAGAAGAAAAAGAAGAATTTGAAAACGATACTTCATCAGAATTTGAGGAAGAAGCGAAAGACAGTGATGATGACCATGAGGAGAGGGAAAGTGTGGAAGATGGATACGACAATATTGACATCAGCGAATATGTGCAGGAAGGCGATGATGATATTGCAGATTATAAAATGAGGGATGATAATTATCCTGATCCCGACGAACAAAAAACAATTCCCCACAAGGTAGAAACAGGCTTTAATGAACTGATGCTGGAACAACTGGGCCAGTTAAATCTTTCCGAACATGAAAACAAGGTGGCAGAGCAAATAATCGGCAACCTTGATGATGACGGTTATCTGCGCCGTGAGATTATTGCTATTGTTGATGACCTTGCATTCAGGCAAAACATTCAAACATCAGAAGAGGAGATAGAAAAGCTCGTTTTACAAATACAGAGATTTGACCCGCCAGGCGTATGTGCAAGAGACCTGCAGGAATGTTTGATATTACAGTTAGAAAGAAGGGTGGAAGAAGGTGACAGCGTAGGCCTTGCCATGAAAGTACTGGAAAAATACTTTGATGAGTTTACCAAAAAGCATTACGAAAAAATACAACGTGGCCTCAACATCAACGACGACCAGTTAAGGGATGTTATTAACCAGATAATAAAACTGAACCCTAAGCCCGGCGGCACTTTGGGTGGCAGCAATCCCGGCGAAGGCTATGTGATACCTGACTTTTTTATTATCAACAATACCGGCAAATTAGAACTTACATTGAATAGCCGCAATGCCCCCGACTTACGTATCAGCGAAGGCTATAGGGAAATGCTGAAAGATTACGACAAAGGCACCAAGAAAGACAAGCGCCAGAAAGAAGCAGTGTTGTTTATCAAACAAAAAATTGACTCAGCCAAATGGTTTATTGATGCTATCAAGCAAAGGCAACACACTTTGTTAAGCACCATGGATGCCATTATGAATTATCAATACAATTTCTTCCTTACCGGTGATGATACAGAACTGAGGCCAATGATATTAAAAGATATTGCCGAAAGGACAAACCTTGATATCAGTACGGTAAGCCGTGTGGCCAACAGCAAATTTGTACAAACAGAATTTGGTACTTACCGGTTGAAATTCTTTTTCAGCGAAAGCCTGCAGACAGACAGTGGTGAAGAAGTGAGCACAAGGGAAGTAAAGAAAATATTGAGCGATATGATTGAAGCAGAAGATAAGAAAAGCCCTTTGAGTGATGAAAGGCTTACTGAACTGCTGCAGGAAAAAGGCTACAACATAGCAAGAAGGACCGTTGCCAAATACAGGGAACAATTGTTTATTCCTGTGGCAAGGTTGAGAAAAGAACTATAATTTTGCCGCCATGGAACAACATGGCGAAATATCCATCAGTAAACAAGGCGAAGTAATTAAAGGCAACAACCAACCGGCTGCGGTAAGGTTCTTTGCTCATTTGTTTTCTTATATTTTCCATCCGCTGTTTATTCCCTTGTATGTTATATGGTTTTTAATGTTTGTTCATACCAGTTACTTTGCCGGCTATGGGCAGGGAGAGAAAATATTTCTGCTGGCCCGGATAGCTTTGAACATGGTTTTCTTTCCTTTGGTTACCGTGTTATTATTAAAAGGGCTTGGCTTTATCAGTTCTGTCTTTTTAAGAACACAAAAAGACAGGATCATTCCTTATATAGCCAGTGGCATTTTCTTTTTCTGGGCTTACCTGGTTTTTCGTAACCAGCCATCGATACCAACCATATTAACCTCTTTCACTTTTGCTGTTTTTCTTTCTTCGTCTGCTGCTTTAATGGCAAATATTTATTTTAAGATAAGTATGCATGCTATCGGCATGGGTGGTGTGCTGGGTTTGTTCATCGTTATTATGCAGCAGAATAATTTTTTGATGACGGTGCCACTCTCGATAGCATTTTTAATTACGGGCTTGGTATGCAGCAGCCGGTTGATTGTAAGCGATCATACTCCAAAGGAAATTTATGCTGGATTGGTAATGGGAATTGTTTGCCAGTTGGTGGCGGCTGCGATGTATTTATAGGTTTATGGAAAAGCTTTCAGCTTCTATCTCATTGAAAAACAAAAATGATTAAATCATATTCCATTGTATTAATAACGGTTTTTCTTTTTTCTTGTAATAGAACAGCAAATGTTGATCCTGATAACTTAAAGTTTGATAGCATTGAGTATGGCGCTTACCGCTGGCGAACAAATCTTAATACGCTTGATTGGGAATTCTTTTTGGCTTACTACATTAAAATTTATAAAGATGGTAACTACATAGGGATGAACCATCACATCTCTAATCAACCTGCTACTTATTTCAAAGGGCAAATAAATAAAATAAGTTATCTACACCCTCTTCTGGATAGTTTAGCAGTTGTTAAGTTAGACAGTTTTTACATTAGCCCGGAACTTAGCACTTATAATGGAAATACTTTTGCGTTGGATTTCAGCACTTCGTTAAAGAGGTATCATGTAGACTTTTTGCAAATTGATGCTCCAGCTTTTTTACAGGAATTATCCTACGCATTGGATAATCGTATTTTAAAAAGTTGGCAACAAATTTCACCATTTGACCTTTCTGTCTATGAACAAAGCTTAAAACGAAAGTCGCTTAAATTAAAAGGTGAACTTCCCAAACTAATGCCTGCTCCCGAGTTTAAGTCATCTGATACAAAAATATTTCTTCCTCCAACGAAAAAACCCCGTAATTAAACGGGGCTTGATCTTCATCTGTCGTGCCTAACAATTAAAGTTTTCCGAGGGTGTGCTATAGGCTTAGCCACGCTGCCACAATCAACTGTTGATGATTGCAGATAGGGATAAATATCTTTTGGATGGAGCGTAAATGAATAAACAACTGCCATCTTTTATTGTGTCAATAATTTTTTTACTTACTGCTGTCGGTACCGCAGGGCAACCATGGCTCCTGCCGAGAAAACCATTTTGCTCAATAAATGATTCGCTTACATAATCAGCCCCATGCATTACCACAGCTCTTTTGTATGCCTTATCATTAAACCCTTTTTCACAACCATTCAACCGCAATGAAATGCCGTGCTTTCCTTTGTAGATATCTGATGTAGTATAAAAGCCAAGGCTGCTGGCAAAGGAAGAGGCTGCATTGGAAAAGCTGTTGGCATATTCCTTACCGGAGTTGCGGCCATGCGCCACCAATGTTTTAAAAACCACGTTACCGGTTTCGGTATCAATTACAAACAATCTTTTTTCTGAAGAAGGTTTGCTGAAATCTATAATGGTGATAAAACTCTTATTGGCGATCTTATTGATCTTTGTAAGATATTCATACCCTTTCATGGCATAAGAAAACAGGTCAATTGAAATACCTTGCTTGTCTAATTGCCAGGTAGAATATTTTTCAGTAATAGCAGTGGAAATTTTTTTACCTGCCGAAGCAAACGTTGCAGGGCCGGCATTATTCACCTTTTCTGTAAAGCCTCCGGGCAGGCTGGAAGTTGTAAGCAATAAAGAAAGTGCCACAAAAGGCATCCGTATAAGGGACAACATGAATTTTCTTGGTTTTTCGGTAAGCAGCCTCAGCCGCTGGATATAATCTATTAGCGAAAATCCTGTGTGTTTATTGCCACACAACCGCAAAAAATTTTATTGTGTGTTCAGCCGATATTTTTCTTAATTTGTCAACTTCTGTGTTTTACTTCGGTTGCCTGCCAGCAACAAACATTTATAAACGAAGTAGATAATGCACTTATCACCAAGAGAAACGGAGAAACTATTACTTTTCTTAGCCGGGGAACTGGCAGAAAAACGCAAGGCAAGAGGCCTCAAATTAAATTATCCCGAAGCTATAGCACTCATCAGCAGCCGCCTGCAGGAAGCAGCACGTGATGGCAGATCAGTTGCAGAATTAATGCAATACGGCACTACTATTTTATCACGGCACGATGTAATGGAAGGAATACCAGAGATGATACATGATGTGCAGATAGAAGCAACATTTCCTGATGGAACGAAGCTTGTTACCGTACACGACCCTATTCGATAATTATTTTAAATGTTGAATGCTAAATTTTAAACGAGCTAATTCAACATTCAAAATTCATCATTTAAAATAAAAACAATGATACCCGGAGAATACATCACAGCAAAAGGCAGCATCAAAATAAATGCAGGAAGAAAAACTGCTATCGTAACAGTGGTAAATACCGGCGACAGGCCCGTGCAGGTTGGCAGTCATTTTCATTTTTTTGAGATCAATAAGCAAATGAGTTTTGAAAGGGACAAAGCTTTTGGTATGCGGCTGGATATTGCAGCAGGCACAGCAGTAAGGTTTGAGCCCGGCGAAGAAACAGAGGTACAGTTAACAGAGTTTGGCGGAAAGAAAATTATCAATGGCTTTAATAATTTAGTGGATGGAAAAATAAAAGCAACACAGGCAAAAGCAAAAGCTGTGAGGAAAGCTTACAGCAATCATTTTAAAAACAGCAGCGAATGAGCAAGAATATAAGAAGGGTTAACTATGCTAAAATGTATGGACCAACCACAGGTGATAAAGTGCGGCTGGCCGATACAGAACTGTTTATTGAAATAGAAAAAGATTACACTGTATATGGTGATGAAGCAAAGTTTGGTGGCGGTAAAACCATCCGTGATGGCATGGCACAATCTGCAACAGCTACACGAAAAGAAGGTGTACTGGATTTTGTGATCACCAGTGTAATGATCATTGATCATTGGGGAATTGTAAAAGCGGATATTGGCATTAAGGATGGAAAGATCGTTGGTATTGGCAAAGCTGGTAACCCGGATACGATGGATGGCGTTTCTCCCAATATGGTGATTGGTGCTGCTACCGAAGTGCATGGCGGTGCAGGGTTAATTGCAACTGCCGGAGGAATAGATACACATATACATTTTATTTGTCCGCAGCAAATTGACCATGCCTTATTTAGCGGAATCACTACTATGTTTGGCGGCGGCACTGGTCCTGCAGATGGAACAAGCGCTACCACTGTAACTCCCGGCGCATGGAATATTCAGAAAATGTTACAGGCAGCCGATGCTTATCCAATGAACCTTGGTTTTATGGGCAAAGGAAATTGTGCCACCACAGCTCCGCTGGAAGAGCAGATCGAAGCAGGCGCACTGGGTTTAAAAATACATGAGGACTGGGGAAGCACACCGGCAGTGATTGATGCATCACTGAAAGTGGCAGATAAATTAGATATACAGGTTGCGATACATACAGATACTTTAAATGAAGCAGGATTTTTAGAAGATACAGTTGCGGCTATTGCCGGCCGTGTGATCCATACCTTTCATACAGAAGGTGCCGGTGGTGGCCATGCGCCGGATATTATCAAGATCGCCATGTATCCTAACATTCTTCCTTCATCAACCAATCCAACAAGGCCATATACAGTCAATACCATTGATGAACATTTGGACATGTTGATGGTTTGCCATCATTTGAATGCAAGTGTAACAGAAGACGTGGCTTTTGCCGACAGCCGCATTCGTCCGGAAACAATTGCTGCAGAAGATATTTTACATGATATGGGTGTGATAAGTATGATGAGCAGCGACAGCCAGGCAATGGGCCGTGTGGCGGAAGTGATAACACGTACATGGCAAACGGCACATAAAATGAAAGTGCAACGTGGTGCATTGCCTGAAGATGATGGCAATGATAATGATAACATGAGGGTGAAAAGATATATCAGCAAATACACTATCAATCCTGCTGTTGCACATGGCATCAGCAGCTATGTTGGTTCCATTGAAAAAGGAAAGATGGCTGATATTGTATTGTGGAAACCAGCGATGTTTGGTGCCAAGCCTGAAATGATCATCAAAGGCGGAATGATCATCGCAAGCAAAATGGGTGACCCGAATGCTTCGATACCAACACCGCAACCTGTAATTTATCGTCACATGTTTGGCGCTGCCGGCAAAGCATTGTTTGGCACCTGTGCAACATTTGTTTCAAAAATTTCTTTAGATAAAAAAATTGTGCAGCAATATGGCTTACAGAAAATGGTATTGCCTGTAAAGAACTGTCGTAACATTGGTAAGAAGGATATGGTAAACAACAGCGCCACACCACATATAGAAGTGAACCCCGAGAATTATGAAGTGAAAGTGGATGGGGAACATATTACATGTGAACCGATGAAAGTATTGCCACTGGCGCAGAGATATTTCTTGTTTTGATTTATCAAGATATTTCTATGATAAAAGCAGTAGTAGTTATAATTATTTTATGTATACCATCTGTTTCTTGTTTACAAGAAAAGAAGGAGAGCTTTTATTGTGATATTTCAAGAGAAGGAGTTTGGCGTTTACCTATAGTTTATCCAATAGAGTTTGTTACATCCGATACTACTGATACTTGGAATTTGATTTCATTAGATAAAACGAATACAGATTTGTGGCAATATTCTGCCGACTCAATAAATTATCACGACGGAAAAATTGTAGTCTATACTGATAAAGGCAATGTTTTTAACTTAGGGATTATTGATTTGAAAAATGGTGCCCTGCTAGAATTTAAAACCAGGAAAGACTTTTACGAGTATGAGAAAACAAACCTTCAACTTCATACATTACATAAACTAAATGATGTCTTTTTAAAATATAAGAATAGCGGCGGCAAAAGTTTGCCATGGATAAATGAAATTAAGGAATTCAGTAATTGCTCTTACTAACTCAATTAACTTTTGAAAAGAAAGACTTTTTTATCATTTACAAACGAAATGCTGATACAAAGTAAAATAGGGAACTTATTTAATTATAATAGCAATAAAGACATTGACTGGTTGCAACTGCAATGGCATGAAACAAGAAAGCGAATATTCCGCAAGCAAACGGTGGGTGGCAAAGATGTTTCAATAAAATTCCTGGATGAAAACCCTGAGTTGACCGAAGGAGATATTTTATATGAAGATGATAAAATGATTATAGCAGTATCCGTTTTATCATGTGATTGCATTGTAATAATGCCAACAAATATGTTTGAGATGGCATCTGTGTGTTATGAAATTGGCAACAAGCATTTGCCTTTGTTTTATGAAGACGAATGTTTACTTGTTCCGTTTGATGCTCCATTAATGCGGCTGCTATCAGCACAGGGATATGATGTAAAGAAAGAAGAAAGAAAATTATTGCAACCGTTGAAAACTACGGTGTCTCCACACGGAGATAGTAACAATAGCCTGTTCTCAAAAATTATGAAACTGACTAACCAATCCTGATGAATACAGCACTGCTTAATCTTTTACATTTATCAGACCCGGCATTACCAATCGGCGGGTTTTCTCATTCCGCAGGATTGGAAACTTATGTACAACAAAATATTGTAAAAGATAAAGCAACTGCAAAAGCGTTCATCACAGAAATGCTGAGCCGCAATTTGCAATACACCGATGCGGCTTTTGTTTCTTTAACTTATGATGCAGCAGCCAATAATGATTTCCAAACAATACTTGAATTAGATCGTGAATGCACCGCTGTAAAATTGCCAATGGAAATGCGGCAGGCAAGTAAAAAATTAGGACTGCGGTTGCTCAAAATATTTCAACCCCTTAATAAAAATGAACTGGTAAAAGGATTAAATGAAAAAATATCAGCACAAGAAACAAGCGGCAATTATTGTATTGTGTTTGGTTTGATAGCACACTCATTACATATTACCAGGCTGGATTCATTGCATGGGTTTTATTATAATGCTGTCGCCGGGTTTGTAACCAATAGTGTAAAACTAATTCCATTGGGTCAGCAGGATGGACAGGAAATATTGTTTTCATTATTGCCAATGATACAACAACTGGCAGAGCAGTCAATGAATATTGATAAAGATATGATTGGTTTATGCTGCACTGGTTTTGATATCCGCTGTATGCAACATGAGCAGTTGTATTCAAGGTTATACATGAGTTGAGTACGAGTTTGATGTTGAGTAAAGAAAATAAAAGCACAAGTGAGTGACACAATGATGCTAAATAGTAGCACAATAGTTAAGTACAAAATAATCTGTGCAGATCTGTGTAATCTGTGGCAAAAAATATGAGCAGAAACTATATAAAAATTGGAGTAGCCGGCCCAGTAGGCTCTGGTAAAACGGCACTGATAGAAAGATTGAGCCGTGCCATGAGCAACGACTACAGCCTTGCTGTGATCACCAACGATATTTACACAAAAGAAGATGCAGAGTTCCTAACAAAGAATTCTTTGTTGCCGGCAGAAAGAATTATTGGTGTGGAAACCGGCGGCTGTCCACACACAGCGATAAGAGAAGATGCCAGCATGAACCTGGAAGCGGTGGAAGAAATGGCGGCAAGAATTCCAGATGTACAAATTATTTTTATTGAAAGCGGCGGAGATAATTTATCGGCAACTTTCAGTCCGGACCTTGCTGATGTAACCATCTTTGTAATTGATGTGGCCGAAGGGGATAAGATTCCACGTAAGGGCGGTCCCGGTATTACAAGAAGCGATTTACTTGTAATTAATAAAATTGACCTGGCTCCTTATGTGAATGCAGATCTGGGTGTGATGGAAAGAGACGCAAAGAAAATGCGGAATGGCAATCCGTTCATTTTTACCAACCTGATGAGCTTACAGGGATTAGACGTGGTGATCGGCTGGATAAAAAAATATGCTTTATTAGAAAATATTGATGAACCTGCTTTATACAGATGATTGCACAACTACACATACAAGTGGCTGACAGAAACGAATGTTCTTATTTAAAACATTCTTATTTCACCACGCCGTTTAAAGTGGCGAATATTACTGAAGATAAAACACAGCATGACCTGCATCTTATGCTCATGAGTTCATCTCCTGGAATTTTGGATGGCGATGTGTATGACATAAAAATTGAAATAGAGAAAAATTGTTCTTTGCATTTGCACACACAGGCTTACCAGCGCTTGTTTACTATGAAGCATGGCGCTTCACAACAAATGAATGTTCATTTGGCAGATAATGCATCGTTGGTTTATTTGCCGCATCCTTCGGTGCCACATGAGCGATCCGTTTTTACAAGCCGCAATAATTTTTATCTTGGTAATAATTGCTCTTTTGTTTTTGGTGAAGTATTGACCTGCGGAAGAAAATTGAATGGTGAAGCTTTTTTGTTTTCAAAATACCACAGCATCAACCAGGTATTTGAGAATGATAAATTAGTGATAAAGGAAAATTTATTGATGCAGCCTTCTATCATCGATGTGCATGCAATAGGACAACTGGAAGGATATACACACCAGGCCAGTTTGATCTGTTTAAAGGAAGGAGCGGATATAAAACAATTACAAACCGCATTACTTGAATTATTATCGGAAGAAAAAGGTATTGAATACGGTGTTACTATGGCACCGGTAAATGGATTGCTTATTCGTTTGCTGGGGAATGGAGCGGAACAGTTACATAAACTATTAATAAAACTGAATACAGAAATTGACTTTAACCGCAAAGGCGCTAAGACGCAAAGCGAAGATCAACTTAGCGCCCCTGTGTCTTAGCGGTATAAACTTATATTATGAACCCGGAAATGCAAGCTTTATTGATAACAGCGGTTTCGATCGCCTGCCTGCATACGCTTACAGGACCAGATCATTATTTGCCTTTTATCGCATTATCAAAAGCAAAGGGTTGGAACATTACTAAAACAATCGGATGGACGCTCACCTGCGGCCTTGGGCATGTATTAAGTTCTGTTGTATTGGCATTGGGTGGTGCAGCATTGGGCTGGTCGTTAAGCAAAGTAAGCTGGCTCGAAAATGTAAGAGGCGGTATTGCCGCATGGGTAATGTTGCTGTTTGGCATTGGTTATACATTGTGGGGATCCTATCGCCTGTATAAAAATAACCCACACAAACATTTTGATATGGATGATGATGGTTTGTATGTATATGAACATAAACATAGCGAAGCGGTAGCACCACAGGAACGTTACCGTGTTACTCCCTGGGTAATGTTTATTATTTTTTTATTGGGCCCTTGTGAACCAATGATTCCATTATTATATTTTCCTGCGGCACAAAATAGCTGGTGGGGTATGATGCTGTTGGTTACTGTTTATACTCTTGTTACTTTATTAACCATGTTGGCGATGGTGCTGCTGGGTTATTATGGTATTGCGTTTACCAGCACACAAAAGTTAGAAAAATATATGCATGTGCTGGGAGGCGTTACAATTTTTATTTGTGGTGCCGGGATGTTGTGGATGGGGTGGTAGAAAGCAAATAAAAAGCCCGGCAATTACTCACCGGGCCTTTATCATCATCAATCACAAAACTATTTACTGCATTGCCTGTTCAACCAGGCATCTCTCACTTTTAATTGTTCTTTTGTTGCTGCTTCATCAAACTCCAATACATGCTCTTCTGTTTTAGTTATTTTTTGTGCTGGTGCTGATAGCGTAACCTCTTCCATTTTACCATCAGCATTTTTTCTTTTTACCAGCACAGTAAGCATATCGCCTTCTTTGGCAGTTTTAGTAAACCCGTCAGCTACATCGCTAAAATTTACTGCATTTACTGTTTCACCATTCAGGCTTACAAATACATCACCTCTTTTATAACCCATCTTCTTTCCAAAATCATTTAACCTTACCACGCTTGTTATTTCTGCCTTGCCTTCTTCATTAGGTGTAATAGCAGTGCCTCCCAGCGTAATGACAGTTACCTCCTTTTTAGGGATATATTTTATACCTGCTATGCCAAAAAACTTATCATACGGCAACGCTTCATTCCCTTCCACATATTTTGCAAAGAACTCTCTCACTTCAGGAAAAGTGAGCCTGGTTACTTCATCAAACAATTTATCGTCTTCAAAATAATTTGTTGGGCCGTATTTCACTGAAAGGTCATGTTTCAAATTATGCACTCCATAATTTCCTTCCGATAAATTTTCAAGATAGATATCAAGACAGGCATTTATCATAGCACCTTTCTGGTACACATTTATAAATTGTTTTGAATATTCACCGGCACTGCCAAGGCTTAGCTTGGTAAATGGCAAGGTATCATTGAAAGATTTTGACACTTTTATTTTCTTGCTAAGCCTTTGTAAATATTCTGTTGGTGTAATTAATCCTTGTGTTACCTGCGTATGATGTGCATCATATTCAGTGCTGCCTTCATACAACCACAAATGCTTGGAAAGAACAGTTTTATTAAAATTAAACTCTCTTACTTCTTTTGAACAAATGTTAAGTGGCGTTACAATATGAAAAAATTCATGAGATGAAACATCAATTATCTGCCCGATAAAAGTTGCCTGTGGCAATTCAGGAAGGCTGTAAAAACTGGAATAAGAATGTTCCCATGCACCCTGGCCGAGTACTGTTGGTTGCTCACTATTGAAATAGTATATGAATGCGTATTTGTTTACAGGCAGCTTTCCTCCCATATAGTTCTTTGCGGCATGTAAAAGGCTTTGCAGGTTTTCAGCAACAAACTTTGATGTGATCTGTTTTTTTGGCGAATACACAGATACCAATACATCGGTAGTGCCAACTTTTAGCACAGTGGTATCCGGCAAACAAAACATGATAGGTGAATCATACAAATGATCAGCATTATCACACACAAAAACATCTTTTGTGGCAGAAGTGCTTTTGGCAACCAGTCCCGATGAACCATAAAAACCTTCCGGCTTTGTAATGTTCAGTTCAAAGGGCAATTTTTTTAATCCATCCAGGTAACCGAAGATGCCACAGGTATTGAATACAAAATTTTTATTGGGCTCAAAGTTGGTCCCTGCCATTTCATACACGCCATGTTTAAAGGAAGCGTCCCAACTGTCTTCCACCTTGTATTCAATTTTATACAGTGTATTTGCTTTATCGATCTTCCATCCGTTTGAATCCGGCGTTTGTTTTACTGTTAATGCTTTTCCTGCTTTGTCAAAAGCTTTTACGTTGTGTACAAACTTTCCAAAATCACTGTTGGTATAAGTGCCGGGTACGATCTTGGGCATATAAAAAATAACGCTTGCTGTCTTCACTTTTGGTGTAAGCAATGTTATGGCCAGTTCGTCATTATCTGTTTTGGTAAGATCGACAGCATACTGGTACCTGTCCTGCGCCTGTAATGAAAAAGCAGTAGTAACAAACAAAGCGGTAAGCGAATGAAATTTCCTGTTCATGTGGTTTTTTATTTAACTGCAAAAATCGGTAAAATGCAGGTAGCAGGTTTGCCGCTTGTCAAGTAGGAATAAAGTCATTTTTTTCCGTGACCGAAACAGGGCCTATTAAATTTTCTGTTTAATAAATATTTCAGGAACTTGCCCGTTCATAATTTTTAGCCCATGGGTTTTTTGAAGAAAATATTCAGTGGTAAGGAGGAAGAAGTGACCATCAATAGTTACGCCGATTTCTGGCATTGGTTCCAAAAGCACGAAAAGGAATTTTTTAAAGTAGTGAAGGAACACAGCAGGATCGATGAAGAGTTCCTGCAGAAAATAACACCACAATTACGCCAATTAAACGAAGACTTTTATTGTGTTACAGGCATGGCTGATGATAATACCGCTGAACTCATCATTAGTGCAGATGGCATTATAAAAGAATTTGTATTTGCAGAAGAGTTTGTGGCCGCAGCACCGCTGGTAAGCAGGTGGAAGTTTACTGCATTAAAACCTGCCACTGATATTGAAACGATGGGTATCGAAATGGATGGCAACGAATTTAATAATACCAACATCAGTTTTTTCAGTAACGATATGAATGAGTATCCTGATGAAATTGATATAACCCTTGTACACAAGGACTACACAGAAGAGAATAAGGACATCATCACCAGCGGTTGCCTTATTTACTTAGATAATTTACTGGGAGAATATAACACGGCTATAATGGTGGATGTGGTACAGGTGGCTGGCCCTGACAATGAACAGGAATTAATACCCATAGAAAAACTACAGGGCTATCTTATATGGAGGCAAAAGGAATTTGTTGAAAAATATGAAGGAGTGAGATACGGGACTGAAGAAGACAGTTACAGCGCTATGGAGGCAGAAGATGAAGAAGGCACACCTGTATTTGCGATTGTAAACCAGGACCTGATGAATTGGGATGCCAAGGCATCGCACCCATGGATGATGGTGGTGGAAATAAAATTTGAGGATGAAAAAAATGAAGGTTTGCCAGGTGATGATGTAGCCAACCTGATGAATGATTTTGAAGATGAGATATTAAAGCAACTGCCCGATGTGGATGGCTATCTGAATATTGGCAGGGAAACATACAAAGGCACAAGAACGATTTACTTCGCCTGCAAAGAATTCAGGCACTCGTCAAAAACAACGGCAGCAATAATAAAAGAGTATGCCGATAAACTGGATGCCTCTTACGAAATTTTTAAAGATAAATACTGGATGACAGTAAACCATTTGAAACCGGTGTAAGTCCCTTCTGCGAAACCAAGTGCCGTATAATTGGAATAAATATTGATTAAAGAGGGGAAGAACATATTTCCCATACATGGAAATGTACATATCATATTTATTCACTAAAAACCGTATTATGAAAAAACTATTGTTTGGAACAGTATTTACAATTGCAGCAATTTCAGCCAGTGCACAATTAAAAGCCGGGGCAGGATTAAATGTCGGGGTGCCGGTACAAAACCTTAGCGGAAGTTCGATTGCAGTGGGAGCAGATCTAATGCTCCACTACAATTTATCAAAAGCAGTTGCTGTTACGGGTGATGTAGGCTATACTGCCTTATTTGCCAAAAACGGTGGAAAAACAACCAGCATAATCCCATTAAGGGCAGGGTTAAGATACTATCCTTCTTCTCAATTTTTTATCGGTGGTAAAATAGGAGCTGGCTTTCTATCAGGCAACGGCTCTATAACCACCACAGCTTATTCTATTGGCGCCGGGTTTAAAATGGACGACAACCTTGAAATAGGTGCTTCTTATGATGCATATAATAAAGAAGGAGTTATCGGGCTTTTAAACTTCCGGTTGGGCTACTTTTTTTAAATAGCAATACTACAGGCATAAAAAATCCCGTACAAGTACGGGATCTTTTTATTTGTATACCAATAGAAAATAAATCAAAAAAGTAAACTAAGCTTTATGCTTGTGTTGTTTGTGATGTTTTTTATACCATTTATTATGTTTCTTACTCCAGTACCATCCCTTTCTTTTTTTTACCTGTCCGGGTGCATAGTCTTTAGCTGAACCACCATATATTTTTTTTGCCTGGCCTGGCGGCAAATGTTTTCTTTTTTTAACAGGGTAATAAACCTTATTGTTTTTATCATAAGGTTTATTCTTAGTTACATCAATAACCGAGGCACTTTCTTTCTTTTTCTTTGGTCCAGAACCCGGCACTACATCATACACACTTTTTTGTGCAGAAACTGACGTACTGATGATCGTTGTTACCAGTACAGTCAAGGATAAATTTTTAAACTTAGTAGAAATACTTTTCATAAAAATTTTTGCAAAGAATAAAGCAAGTACTCTGCCAGATATAGTTTTGTATATAAAAAATAAATATTGACTGGGAAATATTTGTATCAATTTGGGTAATAAATAGCCAATTAGTAATCTTTGCGGGTGCTTTTGAACAAACATTAACAAGGGTGGAATATTATATCCCAGGATGTAAAAAATTTTATGCTTCAACAAAAAACAGCAAAGTCCATTCTCAACAAACATAAAAAA
Source organism: Bacteroidota bacterium (assembly GCA_040385725.1). Classification (GTDB taxonomy): domain Bacteria; phylum Bacteroidota; class Bacteroidia; order Chitinophagales; family Chitinophagaceae; genus Ferruginibacter. The sequence goes on along the minus strand of JAZKGV010000108.1, from coordinate 25,113 downwards.
AGGGATAGCTGGTTCCTTGATGACTATTCTGTAAACCCGTATGAAGGCTGTAGTTGCAATTGCCAATATTGTTATATAAGAGGAAGTAAGTATGGAGAGAATATGGAAGAGAAGCTGGCTGTGAAAACAAATGCACTGGAAGTATTGGAAAAACAATTACGCAACAGGGCAAGGAAAAAGGAATATGGAATAGTGGTGGTGGGTTCGGCAACAGACACATACATACAGCATGAGGCCAGTTATAAAATAACAAAAGGAATGCTGGAACTTTTATTAAAATACAGGTTCCCTGTTTTCATCAGTACAAAATCAACATTAATAACAAGGGATATAGAATTGCTGAAAGCCATTGATGCGGCAGCAATATTACCCGATGACTTAAAAGACAAACTAAAACATGGCGTAATACTTTCTGTATCCATTTCCTCAATGGATGAAAACATCAGCAATACGCTGGAACCTGGTGCAGCAACACCAGTACAACGGTTAGAAATTTTGCAGCAATTAAAGAGTGAAGGGTTTCTTGTGGGTGTAAATGCAATTCCGGTGTTACCTTATATCAGCGATACAGAAGAAGAACTGGAGAAAATTACCGCTGCATCAAGAGCATACGGGGCAGATTATATATTAGTAGGTGGGCTCACGTTGTTTGGTAACGAAGCAGCAGACAGTAAAACATTGTTTTATAAATTTCTTAAAAGATATAACCCTGCATTGATTGAAAAGTATGATCTGCTTTACAGCCGAAATTTTTATGCAGCAAAATATTATCAGCAGGAGTTAAAGAAACGGGCAGATAAAATTTGCAAAGCATATCAGCTAAGAACATCCATTATTGAAGAATAAAAACTATGTCGGCACAATTAAAAGCGATACAAAAGATATTGATACAGCAATCCAGCAAAGCAGCATTGGATGCCAATAATAAATTTGTGCCCGGCTGTAAAAAAGTTTATGGCGTACGCAATCCTGTTTTAAATGAGCTGGCAAAGCAATTTAAAGAAGGCGGTTTTGATTTGGTAAAAGAATTATGGGATGCAGGAGCGTACGAAGAAAAAATAACAGCGCTTAAAATGCTTGGATACATTGCAAAGAAAGACCCGGGAAGATCATTGCAGTTAATACAGCATTTTGCAAAAGGCATTGATAACTGGGCTGAATGTGATACGATGGGCATGCAGTCGCTAAAGCCGCTTGTAAAAACGCACCAGGAAGAAATTATTGCATTGGCAAAAAAGTGTAACATATCAAAAGACATGTGGCAGCGAAGGCTTTCGCTTGTGCTGGTGGAATATTATACAAGATTCCCAGCTTTATTGCCTGAGATAAATCTATTGGTAAAAGCACTTGACGGTGATGAAGAATATTATGTGAAGAAAGCAATTGTTTGGATAAAGAAAAATATTGCGAAGGGCAAGTGAATTGCTTCAATAAGCAGACGTCAGCCAGAAAACTTTAACTTTGTAAAATGTCATTTTTCAAAGACTTTCAATCATATAATAAATACATAGGGTTGCCGCAACCTTTGGATAGCGACATTGACATTGGTTATTATGATGTTTCTAAAATGAGGTTAAAATCAGACCCTGTATCGGTTGACTTTTACCGAATTTCCATTAAAAGTAATTTCATTGATAAATCTGCGTCGGACTTTGACCCCAGCAATCCCAGGCTTATTACAGCCGTTTTCTTTAACAGTCCCGAACGCCCCACTGGCTGGGATGTAGAACCCACATACAATGGAATGTATTTACAGGTTTCTAAGAAACTGATTGAAGAAAACCGTTTCCTGTTCAAAAACTACCTTGACTATGGCGAACACGAAGCATTGCGTTTAACAGAAAAAGAAGAGCAGGAAATAAGAACCATTTTTGAACTGATGATGAAATACTATGACAGCAGAAAAGAAAATTTTGAAGTCTTACTTTCTTATGTTCATGTATTAATTTCATTGGTTGAGGCATTTTACAAAAGACAGTTTTCATCAAATCCTGTACAGTATAGTCCCATCGTTTCCGGGTTTCAACAACTCCTCATAAATTATTACAATCAACCAGTTGATCATATTCCCACAGTTCAATATTTTGCGGATAAATTAAGTTTGACTCCAAACTATTTAGGCGACATTATTAAACACTTTACACAAAAGTCAGCGCTGGAAAACATTCATGCGTTTGTGATTAAAAAGGCAAAAGAAATGCTTGAGAAAAGAAGTGATTTAAATAATACGGAGATCGCTTATGAGCTGGGCTTTGAATATCCAAATTACTTTGCCAAATTTTTCAAGAAGCAGGTTAATCTCACTCCTAAAGAATACAGGTTGCAGATAGCCGACAAACAGCTGAATTATCAACGCCTTTAAACAGGCCTTTCGTTTACCAGTAATTTGTTTCTTTCTTTTTAGTAGTTTCTACCCTTCTGCCGTGTTGATGATTTCTAATTTTGTCTAATCAAAAAATCAACACTTTAAATCAAAAGAAATGGCAGAAACAAAAAAAGTATTGCTCATCAATGCACATTTAACCTACCCGAATTGGACAGAAGGGAAACTAAACAATTCATTTTATCAAATTGCGAAAGATTTTTTTACAAATCAATCATATGAAGTTTTAGAAACAATCATAGAAGACGGATACGATCCTAAAGAAGAAGAAAAGAAACACCTGGAAGCTGAGATTGTCGTTTTACAAATGCCTGTAAACTGGTTCGGTGCGCCATGGATTTATAAAAAATATGTTGATGAGTTGTTCAACAGCGGACTATTCAGTAAATCATTCCTGGCTGGTGACGGTAGAACTAAAGACGACCTGGCTAAGCAATACGGAACAGGCGGAAATTTGCAAGGAAAAAAATTCATGATCTGTGCTACCTGGAATGCACCGGCCGAAGCGTTTGACAATCCTGCACAACAATTAATGCAGGGAAAAAGCACCGCAGACCTTTTCCTTAACATTACAAGCAACTACCGTTTTTGTGGTTATAAAATTATGGATAGTTACAACTGTTTTGACATATTCAGGCGCAGCGACATAGCTAACGATCTTGAAAACTATCCGGCGCACCTGGAAAAAACATTCTATTTACAAACACATTTTTTGCAACCCCAGGTTCAGGTAGCTTAACACTAAAAAGAGGAGGAACAATTATGGATAACAATCATTCAAGAAGAAAATTTATTCAGCAGTCTGCTGTTTTAAGTGCAGGAGTTATGCTTGCCGGCTCATCCAGGCTTTTTGCTGAAAATAAAATAATTAATAAAGGAAAAACCAAAATGAAAAAAAGAAAACTTGGCAACCTGGAGGTTTCAGAATTGGGTGCCGGATGTATGAGTATTAGTGCCAACTATGGCCCGCCTGCTGACAAGAACCAGGGCATTAAATTAATTCGTGAGGCTTATGAAAAAGGTGTAACATTCTTTGACACCGCTGAAGTTTACGGGCCTTACACAAATGAAGAACTTGTTGGGGAAGCGCTCTTGCCTTTTCGGGATAAAATAGTTATTGCAACCAAGTTTGGATTTGACATTGAAGCAGGCGGCGGCCTTAACAGCCAGCCAACACATATCAGGAAAGTGGTTGAGCAATCACTTAAGCGTCTTAAAACCGACCGCATAGATTTATATTATCAACATCGGGTTGATCCGAAAGTGCCAATAGAAGATGTAGCCGGTGTTATTAAAGATTTAATCAATGAAGGAAAGCTGTTACACTTTGGGCTTTCAGAAGCAAGTGCAAAAACAATCCGAAAAGCACACGCCGTTCAACCTGTTACAGCAATTCAAACGGAATACTCAATCATGACAAGGGATGTGGAACAAAACAATATTCTGAAAACATGTGAGGAACTTGGCATTGGTTTCGTTCCCTGGGGGCCGGTAGGAATGGGTTATCTGACAGGTAAAATAAATGCTCAAACTAAACTTGACCCTAAAACAGATCTTCGTTCCGGGTTTGATCGCTTCACTCCGGAAAACATTGCAGCTAATATGCCGATAATTGATTTACTGAAACAGTTTGCAGAAAAAAAGAATGCAACTGTTTCACAAATTGCTCTTGCATGGTTGCTTGCGCAGAAACCATTTATTGTTCCAATCCCGGGAACAAGGAATATAGAACACCTTAATGAGAACTTAGGAGCAATAGATATTCAATTGACACATGACGAAACTCTTGAGCTTAACGCCGCCTCTTCTAAAATAATAATTCACGGTGGTCGAATGAATGAGATGCAAATGCAGGTAGTTGAACAATAAAAAAAGCATCCGTCAGCCAACGGATGCCTTTTGATTTATTACTAGTTTTTTATTTCAACAAAGATTGAAATACCGCTTCATTCACTTTTACCGGGTATTTCTTTTTTAACGCTGCGATCCATTTTTCCTCCAGTTCATTTTGATAATCATTTATCACAAGGCCCTTTGCCTCTTCAAAGCTGCGTTGCTGGTTGGCCTTGTATAATTGCAGCACTTTAATAAAGCTGGCAGTATTATCTGTACTGTTTAACTGTGGTGTTGTTACCAGGCCGGCGGTTGCAGTGGTACCTTCTGGTAACTGCAATTGGTTTATTTCGTACCTGCCGGAATCTGCCTGCAATTTTCCTTCACTTTGTTCAGCAATATCTTTCCATGCCTTACCGGATTTTAATGCAGTGATCGCCTCGTTCGCCGCTTCCATACTATTGGCACTAAACAATAAAACCGAAGCGCTTTCTGCCCATTGGTATTTCGCTTTATGTGCTTCGTAGTATTTTTTTAAACCAATGCTGTCATTCGCCGCTTTGCTCCATACATTTCTTTCCATTACTTCAAACAACATGTTGCCTTCTTTGAACTCCTGCATCTGGTATTTAAAATCGTCGCTATACTCTTGTAAATGTTTCCTGTAGTATTCCAGGGCAACAGTGTTTTTGTATTTTTCTAATAATGCTTTGTTGTTCTCTCCTTTGTACACATCCGGGTTTAGTTTGTAATCTTTTACAAAATGCAGCCAATCTCCTCCTGTAACTTTTGATTTGGCAAAATTGAACAGCACCATTTTCTTTATCGGGTAGTTACCCACTTCTTTGGTTGAAACAACACTATCGGCATATTTAAAAAGCTGTTCATCTTTTACCGCCACATTTCTTTTGAAGCCTGTCTTTGTCATCACCGTTTTCATAAAGCTTGCTTTGGCAACATTTATCCTTGCATCCTGTACCACCTGTTGTTTTAATGCAGCCATATAAGCTTCATCATTTTTATCTGTTGGTATTTGTTTTTGCTCCAGGCGTTTTACAATGTGGTAACCATAGCCGGTAAAGATGGGCCTGGTGATGTCACCATCTTTTTGCAATGCAAACACCGCTTTTTCAAAGGGGATTTCAAATTTACCTGTACCAAACTCTGCCATTTCACCACCGGTGAGATAAGTAATTCGGTCGTCGCTGTGTTTCTTTGCCAGTTCAGCAAAGTTTCCACCGGCTTGTAAAACAGCATAAACAGAATCAGCTAATTTTTCAATTTGTTTTTTTTCAAATTCATCAGCAGTTGGCGGCACGGCAAATAATATCTGCGCCACTCTCCATTTGCCGGCGCTTTTTCTTTCATCGGCAATTTTAAAAACATGCAGTGTGGATTTAGTGCGGTAAACATTTGTAACGCCACCGGGCTTTAAACCATACACCAGGTTTTCAATTTCATAAGGCACTGTGAGGGCGGTAATATAACCAAGGTCTTTTCCTTTTACCGGTATCAGTTCATCACTTATCTCACTTACCATTTTATCATAGTCTGTTTCACCCGCCAGCAACCGCTGCCTTATTTTTTCAATGGCTTTGTTTGCTTTTACCGTATCAGCGACGATCATGTTGCTGTTGATAGTTATATAAAAATGCAGAAGATGAATATCTTTTTGGCTGCGGTTAAATACTTCATCCACCAGCATGCCCACACGGCTGTCGTCATTTAGGTAACTCTCTTCCACCTGGCTACTGAAATTCTGTACATCATATTTCAGTTGTGGCAAAGTATCAAGCTTCAATTCCTGTGCTGCTTTTACTTTCAGCTTGAATTTTGAATA
>JAZKGV010000108.1:9121-19047 GCA_040385725.1 Bacteroidota bacterium | reverse complement strand
AAAGGTCAAGGTATTCCCGGTATGATTTTTCTTTATCGGTAACCGGCGTTTTATTTTTATTATAAGCCCTTAAAAATTCATCCTTACCAACAGCATTGTTGCCGTAAGTAAAAAGGGTTTGCGAAAAGCTGTTGGTTATAGTAAATGAAATAACAAGCAATAAAAAAAAGTGCTTCATGTGTTGCAGTTTGTACTATTTGGTTTTGGAGGAATTTATTTTTACCTGCAGCAATTCGTCAATTTGTTTCAGGTTTAATTTTTTAGCGATTATGTTTTTATTCTTATCAAGCAGTAAAACTGTTGGTGTCATGATCACATCATACAACTGGCGGTAGCTTGGTTTTTGTGCCGCAGCGTCTGCATCTTCCATTTCTTTGCTTGAATATACATTCGTCCATTCGTCAAGCCCATGCTCATGTATAAATTTTAACCAGGCTGGTTTCACATCTTCTTTTGAATCGGCAGATAAAACGGAATATATCCTTACGCCTTCTTTTTTCCAGCTTGCTTTATAAAATGAATCAAGCCTTGGTATCTCTTCTTTGCAATGCCCACAATTTGGGTCCCAGAAAATTACAAGTGTATATTCTGCTTTTAGATTGTATAGCGGGGCAGGCTTGCCTGCAGTATCAAGCATTTCCAGGGGAGGAGCCGGCGCATCTATCGCTGTACTTACTACCATATAATACCTGCGCTTGATAGCTTCCATTTGTTTTTCATTCAGCCAATTGGTGAGGCCTGGCCCATGATACTTTTCAAACAGGTGTATAAAAACTTTATCCTGCCCCATGTATTTTGGATTGATGTACTCATCGGTGCTCCAGTTTAAAATAAACCTGTACATCTCCGGGCAGCTACGGGCCAGCAGCAATTGGTAATCCATTTCCTTAATAATGCTGTCAGGGTGCTGAATAACTATTTCACGATAAAATTTTTCCCATTTAGGCAAAAAGAAAGGAGTGCGGATGATGCGTTCATCCATGAAAGTAATGCCATCCCAATAATGTTTTTTATAGTAATAATAATTTTCCAGGGAGTCGGAACGGTTTGCCGGCTTTGCATGAAGAACAGGCGCTTCCTTCATTGCATTGAGTACCGTGGCCAGCATCGTTTGTGGCTGGGTTTTTATAACATTCTCCCTGTAGTCGTTCAATTCTTTATTATACTTATTGTAATTCGCTTCATGCAGTGCAGAGTCTTCTTTTGTCCGGGAGTTATTATACGCCGTCTTTTCCTGTTCCCAGGCCTTGCCTTTTATCGCTACATATTTTTGATATTCCCTGAACAGCGCATCTTCCTTTGAACCGGTAACGATCATTTTGTTTACCAGGTCGGTTGAGTCCATCTTTACAGTAAGCAGCTGTTCTTTATCTATAAACAGGTCGGCATACTTTGTTTTGCCGGGAAGAAAGATAGAATAAATGCCGCCGGGTAATTTTTTCTTTCCCTGGAACACCGCTACTCCCTGGGCATTTACCGCAGCCGAATCTTCAATATTAAAATTCTTACCACTGTAATAAGTAAGAAAAGCAATACCGCTTTTATACTGCGGAATATTTAATGTGATTTTAAAACCTGCATTTTGTGCTGTTGCAAGTATTGATAAAGAGCAAAACAGCATGGGTAGAAATAGTCGCTTCATAATTTTCAGTAAGGCGTAAAAATACCTAAAATCAACGTTCTGCCAACATCGGCCGGTATATGACATTTTAAAAATTACAAATCGTTAACAAAGAACGGTAGCCATATACTTTTTTTGGCCACGAATGACACCAATGAACACGAATGATTCGTAACAATTAGTGTTATTCGTGGCTTTTTATATGAATTGTAGCCAGTACTTTTGCGGCTGTGAAAAGAAAAAAATTTACACTCGAAAACGTATTGGTTACCGGCTATGCGGCTGAAGGCAAGTCGCTGGCAAAGGTGGATGGTAAAGTAATATTTATTGAAGGCGCTGTGCCCGGCGATGTGGTGGATGTGTTTGTAAGCACCAATAAAAAAGATTGGGGCGAAGGAAGGGTTACCAAAATTCATGAGTATTCTGCAGAAAGAACGGAGCCATTTTGCCAACATTTTGGAACCTGCGGCGGGTGTAAATGGCAAATGCTGCCTTACGAAAAACAATTGGAGTATAAGCAGCAGGAAGTAGAACAAAATTTTAGACGAATTGGAAAAGTGGAACTACCTGCGATGTTGCCGATTATTGGCAGTGATAAAACAAAATATTACCGGAATAAACTGGAATTTACATTCAGCAACAAACGCTACTTAAGCAAGGAAGAAATTGGACAGGCAGAGGAAATAAAACAAGAGAACGCATTGGGCTTTCATGTGCCGAGAATATTTGATAAGATAATTGATATCAATGAATGTTATTTGATGGACGATGTGAACAATCAAATAAGAAACAGCATCCGTGAGTTTGTAAAAGAAAATAATTATTCCTTCTACGATATAAAACAACATACAGGCTGGCTCAGGAATATCATTATACGCTATTGCACTAGTGGTGAACTGATGGTGAATATTTGTTTGGGATATGAAGAGGAAACAGAGAGAATAAAGTTGCTGGATTTTATTTTAAAAAGGGTTCCTTCTATCACAACATTACTTTACACTATTAATCCTAAATGGAACGATAGTATTTATGACTTAGAGCCGAAGGTTTATTTTGGAAAAGGCTATGCAATAGAACATTTAGAGGACTTTAAATTTAAGATCGGCCCTAAATCATTTTTTCAAACCAATACAAAACAGGGAGAAAAACTATACCAAATTACAAGAGACTTTGCTGGCTTAACCGGTAATGAAATTGTGTATGATCTGTATTGTGGTACCGGCAGTATTGGCATTTTTGTAAGCCAACAGGCAAAAAAAATTATTGGTGTGGAAGTGGTTGCTGAAGCCATTGAAGATGCCAAAGAAAACGCAGCGCTTAACAATATTACCCACGCAGAATTTTTTGCAGGCGATGTAATTAAAATTTGTGATGATGAATTTTTTGCAACACATGGCAGGCCCGATGTAATTATTACTGATCCGCCCCGTGCCGGTATGCATGCAACCCTGGTTGAAAAACTGTTGGAAATTGCAGCACCCAAAATTGTGTATGTAAGTTGTAATCCTGCCACACAGGCAAGAGACCTTGCTTTACTTGATGCAAAATATAAAGTAGAAAAAATACAACCGGTGGATATGTTTCCTCATACACATCATATTGAGTGTGTGGTGGAGTTGAGGTTGAGGTAGCCAACATTTTAAAATAATATTAGACCATACCTTTCCTACATTTGCAATTTGGCAGCTACTGCTAATTGATTGATATATGAATATTAAAGTAATAGCCTTTGATGCTGATGATACCCTTTGGGTGAATGAACCTTACTTCAAAGAGATAGAGGAAAAGTTTTGCGACCTGTTGGAAGATTACCTGCCACGACATACATTGGTAAAAGAATTATTCAAAACAGAGATCGATAATTTATCACTGTATGGATATGGTGTAAAAGGTTTTATGCTAAGCATGATCGAAACCGCATTAAGGATAACTAACAATACACTAAGTATTGAAGTAATTGAAAAAGCATTAGGCTTTGGAAAAGAATTATTGCAAAAAGATATTGAATTGCTCGAAGGGGTAGAAGAAGTTTTAAAAGCATTAAAAGGAAAATATCGTTTGGTTGTTGCCACCAAAGGCGACCTGCTTGACCAGGAACGTAAACTAAAAAAATCAGGACTGGAACATTATTTTCACCACATTGAAATAATGAGTGATAAGCAGGAAGCCGATTATAAAAAATTGATAAAACATTTGGATATTCTACCTTCAGAATTCTTAATGATGGGCAATTCACTAAAAAGCGATGTGTTGCCTGTATTGGCCATTGGCGGCCATGCCATTCATATTCCTTATCACACTACCTGGGCACATGAGCATGTAGAACATAAAGTGGAACATGCTAATTTTAAGCAGGTAACACATATCAATGAAGTACTTCAATTCTTATAATGACGAATTACGAATGTGGGATTATGAATGAAGCACTTTCAATTTTCAACTATCAACTTTCAACTAAATGGATTTCGATACACTGCCAAAAGTAGAATTGCACCTTCACCTCGATTGCAGCCTCAGTTACGAGGTGGTGAAAAAATTAGATCCATCTGTTACACAGGAACAATACAACCATGAATTTATTGCACCGCCAAAATGTTATGACCTTGTTGATTTTTTAAAACGGGCAGTAAAAGGTTTTCAACTGATGCAGACAAAGGAGGCATTAGAACTGGTAGTGGAGGATTTGTTTGAACAATTAAAAAAAGACAATGTCATTTATGCTGAAATAAGGTTTGCCCCTTTTCTTCATTTGGAAAAAGGATTAACGCCTTATGAAGTGGTGCAAACAATTGAAGCGGCTACTGCGGAAGCTGTAAAACAAACAGGCCTGGAGGCTAGGCTGATATTGTGTACACTTCGTCACTACACCGAAGAGCAAAGCATGGCAACAGTAAAGCTGGTGGAACAGTTTGCCGGCACTTATGTAGCAGGCTTTGATATTGCAGGCGATGAAGCAGGTTGCCCGGTCACCAATCATATATCTGCATTTAAGTATGCAAAGGAAAAAGGCCTTCACATTACTGCTCATGGTGGCGAAGCTGCCGGTCCCGAGAGTGTATGGGAAGTACTGGAACATTTTAAACCAACCAGGATCGGGCATGGAGCAAGAAGTGCAGAAGACGAAAAATTGGTATCGCATTTAAAAGAAAAAAAGATACACCTGGAAATTTGTCCGAGCTGCAATGTGCAGACATCGATGTACGATACATACAAAGACCATCCTGTTGATTCCTTAAAAAAGAAAGGTGTTTTATTAAACATCAATACCGACTGCCGCACCATTGTTGATATTACCCTGAATAGGGAATACAATAAACTGCATCAAAATTTTGGCTGGACAAAACAGGATTTTTATGAGTGCAATGTAAATGCTGTTAATGCGGCATTTATTCCTGTAAATGTGAAAGGTAAATTATTGAAACAGCTGGAAGAAGCCTACCAATAGTTCATTCATCATAATTAACTGCTAAGATTCTGTTTATAAGGCAAACAATCCCGAAATTGCATTTCAAACTTATAGCTGATGCAAAGAATTACCCCGGTTGTTTTAAATCTTATTATTATTAATGTGTTGGTGTATCTGGTACAAAACTTTTTTACTGCTTTTAATATTACAGACTGGGGATCATTACACTATTTTAAATCCTCCGACTTTAAACCACATCAGCTTATTACACACATGTTCATGCATGATACAGGGGGGCCTGGCCACATTTTTTTTAATATGTTCTCCCTGTTTATGTTTGGTACTATGCTGGAGAATTATATCGGCTCCAAACGGTTTTTGATATTCTACCTCATTTGTGGTTTAGGTGCCGGCTTGCTTACACAGCTTACCATTCCTTACAGTGCAGATATGTTTGCAAAAAGCGTTCAGGGTCTTTCTTTAGCTTCGGAACATAGCATATCCATGGCAGAAGTAGTGCATGTATATAAGCAGGAATACTCAATGATCGGAGCTTCGGGTGCTATTATGGGAGTGATGGCAGCCTTTGCTTATCTTTTTCCGAATACAGAAATGTTCATCATGTTTATTCCGATACCCGTTAAAGCAAAATATGTAATACCCGTATTCGTTCTTATTGATCTGTTTGGTGGCATCAACCCTTCAGTTGGTGATAATGTAGGCCATTTTGCTCACCTTGGTGGTGCCATCGTTGGTTTTGTGCTGATCTATTACTGGAACAAAACCAATCGTAAAACGTTTTACTAACCTTAACAGTTATATAAACAGGGAAATGTAAATTTGTAGTAAACACATTTTTTTATGGGAGAGGCAGACAGGTATATGGATTATAAGCAGCCCCGGAGAAGATTTACACTGGGGGATGACAATAATGCATTGGTGGCATTGGTTACCATTAATATTGCCGTTTATATTTTACTACTGGTAATTGAGGTGATATATGGCAATATGCAGGGAAGCAAAACAGCATTTGCAGCTGAAGTGTTACCCTGGTTTCAACTGCCTGCAAACCTGTCAAGTTTAGTAACACGCCCATGGACGCTGCTTACCGCCATGTTCACCCACATCAGCATTTGGAATATGCTGGGCAATATGCTCTGGCTTTGGACATTTGGTTTTATTTTACAGGGATTAAGCGGCAATAAAAGATTGATACCTGTTTACATTTATGGTGGGCTTGCCGGTGCGGTGGTTTTTATTATTGCTGTAAACCTGTTGCCGGGTTCAAGGCAATACAGTAATGTTTTTTGGTTGTATGGTGCCAATGCTTCTAATATAGCACTGGCTGCGGCAGCTACCATGCTGGCACCTGATTACCGTTTCTTCCGCAACATTGGCGGCGGTATTCCTATATGGGTGCTTACAACGATATTTATAATCATTGATTTTGCTGCTGCTGTACGTACCGGCACCCCGTTCTGCCTTGCACATCTGGCAGGTGCAGGTGCAGGTTTTATATTTGTGTATTTTGTGCGTAAAGGAAAGGATGGAAGTGTATGGATGAATAACTTTTACTATTGGTGTATGAATGTATTCAATCCAAAGAAAAAGCATGCCAACAGGGCTGTAAAAGAAAAAGTATTTTACAATACCGGCGAAAGAAAACCTTACAGGAAAAGCAGCAACGTAACACAACAACGGATAGACGAAATATTGGATAAAATAAACCAGAAGGGTTATCATTTTCTTACCGATGAGGAAAAAAATATTTTAAAAAGGGCTGCGGAGGAAGATTTATAAAACCAGCTATGAAAAATTTTCCCTGCATTTGCTAACTTTATACCATGCCTAAAAGCCTTTTCCGCAGGTTATCAAAAAAGTTTTTTATTGTTTCCAATAGTATCGCTGCTGCATTATTTGTAATGGGCTGCTATGGAAAATTTTTCTTTACACTCGGCTGGCCTTTTGGTTTTTTGCCGCTGGCGTCTTTTTATTTGTTCATCCTGCTGATATTGTTTATTGTTTTCTGGCTTTTTGTAAAAAGGGGCTGGTCGCTTATATCAATTGTTGCCATAGCTATATCGGTATTCCCATTAATGAACATTATCCCGTTCAGGTTTTCATCGCAGTTTGATGCAGTGCCTAAAGCAGAAGACCTGAGGGTGATGAGCTGGAATGTGGAACAGTTTGATCTGTTGTATTACAAAAGGAAACCTGAAAAGAGGGATGATATGCTGGCGCTGATAAATAAGTATAAGCCGGATATTGCCTGTTTCCAGGAAATGGTGGCGGCCGATACATTGATCAACCTTAACACCGCTTATTACCGCCGGTACAGTTTTTTTTCAGTGTTTGAATATGCAGAAAAACTCAACTTCCCCGAGTTCTTTTTTAGTTATGATTTCAGGCATGACTTTTTAGTACACCAGCACTTTGGCACCATTATCTTTTCAAGGTATCCTATCATAAACAAACAAAGGCTTAGTTTTCCCCCTCATAATTATAATTCAGATTTTCAGTACGTGGATATTGTAAAAGATGGCGATACCATACGGGTGTTTAATGTTCATTTGCAGTCGCTGAAATTTTCAGATGGCAACAAGGCTTTTATTAATGACCCGAGTTTAGAATCAACAGAGGATCTGAAGCGTTCGAAAAGGTTAATTTATAAATTCAAGCAGGGTTTTTTGCTTCGGGAGGAACAGGTTAAAAGAGTGAGAGAGGAAATTGACAAAAGCCCTTACAAGGTAATTGTGTGTGGCGATTTTAATGATGTGCCTAACTCGTATGCTTATCAAACAATTGGTGAAAACCTGCAAAATGCGTTTGAAGAAAAAGGCAGCGGCCTTGGGCGGACATTCACAGGCATTGCCCCTACCCTGCGGATCGATAATATTTTTGCCAGCCCATCGTTTACTGTAAACCAGTTTGTGAGGTTGCCGGTAAAACTGAGCGATCACTATCCCATTATTGCTGACCTGGGAAAGAAAAAGGATGATTGATTTTAAAAATTATATTTGCAAAACAGAAAGACTACGATGCTATTTTCAAATCACATAATTTGTTCCGAAAGCTTTTGTGACTATTAACGGATTTCTTTGTGTTTGCTCTCTCTTTTATTTTTCAAAAAAAGTGGCTTAATGATATACAGGTATAAGTGAGTGACACAACGATGCTGATTGAAATACAAATGCCCGTTTCAAAAAACGAATAAACAAGTAAACGAATAAACCAAGATGTCTTTAAAAATTCATAACTCTTACACCAGGCAAAAGGAAGAATTTAAACCTATTACTCCCGGCCATGTGGGCATGTATGTGTGCGGCCCCACGGTAAGTGGCGAAAGCCATTTGGGACATGCAAGACCGTATATCACCTTTGATGTAGTTTATCGCTATCTCCTGCACAAAGGATACAAAGTGCGGTATGTACGCAACATTACTGATGCCGGCCATTTTGAAGAAGAAGGAAGAGAAGCGGAAGATAAAGTAGGAAAAAAAGCACAGCTTGAAAAACTGGAGCCGATGGAACTGGTGCAGAAATACACTAACCTTTTTCATTGGGCTTTTAAAGAGTTTAACTGTAAAGAGCCAAGTATTGAACCAACTGCTACAGGGCATATAGTGGAGCAGATTGAAATGATAAAAAAGATCATTGCTGCCGGCTATGCGTATGAAAAAAACGGCTCGGTATATTTTGATGTAAAAAAATATGCAGCCAGTCATGATTATGGAAAACTAAGCGGCCGTGTAATTGATGAATTGCTGGAAACAACAAGAGAGCTTGATGGCCAGGAAGAAAAAAGGGACAGGGCAGATTTTGCTTTATGGAAATCGGCTGCACCAGATCATATCATGCGTTGGGTAAGCCCCTGGGGCGAAGGCTTTCCGGGTTGGCATATTGAATGCTCGGCGATGGCCACTAAATATTTGGGAGCAGAGTTTGACATTCACGGTGGTGGCATGGACCTGCAGTTCCCTCATCATGAAAGTGAGATAGCACAAAGCACCATCTGCAATCATCATGCGCCGGTTAGATACTGGATGCATAATAACATGATCACCATCAACGGGAAAAAGATGGGTAAGAGCTATAACAATGTTATTAAGTTGACTGAAATGTTCAGCGGCAACCATCCATTATTGACGCAGGCATTTCACCCGATGGTGATACGGTTCTTCATTTTACAGAGCCACTACCGCAGCCCGTTAGACTTTGGCAGCGAAGCGTTGGTGGCGAGTGAAAAAGCATTGAAGCGCTTATGGGAATCGTTTGAAGTACTGAAGAAATTATCATCTGCAGGTAATGAAGAAGCCGGAGACAAACAACTGGATGCAAGAGTGCAGACAATGGTGAACGAGTTTGAAGAATTTATGGACGATGATTTCAGCACAGCGAAAGTGCTGGCAAATATGTTTGATCTGTCGTCTGTTATCAATTCAATAAAAGATGGGCATATTAAAACAGGTGCGTTGTCTGCTTCAACTGTAAGCCTGTTGCAAAAACAATTTGCTTTATACCTGGAAGATATTTTTGGTTTGCAAAGTATTTCATCTGGTAATAATGAAACTTTTAAAGGCGTGATGGATCTGTTGATCGATATAAGAAATGAATCGAAAAACAAAAAGGATTACACCACATCTGATAAAATACGCAACCAGCTAACTGCTTTAGGTATTGTGATGAAAGATGAGAAAGATGGAAGTGTGAGCTGGGATGTGAGTTAGTTACCGCAGATTCGCAGATTAAAAAATGATTTTGAACGAACAGCCTGGAAACTTCCAGGCTGTTCGTTTGTTAAAAATAACCCAACAATCAATTTACCCTCTTTACTTGGTATTGGCTTTGCATTTTACTTAGAAAATAAAAGCCATGACCAGATTTTTACCAGCAATTACA
>JAZKGV010000108.1:0-9108 GCA_040385725.1 Bacteroidota bacterium | reverse complement strand
TAGCACACCGCAACGAAGACAAAACGTTGTATAACATCATCAAGCAACTGAATAAAAAACCTGCTGATGAATTGGCAACAGCAGCATTGCCTGAAGTATATGCACAACTGCAGCAAACGCATTTAAGCAATATTGATAATTACAAAAACAGCGGTGAATTAAACCGTTGGGACAGGATAAACAGTGAATATTACATATTGCAGGATATGTACAATGAAATAATCAATTCATCAGCAGCCAATAACCTGGTAACAGCAGTTAGTTATCAAAAACAAATTGATTCAACAAGGGAAATGGCGGCAGAAGATTATTATCAATTGGCTGTTGAATATTATAATAACAACAACTGGGAAGATTATCGTAAAGCATATGCAGCATTTAAAAAAGCCGATAGCTGGATAAATAATTATAATGGAAGTGAATCAATGATGGATTCTGCAAGAAGAAAAGGTATTGTAAGCATTGTGATAAATCCTGTGCAGGACAACAGCTTTTTCTTTAACAGTGGAATGAATAACAGCGGATTTGATCTGACCGCTGCTAACTTTCCTCAAAACTTAACAACAGACCTTGGCGGAAAAAATGGTGGCCGCTATCCTGCAAAATTTTATACTGACTGGCTGGCACAACGTGATAATGTAAATGCAGACTGGATCGTTGATCTCACAGTAAAGAATGTAAATATCCCTTCGCCAGGTATTTATAACTATACAAGAAATGTGAGTGCAAAAATTGAAGAAGGAAAAGATACAGCGGGCAGGCCTGCTTACAGAACAGTATATGCCACCATGCATATTCAAAGAAGGTCGTTCAATGCCAGTGCACAAATGGATATGAATGTAACAGATGAAGTGGCTCAAAAAAATATTCTATTCGACACTTTCACCGATTCGTACAACTGGCAGCAGGAAGTAGCTTCTTATTCCGGCGACAGCCGTGCCTTAAGCAACAGGGACTGGGAGTTGGTAAACAACCGTTATTATCAGCCCAACAAAGAAGATGTGTTAAGTGAATTATATAAGAGCCTTTATCCGCAGGTAAAAAACAAGATAAGCAGGGCTGTTGATTGGTAGAAAAAATAAACCCCGGGAATTTTCCGGGGTTTATTTTATTTAAGAATGTTTAATGCTGCGCCTTCGGCAAGAGTGATATTTACACCCGGTGAAAGAGATAAACTCCTGATGTTTTCGTCAGTGTTAATAATAATTTCTCCTGAAAGAATAACCACATCTGTATTTTCTCCGGGCAATGAACCGCAACTCCAGTTTCCCGGGTCTTCCCATGCAGTGCTTATTGCGCCTGTCCAGCGATTGATAAATTTCAACTCTTCAATGTTGCTTACAGAATCAACACCTTCAAACGAAGCAATGCAGCGGAGTTTGTAACCATATAATTCAGGTGGCATGGCTGTTAACCATAAAGTATCATTGTTGGTTCCTGAAAAAACTATATCATCAGCGATGTTTTCAAATCCATTACCAGCATCAACCTGCCATTGATAAACATAACTGTCGCCTCCTGGTTGGTAAACAAAATAAGAATCGCCAAACTCACAGAATTTTTTTTCAGGCACTACAGGAGGTAAAGGTTTTATGTATTGCAATACGAGGCCATTATCACCTCCGGCAAAGCCATACGTTGAATCAAACATGTGGATAGTGTATAAAGTATTGGTATTACCTGATGAATCTCTCACCCAGTCTGTTCCATTATACCTGAATATTAAACCGGAATCGCCTGTTATCCATCCATCATTACTGCTAGTGAAAAAAATGCTGCGTAAATTTTGTTCGGTCGCTAATGAATATTGCACCCATGCCGCCCCATCATATTTAAGTAAAACGCCTTCATCTCCTACAGCCCATGCGGTAGCAGCGTCAACAGAGAAAACAGCGGTTAACCTTTTGTTTGTAATGGCCGGCAATGTTTGCCAATTGTTGTCTGCATATCTTACTGTTAAGCCACTGTCGCCAACTATCCAGCCATTTTCTGTATCTGCAAAATGAATATCGAACGCAGATTTGGTGCCTAAGGTAACAGCAGGTGCAAGAGAGTTTGTTTGATAATCATATTTTGCCACTACATTTCTTATTTCACCGGAAGACCAGGTAAAGTATTGCCGGCAGAGGTAACCGCTTGTGTCATTAAAAACATGCATACACACATTAGCAATGCTGGTATCAGGATTCATCACAGGATCAATATTTTTATTTATCCAGTATTCCCCGTTCCATTCAAGCAAATTACCATCGAAGCCCAAACCAAAATCCTGGGAAAACATTTTTAGTGCTATATAAAATGTATCGCTGTTTAATACCGGGGCGCTATCAGGCCAGTTTTTATAAGAAGTCAAACCCACATATTGACCGTTGAACCAAATATTTTCTTCATCAATTGAATTGATACTTGTGATAGCAAAATCTGTTGGTTGTATAAATACAGAATCTAAATACTTTAATGAAAAGCCTTCCCACACATTATCCTGCAGCCTTTGTACTTTTCCATCATTCAGATCGGAAGGATTGTTATTGCCGATCTGCGACATTGCCCACGCCCTGTTATAATCAATTGTTTTAACACTCTGCAGGTCAGCTACAGCGGCAGGCGGGCCGTGGAACCATATACCATTTTCATACACGAAATTTGTATTGTTGTCTGAAACGCTGATGCCGTAATTATCATCCAGCATTGATAAGTGCAACTGCGGGTAATAATCCTCTATGTTCTCTGATTGCCATTCATTTGCTTCGCTGACAAAACGGTATATATCATGCTCGCCGGTAATAAAGCCATTGCCTGGCGACGAAAATTCTATATCAAACAATTGCCCGGGCAATGCACTGTGTACATCCCAAAAACCGTCTTTAAATTCAAATATCACACCTCCATCTTCAATATGTTCAGGTATATAACCAATCATCCATCCATGCTCAGGTGTATCAAAATACATATCCCTGAAACTGTACATGGGCAGCAGGTTTTGCATGATGTGGTTGCTGCCTTCAATTTTTACAACAGTCCCGTTTTCTCCTGCTGCCCAGCCATTAGTGCTGTCGAGCATAAAGATCGTATTGAGTGTTATGTTCACGGTTTCCGATTCATCCACTTTAAAAAGGATACTGATTGTATCACCATTAAATAATGACACTTTCCCATCGTAGCCACACAAAAAAGTATTGCGTGGGTTTACTGTAAAAACATTGGTGTATGTAAATGGTAAAGAATCATTGACAATAATATTTGCAGGTCGCCACAAATTTTCTTTTAGCTGCATCAGCCCCGCTGTGGTTAAAAGAAAGCCATTTGAAGTATCAGAAAAATGCATGGCCGTAGGGATAAAATAATCCGGGCGCTTTAAATGGTTATAATTTAATGCAACAGGTTTCCATTGCGCTTGTAGTGATAATGCGGTTGATATAAAGCAGCTAAGGAAAAGAAATTTTCTCACAAATCATTTTTTTTGGAATCTGCAAAGTTGCAGAAAATACGGTCAAAAAACGGAATTAGTTATTAACTAAAGCCTATAAACTGTGGTATCGATTGCGTTAAAAAATTGAGTAAATGATCCAACTTAAAAGGTAGGCCAGTCCTGTCATGTAGGCTAATTGTATCAAGGGCCATTTCCAGCTACGGGTTTCTCTTTTTACAACTGCCAATGTACTCATACACTGCATGGCAAATACATAAAATATCATAAGGGATAAGCCGGTAGCCAGTGTATATACTTTGGTTCCGTCTGATTTGGTTGCAGCCGCCATTTTTTGCCGTAATGTACTGTTGTTTATATCGCTGTTGTCCCCTACGCTATACAATGTTGCCATGGTGCCTACAAAAACTTCTCTTGCTGCAAATGACGTAATAAGTGCGATACCAATTTTCCAATCGAATCCAAGCGGGCGGATTACAGGTTCAATCGTTTTGCCTAAGATACCGGCAAAAGAATTTTCGAGTGATTCCGTCTTTTGCAGTTTATTCAGTTCTTCCAGTTGCGATGGATCTTGTTTGACAAGTTGTTCATACTTTACCTTTACTGCCTCCATTTTTTGCGGTGGGCCAAAACTGCTAAGCCCCCACAGCAACAGGCTTATCACCATTATCACTTTACCGGCATCAAATACAAATATTTTCGCCTTCTCTATCATGGTTGTTAAAGCGTTGCTCCACCTTGGGCTACGGTAAACCGGTAGTTCCAGTATGAAAAAACTTTTTTCTTTTATGTTGATGAAGAACTTCATTACATAAGAAACGATCAATGCCATTACCGTTCCCAGTAAATAAAGCCCCATCATCACCAAACCCTGCAGGCTCAAAAAACCAAGGTATAATTTGGAAGGAATAACCAAAGAAATAAGAATGGTATAAACAGGCAACCTGGCACTGCAGCTCATCAACGGTGTTACCATAATGGTAAGCAAACGTTCTTTCCTGTTCTCGATATTCCGGGCACTCATTACAGCAGGTACGGCACAGGCAAAGCCACTGATCATCGGCATCACACTTTTTCCATTCAATCCCACCTTACGCATAAGCTTGTCGGTAAGAAAACTTATTCTTGCCATATAGCCGGTGTCTTCCAGCAAGGTTATCAATCCGAATAAGATCATTATCTGCGGAATAAAAACCAGGATGCCGCTTAAACCAGCCAGCACACCATTCACTAACAGGTCTGCCCACCAGCTTTCGGGTAAAGCATTACTTACAAAACCACTTATTTTACCAAAAGCCCATTCAATTCCATCCATCGGGTATTGTGCGATCCAGAATACACACTGAAACAATAAAAACAAAACAGTCAATAGAATAATATAGCCCCAGCGGCGATGCAGAAAAATATTATCAAGCTTTTCTGTACGCAATGCTTTCTTTAATGGGTCTGCTTCCACCACTGTGGTTTGCATGATATGCTTGATACGGGTGTAGCGGCTCATTATTTCTTCCGCTTGTGTCCTGGTGGGATTGAAATTATTTTTTACTTCAATCGCTTCAATATCTTTTTGCAAAGAAGCAGGCAGTGAAAAATGTTCATGATTGATCAGGAAGTGTACCGCTTTATAATCACTTATATGAGGGATCAATACTTTTACAGCAGCAATTGGTTGTGCTGCCAGTTCATCTGCATCAATAAACGGGCGTGGGCTTACAAAATGAGAAGCAACTGTTTGCTCTATTATTTTTTTTATTTGAACAACACCTTTGTTTTTTCTTGGATTAGCTGCCACGATGGGAACACCTAATTCTCTTTCTAAACCACTAATATCTATCTGTGTCCCTTTTTGATGAGCAAGGTCTGTCATGGTTAATACCATCACCACCGGAATTTTCAGATCAATGATCTGCGAACAAAAAAGAAGGTTTCTTTTCAGGTTGCTGGCATCTGCTACCAGCAAGACCATGTCTGGTTGAATATCTTTATCCTGCAGCAGCAGCACTTTATATGCCACCCATTCATCTGCCCGTTTTGGATATAAGCTGTAAGTGCCGGGAAGATCGATCAATGTAGAACTGATTGTTTCAGAAATTTTACACTGCCCTGTTTTTTTATCAACTGTAACGCCGGGAAAGTTGCCCACCTGTTGATTAAGCCCGGTAAGCAAATTAAATAATGAACTTTTACCGCTGTTGGGGTTTCCTACTAAAGCTATATTGATGTGCTGTGACAAATTACCTTTCCGCCTGCTGTTGAATAAAATTGTAAGCCGTAAATGTACTTTTATTCAATGGGTTTGCCTTACGAAATGAGGCAAAGAAATGACGGATTGGGAATAATCAATTTACGAATTGCGAATGCAGAATGACGAATTGGTTTACCGTACAAATTTCAAACTGTTTTTAACGGTATAATGTATGTCGGCGGAGAAAATATTCGTCATTCCTCACTCGTAATTCTTCATTCCCAAGGCTGATTTGGAATTAAAGCTAATAACCCGGATTTTTGTTTGATGTGGCCACAATACTTACAACAAATACAGCAAGGTGATACAAAAGCATTGGCCCGTTGTATTTCTTTGGTGGAAAACGAAGCGGCAGGATATGAAGATTTAATGAAGAGGCTTCCATTGTCTTCAACTCCGGTTATCGGCATCACCGGTCCGCCGGGTGCAGGCAAGAGTACCTTAGTAGATGCTTTAATAAATTTACTTGTAGGGAAAGAAAAAAAAGTGGGAGTTCTTTGTGTTGATCCTTCCTCTCCATTTAATTTGGGTGCATTACTCGGCGACAGGATAAGAATGAGTGAATGGTACAATCATCCAAATGTGTTTATCCGTTCATTGGCAACAAGAGGTTCTCTGGGTGGATTGCATCCAAAGATCATTGAGATAACTGATCTGATAAAAGCGGCGCCTTTTGATTTCATCATTGTAGAAACTGTTGGTGTGGGGCAAAGTGAAATTGAAATTGCAGGATTAGCAGATGTAACGATAGTAACTGTGGTACCTGAAGCCGGTGATGAAATACAAACGATGAAAGCAGGCTTAATGGAGATAGCAGATATTTTTGTTGTAAACAAAAGCGACCGCCCCGATGCAGACCTGTTTGTAAAGAATTTGAGAATGATGTTGGCTCCTGCTTTTCATACTAAACAACAGGCAATACCCATTATAAAAACCATCGCCTCACAAAAGGAAGGGATTGAAGAATTATTAAACGCTATCATCGGCAACACAACTAACCTGCCTACCGGACAGGCAGGCGACCAACGACCAACGACCAAAAATAAACGCCATTGGTTGCTGGCAGAAAAAGCCTGGCATCTCATTCAACAAAAAAGAATGACCGATATAAATAAAGAAGAATTGAAAAGGAAAATAGAAGCTGCAGGAAATAATTTTAACCTCTACAGTTTTATACAAACATTTTAATTACCTGTTACTCTTCCACCAGCGGTAACCTATCACACCTACAATAGCAAATGGTGCCAGCATCAGGTACAAAATACCGGAGTTTAATCCTGACGCAGGCCCTTCGCCTAATTGCTGTGCAGTTTTAGTACATAGCGAGCATTGTGCAGTTACCTCAACAGAGATGAAACAAAAAAGAAAGAATAATATAGTTACGGCTTTTTTCACTCCTGCAAAGTTAAAAGATTAAAGGCCACAGATCGCACAGATTAACACAGAAAAGAAATTTGCCACCCTACATGAATTAAAACATCTGTGTTGATCTGTGGCAAAAAAATTCGTGTTCATTCGTGTAATTCGTGGCAAAAAAAATCCGTCCCGACTTCAGTCGGGACGGATACATATTTTATAATTGTACTAATTAAGCTGTTACCGCCATTGATTTGCTCGCCCTCTTCCTGTCATCTTCATTCAGTATCACTTTGCGTAAACGAATGCTTTTCGGAGTTACCTCAATACACTCATCCTGCTGAATATATTCCATACATTCTTCCAGGCTCATCAAAATTTTTGGTGCTGCTTTAGAAGCATCATCTGTTCCGCTTGCACGGTGGTTGGTCAATTTTTTTGGCTCTGTTGCATTCACCACCAGATCGCCTGGCTTAATATGTTCTGCTATTATCTGGCCTGCGTACACTTCTTCTCCCGGGTCAACAAAAAACCTTCCCCGGTCCTGTAATTTATCAATAGAATAACCCGTTGTTTTTTCTGTTGTTTTGCTCATCAGCACACCGTTGTTACGGCCTGGTATCGTACCCTTCCATGGCCTGTATTCATGAAAACGGTGAGCCATTACTGCTTCGCCTGCGGTGCTGGTAAGCATATTGCTTCTCAATCCGATCAAACCTCTGGAAGGAATATCAAATTCCAAATGCTGCATTTCACCTTTGGTTTCCATCACCAGCATTTCGCCTTTTTTCTGCGTTACCAGGTCAATCACTTTGCCGCTGTATTCAGAAGGCACATCCACTACCAAAACTTCATAAGGTTCATGCTTCACCCCGTTTATTTCTTTCACTAACACCTGCGGCTGACCGATCGTCAATTCAAAACCTTCCCTACGCATGGTTTCAATTAAGATACCTAAGTGAAGAATACCACGGCCATACACATTAAAACTATCTGCACTGTCACTGTCTTCTACTTTAAGCGCCAGGTTTTTTTCTGTTTCTTTCATCAGCCTGTCACGCAGGTGGCGGCTGGTTACAAACTTTCCTTCTTTACCAAAGAAAGGTGAGTTGTTGATACCAAACAGCATACTCATCGTTGGCTCATCCACACTGATCACTGGTAATGCTTCCGGGTTTTCCACATCAGCAATGGTATCGCCGATATTAAAATTCTCCAACCCTACCACTGCACAAATATCACCGGCAAAAACTTCTGTTGTTTTCTTTTTGCCCATACCTTCAAACACATACAGTTCTTTTACTTTCATTTTTTTGATGGTACCATCGGCCTGCATCAAAGCTATCTGCTGGTTTTCTTTAACGCTGCCACGGGCAACTTTACCCACCGCAATCCTTCCGAGGAAAGAAGAATAATCCAGTGAAGTGATCTGCATTTGCGTTGGGCCTTCATTTACTTTTGGCTCCGGCACAAATTCAAGTATTGCATCCATCAATGGAAAAATGTTTTCTGTCTGCGTCAGCGACGTATTCATCCAGCCATTTTTACTGCTTCCGTATATCGTTGGAAAATCCAATTGTTCTTCTGTAGCATCAAGGTTAAAGAAGAGCTCAAATACTGCATCATGCACTTCATCGGGACGGCAGTTTGGCTTATCTACTTTATTAATAACCACTATCGGGTGCAGCCCAAGCGCCAGCGCTTTCTGCAACACAAAACGTGTCTGCGGCATTGGCCCTTCAAACGCATCCACCAACAGCAACACACCATCAGCCATTTTCAATACCCTTTCCACTTCACCGCCAAAGTCACTATGGCCTGGTGTATCTATCACGTTAACTTTAACGCCTTTATAGTTAACGGAGATGTTTTTACTGAAGATAGTGATACCACGTTCCCTTTCCAGGTCGTTGCTATCCATGATCAATTCGCCTGTTTCCTGGTTTTCCCTGAAAACCTGGGTGGCGTGTAAAATTTTGTCAACCAGGGTGGTTTTACCATGGTCAACGTGAGCAATAATTGCTATATTTCTGATATTCATATACGCTTTTTTAAACGAGCGGCGAAGGTACTGCATTTC